>JBJTLW010000073.1:0-18383 GCA_046063225.1 Novosphingobium sp. | reverse complement strand
TCGAATCCCTCCGTCTCCGCCATCTATATTATTCCAGTATTGCCTGATCACACCCGGATGGGACCGGATTTCTGTGCCTTTCCGCGATCAATCGCGCTTTCCATATCTATCGGCGGCACTTCCGGAAACGTCGCGGTCGGCGATATGAAGAAAGTTCACGCGCGATCAGGCCGCTTTCGCCCTTGGCCGATGATGGCCCTTTCCCGTGAGCGCGAAGCCCGACAGTTGCTGGGCAACGCGCTGTGTCGCATCGACGATCTGCTGGCACGATGCGTTTACCTCCTCGATGCCGGCCACGTTCGACTGGGCAATGCGTTCAAGCGACTGGGCGCTTGAATCGATCTCCGTCAGGGTCACGGCCTGCTGCTGCGCATTGGCGGTGACCATTTCCATGATGTCGGCGATTTCCTTCACCTTTTCCGTGATGGCGCGCAGTGAGGTGCCGGCGTCGCGCACAAGGGTGACGCCGCTTTGCACCTGCCCGGTGCTGCCGGAAATCAGCTCCTTGATGTCGGCGGCCGCCGAGGCCGAGCGCTGGGCGAGTGCCCGCACTTCCGTGGCGACAACGGCAAAACCCTTGCCCGCGTCGCCGGCCCGGGCCGCCTCGACCCCGGCGTTGAGCGCGAGCAGGTTGGTCTGGAAGGCGATGCCGTCGATCAGGGTTATGATCTTGCCGATCGCGTTCGATGAGGCTTCGATTGCGTCCATCGCGGCAACCGCCCGCGCAATCACTGCGTCCACGTTTGTAACGCCGCAATTCACCTCGTCCATGGCGGTCTGCGCGGTGCCGATGGCTTGCGAGGCATCGCCGACAGCGCCGGTCACCTGCGTGATGTCGGCCACGATCTGCTGGATGTTCGCCGCCTGCCGTTCGTTTCGTCCGGCCAGATCGTCGACCGCGCAGCCAATTTCGCGCGCCGTTCCCAGCAGGTCTTCGGTCGATACGCTGATCGCCCCGAGCGAGGCGGCAAGACGTTCAATGGCGTTGTTGAAATCGGTCTTCAGCGGCGCGAAGGCACCGCCGAGGTTGCTTTCGATCCGGGTCTGGAGATCGCCACCGGAAAGCCGCGTCAGCGCCGCGCCGATCGATTCGACGATGTCCTTTTCCTGCTGCGCCATCGCGCGCTCCTTGGCGGCACGATCGGCTTCGACCGCCTGCAACTTGGCGCGCAGCCGCTGCAGCGCCTCGACCAGCGGAGCAAGCGTGCCATCCAGCGCCTCGCCATGGGTAAAGGCGTGCGGCTGCGGCCCCGCGCCGCTTTCGGCAACCGCTTCGATCATGCCGCAAATGCGCTTGGCCTGTTCGCTGTTGCGAGCCTCGGAGGCGAGCAGCTTTGCCCGCAAATCGCCTAGCGCGCTGGCCAGAGTGCCGATTTCGTCCGCGCGGGCAGCATCGGGCAGTTCGCAGGTGAAATCGTTTTCGCCAATGCGCTGCACGGTCTCGGCCACGCGCTGTATGGGCGCAAGGATGTGCTGGCGCAGGAAAAGCCCGATGCCGGCCAGCGTTGCCGCCACAAGCAGGAAGCACAGCCAGTTCACGATCAGGACGATGCGGGCACTGCCCTCCGCCTCTTGCGCGGTGCGTGCGGCGTTCGCCTGCACCGCATCGGAAATGGCGGCCATGCCCTTTTCCAGCCGTTCGAACCGCTGCATGAAGCCTTCGAACCGGGCCGGAGCAATCGGAGTACCGGCCGCGCCGGCGCGCGCCATGTCCGCCGCATCCGCAAGATAGGCTTCGACATCGCCGCGCACGGCGGCCGCCGCGCTCTGGATCGCCGGTTCGCCCCGGAAGGCCAGGGTGCGCTCGTAATGGCTACGAAAATCGGCGATCCGCGCCTGCAACTCCGTCGCGGCTTCAGCAGCGTTGATTTCGCGGTGAACGGCCGAGGCAAGGATGGATACCACTTCGCCGCGAATGGCATCGTGCCCCATGTCCGCTTCAAGATGGTTGCGCAGCAGCGTGGTCGAGCGGTTCAGCTGGTCGAGCGACGCGGCCTGTTGGCGGTTGGCATAGGTGCTTGAGGCGACCCACAGCAGCGTCGTGCAGAACAAGGCGCCGATTGCGACGACAACCTTGAAGCGAATGGACGTCCGGCTCATCAGTTTCTCCGCCGATCCCTTGATCGAATATCCAAGGGCATAGGCCCGGGCTGGTTAAGGCGGGCGGGTGGGCGGCTGCCGTAGTTTTCCGGATGACCTGCGCGATTCGGACAGCGGCGCACCATGCCGGGTCGCTCGTTTTCAGCCTTTCGCAAGGCCGGTCCTTGGCCTAGCTGTGCCGCCTGCTCGTGACACAAGGCTGACTTCGCAATGGATACTCTCCGCCCCGGCATGCGGTTCATCGCCGGCGGTTCGTTCATCATGGGGTCTGAACAGTTCTATCCCGAGGAGCGCCCGTTGCGCGCGGTGAAGGTGGACGATTTCTGGATCGACGAAGCCCCCGTCACCAACCGCGAATTTGCCGAATTCGTGGCCGCGACCGGCCATGTGACCGAGGCCGAGATCGCCCCGGACCCAAAGGACTATCCCGGCATCCTGCCCGAATTGTGCCACCCCGGATCGCTGGTCTTCACCAAGACCGCGGGGCCCGTGCCGCTGACCGAATTCGGCCACTGGTGGAGCTTCACGCTGGGTGCGGACTGGCGCCATCCCTATGGGCCGGACAGCGATCTCGATGCTCTCGACCTCTGGGACCACCCGGTCGTCCATGTCGCCTGGGGCGACGCTGCCGCCTATGCGAAATGGGCGGGCAAGGCGCTACCGACCGAGGCCGAACACGAATTTGCCGCGCGAGGCGGGCTGGAAGGCAAGGAATTCGCCTGGGGCGACGAACTGGCTCCTGACGGGCGCATGATGGCCAATTACTGGCAGGGACTGTTCCCCTTTTCCAACACCATGGACGACGGCTGGGAACGCACGTCGCCGGTGCGCAGCTTCGATGCCAACGGTTTTGGCCTGTACGACATGATCGGCAACGTCTGGGAATGGACCGCCGACTGGTGGAGCGACGCGCCGCCAAAGGCCGGGCAGAAAAAGAAGAAGCCCGGTCAGGCCTGCTGCGCCGTCAGCAATCCGCGCGGCGGCAAGCTGGTCGACAGCTTCGATCCCGGCCAGCCCGGTGTGCGCATCGGCCGCAAGGTGCTGAAAGGTGGATCGCACCTGTGCGCGGTCAACCACTGCCAGCGATTCCGCCCGGCGGCGCGCCATCCGGAAATGATCGACACCTCAACCAGCCACATCGGTTTCCGCTGCGTCGTGCGGCCACGGCGCTGAAGCGACCGGGCCAGGCATGATTTCCCTTCATCCGGCCGCGCGACTGGGTTAGCCTTCACGCCATGACCGAGGCCAGATACCTTTCCGGCCGCCTCTTGCTGGCCCTGCCCGGCATGGGCGATCCGCGTTTCGACCATTCCGTGATCGCGCTTGTCCGCCATGACGAGGAAGGCGCCTTCGGCATCGGCATCGGCCATCTCCGTGAAAATCTGGGCCTGCACGAAATCCTGCGCGAGCTTGATATCGATCCCGGCCATGCCCCCGATGCGCCGGTTCACGATGGCGGGCCGGTGGAACCGTCGCGCGGTTTCGTGCTGCATTCGCCTGACTGGCAGGATGAAGCTTCGCTCGATGCCGGGCCGCTGGGCATGGTCTCCGCCTCGCTCGATCTGCTGCGCGCCATCGCCGAAGGGCGCGGCCCGCAGCGCTGGCTGATGGCGCTCGGCTATGCCGGATGGGGTGCGGGGCAGCTCGACAACGAGATGCGGCACCACGGCTGGTACGCCGCAGAGGGGCATACCTCCGTGCTGTGGGAGACGCGGGCCGCCGGTCGGTGGCACGCGACCTGGCGCGCTGAGGGCATTGATCCCGCCTTGCTGGCCGGCGAAACGGGCACCGCCTGAGTTCAGTTCAGGCGCAGCGAGGCCTGATCGGCCCGATCGCTCCAATCGGCAAAGGGCAGGGCCACGTCCTGCAGGCCGACAGCCAGCGCGGCCATCAGGGCAAGGGCCGCGGTTTCGGCCCCGGCGCTCGATTCCTCGAGCCGTCCCGGCAGGATTACCGAGGCGAGAAACCGCCCTTCCGGCCCGCGCGACAGCATGAAGCCGGCATCGCCGCCCAGCAGCGACAGCGCCGCGCTTTCCGCCGCCCCCGCCTGCACCAGAAATTCGAACCCGGCCCGGTCGGGCACCGCGACCCCGGCCAGAAGCGAAGCGGCAGGTGCTGCATGGATAAGGCCGAACGCTTCGCGCAGACGCCGCGTCTCGTCCTCGGCAAAGGAGCCGGAACAGGCCAGGGCGAAGTCTCGCAAGCTATCGAACCAGGAGTGCGGGGGGTGGGATTGCGACATCATTCTATGCACCGAGATAACCTTTCGCAGCGACCTTGGCCCCCAGTCCGGTCGTGTCAATCGGCGCGGAGCATAGTTCGGGCCGGTTTGTTTCTGATCTGCGACGGCTTAGGTGCAGGCGCCTAGGTATGCGCCCCTAAGCCGTGCCGCCATGGCACGACTGCGCGGCCAAGTGTTTCGCGCTCGGCTATTCTCGCCCGATTATTTTCGCCCGGTTATTCTCGCCAAGTGCGGAACGGGTGACCGGCATCGCAATGCATGACCTCCGCGGTGATGAAGCGCGCGTCGTCGGATCCGAGGAACAGGCCTAGGTTGACGATATCGTCGGGCGTTCCGGTATCGGGAAGCATTTGCAGCTTGCGGATTTCCGCGTGCTTGTCCGCGCCCAGCGAACTGGCGCTGGCTTCCGTTTCCATCAGGCCCGGCGCCACGGCGACCACGCGGATCCCTTCCGCGCCGAACAGCCGCGCCATGCCCCAGGTCATCTGGTTGAGCGCCGCCTTGGTCACGCCGTAGACCACCGCCGGCTGATAGGCGGCCATCGACGACTGGTTGATGATGCAACCCTTGGCCGCCGCCAGCGAAGAGCGCAGCGCGCGGGCGAAATAGAGCGGCGCCAGCGTGTTGACCATGAGGAAGAACTGGAACCGGTCGAGCGGCACGCGATCGATCGGCGTATTCACTTCGCCATAGGCCAGTCCGGCGTTGTTGTAGAGCACGTGGACCTTGGGAAAGGCCGCGCAGATCGCCGCGCCCACCGATTCAATCTGCTCTTCCTTGCTCAGATCGATTTCATAGGTGGTGCACTTCGCGCCAAGTTCGCGGACCATGGCAGCGGTTTCTTCCAGCCCGGCCGGCTGAATGTCGAGGATCACCAGTTCGCCGCCTTCGCGGGCATAGCCCAGCGCCAGCGCGCGGCCCAGCCCGCCGGCCGCCCCCGTGACCACCACAACCTTGCCTTCGTAACGCTTGCTCATGTCCTGTACTCCCTTGTTCCGGCGGTGCATGGCAAATCAGGCGGCGCGCGCAAGCGGCAGACGGCAATCATCGCTCATGCGCATCACGCCATGGTGGCGGCCACATCCTCAAGCCGGGCGGCGGTCCATTCGGGTTCGGTGATCATCAGATCGTGACCGGTGTCGATGTCCCAGACGCGGCCCTGCGACCGCGCGGTCAGCAGCGCCATGTCGCGGCCCGGAATGGTCGAGGTGCAGATGATATGGCTTTCCGGGATCGCCCGCATCGCGGCCTCGTTGGTCAGCACGAGCGGCTGGGTGTAGCAGGCCCAGGGCTGCGGGCCGAGCCGCGCGGCGGTGAAGGCAACGTCAGCGGGATCGGTGATGCCGAAGAATTGCGGCGGCATGTGTTCCGGGAAGCCGACCAGTTCCACCCCGTCGACCACCCGCATTGTCGCTTCAAGCGGGGCGATATTGGCGCCGGCATGGACCAGCAGCGACTGGCCATTGGCCGGATAGGCGGCGTCGAGATAGACGCGGTGCCCCACCCGGTCGGTCGCGCGGTCGGCCACGCCGGTGATGATCATGCCGCCGTACGAATGGCCGACAAGGATCACGTCGGTCAGGTCGTCGACCTCGAGAATGCGGACAATATCGGTGATGTGGGTATCCAGGTTCATGCCCGGAAAGCGCAGGTGATCGCGTTCGCCCATGCCGGTCATCGACGGGGCGTAGACGATGTGCCCCTTCGCCTGCAGCAGCCGCATCACCTTCTTGTAGCACCAGCCGCCGTGATGCCCGCCGTGGACCAGAACGAAGGTTGCCATTGCTGAATCTCCACTAAGTTATCGATTGGTAACTTGTCGACATCTTGCAAGCCTGTCAATCCCCGGCCTAAGCAAGGTCATGGCCGGAAACTCACCCCGCAAACGCGATGCAGAGGCGACCCGCGCGCGCATTCTGGCAGCGGCGCAGCGGGCCTTTTCCGAAACCGGCTACTCGCACACCGGTATCCGCGACATTGCCCGGATCGCGGGGACGAGCAGCACGCTGCTATTGCGCTATTTCGGGTCGAAGGCGGGGCTGTTTGAAGCCGCGCTAATCGCCGCCATGCCGGCCAGCGCGACGCTGGACTGGGGCAAGGACAGCTACGCTACCTCTCTCGCCGATGCCCTGCTTACGCCCGAGAGCGAGGTTCGCCCGCCGGTGATGATCGCACTGGCCGCTGGCGATCCCGAAGCCGCGATGATCGCGGCGCGGGTGACAGAACGGCACGCGATTGCGCCGCTGGCAGAGTGGCTGGGCGGCGAACGCGCCAACGAGCGCGCTGTCGCTGTCGCCGCGCTGGCGACCGGCTTTGTCACCTATCTGCGGCAATTGCCCTTGACGAACCTTTCGGACGAGGAACGGCTGCGGCTGCGCGCGTGGTTCGTCGCGAGCGTGGACGCACTGATCGCGGGCTGATGATCAGGCGACCAGCGCGATATCGCTGTCTGCGGCTTCCCAGAATTTCACCTTTCCAGGCAGCGGCTCTTCCGAGATGATCCATTTGACCAGCCGCCGCATCGGTTCGATCCCGTCCTGCGGGCCGACAAGTCCCGGCCCGTTGAAGGCATAGCCGAGCGCGACGAAGCGCTGGCCGCCGTGCAGCGCCCCCTTGTGGCGCACCACTTCGCGAAGGCTTTCGGGAAAGACGCCGACCGTCTGGGTATAGGCGTCGACCACGTCGAGCACTTCGTCGAGCGTGTCGACCGGCACCAGATTGACCGTGCGGTCGGCCAGGTATTCCCAGAAGTCCACCCGGTCGGGCGTGTGGCTGACGATGACCGCGCCTTCGCCCTGCTCCCCGCCGAAGACGGTATAGAAATCATCATTGAGCCGCAGCATGTCGACCTGCGACTTGAGATCGGGATCGTAGCGCTTGGGCTTGGTCGAAAGCGCCGCGGGCAGGCGCTCGAACGCCGCATAGGTCGCCGCGCCCAGCTTTTTCAGCTTCTCGATCCCGGCATCGTCGGTGCCGCACATGACATAGACCATGCGGCAGTTGGCGCAGGCCGTCTGGTTGTTCGCGCCGACATCGGTGGCGATGCGGCAGCCGGCTTCCTCGATCAGGTCGTCGGTTTCCAGCCCGTCCGCACCGACGATGGAGGCCGAGCGCTTGGGATCGAGCGTGATCAGCTCGATCCCCGGCTGGATGTATTTGGTAATATGCTTGACCGAGGCGAAGCCGCCCCAGGCGCAAATCTTTTCGATGTTGTGCGGCTGGTAGATCTGGTTCTCCACCACCTCGTCCCCGCCGCGCCAATAGGCGACCGCAAGGTGCTTCGTGATCGGGTGATCGGGCGCCATGTCAACCATGGTGCGGGCAATCGCGCCGGTGGTGAAGGGATCGTTCGACGGCACCTTGATGATCGTGTCGCTGCGCGTCACCGCGCCGCGCAGCACGGTCAGCGCACCGAGTACCGGCCCGTTGCCCGCCACCACGTGCAGCGTGCGCGCACCGTAGGCGCGGATCGCGGTTTTCGTGCCGTTGATCTCCTTTTCCACCCAGCCTTCGAGGTAGGGCACGCCGATGTTGAAATCGACCATGCCGCGAATCCGGGCGGGATCGAACATCGGTTCAATATGCTCGAAAAAGGCGTCCATGATCGGCTTGGTCGTCGGCGCCGTGGCATAGGAATGTTCGCGCGCTTCCAGCATGTAGGCGTTGCGCCGCACGTCCAGCCGGCTGCCCAGTTCGCCCAGATAGTCGAGAATCTGGTCGAAGGTCAGATCGTACAGGTCTTCCATCAGGCGCGGGCTGGACAGCGGAATACGGCTGGCGATGGACTGCGGATCGGGCGCCAGAAACACGCTGTCGCCGCCGCGTCCGCCGAATTCGATGAGGTTGCTGTCGATCACCTGCCCGCGCAGGACGGCATAGGAAATGGGTGTCGTCATCGCGTTCAGCCTCCCAGTCCGGTGAGGAAATCCATCGCCTCGGCCTGCGCCTGCGGGGTTGCCGCGCAGGATATCTTGTCATCCCCGCCCTGCACTTCGCTGACGCGGTTGATCTTCTTTTGCAGCGCGACGGACGTGCGGCCGCAGGCGCAGGTGTTGTCCCAATCGATGGTGACAAGATCGCCGGTGACGAGGCCGCCCCAGGTGGAATCCTGCGTCATGTCGAAAAAGGCGGCGCGCCCGGTTTGCACGCCGGTACGCGGCAGAGGCTGGCCGCTGTCGAGATCGAGCTGATAGACCGTCACCCAAGGCAGCATGTGGTAATGATCGTGTTCGCACAGGATCGCGAACGAGTTCATTTCGGTCATGCCATAGCCCGATGTCATGCGCTCGAAGCCGAAGAAGCTGCAGATCACCTCTTCCAGATCATCCGGCAGGGGCACGCCCTTGGCCCCGCCGCCGCCCATCAGCACCGAATCAGGCGAGAACGAGGCGCGGATGCCCTCTTCCAGCCCGCGCTTGGCGACAGCATAGAACATGTTCGACGTGCCCATGGCGAAGACGCGCTGGCCGGTCAGTTCGGTGACCATGCGGTTGATGAAGGCCATCTGCCGGGCGGGCGCCTCGGCCTGGCTGCGTTCCCACTCCTCGCGCCGGGCGAGCAGGCTGGCGGGGACATCCACCTTGCTGGCATCGCCCTTGGCCGCCGCCGCCCGCAGGCGTGCCGCCAGCCACATCAGGTCGGAGCTGATCTTGAAATCGAAGGCGGTGTGCAGCTTCGTGTCATCGCCCTTGCAGAAGGCCTCGCGGATATATTTCGGGAAGGCGCCGGTCGAGGCATGGCCATCGCGGTAGAGCGGGACGATGGCGTGGATCGGATCGTCGATGTCGCCCGGGCGGGGGTCTGCGCCGAATGGCTGGGCCAGCTGTACCCGCAGCCCCATGACCGAGACGCGGTAATCCGCCTTCGACTTCGGGAAGAACGAGCAGGTGCCGGTGCTGCCCGATGAGGTGGCGACATCAAGCGGCGTTTCCTCGCGCAGTTTGGTCAGCCAGGAATCGATCGAATCGCAGGTGGACACGTCCACTGCGTTCGGATCGTGGCGGGTGAGCCGCGACAGCCAGGTGTTGAGCGCATCGAACCGCCCCCTGGCGAGCAGCGACACCGGGTAGCTCTTATAGATGTCATGCGGCATCAGCAGCGGGGCGAGGTCATCAAGGCCGTTGATGCCGGCAATGCCCTGCGCGTCAGCCAGCTTGGCGAGCATCTGGATCTGCCCGCGCCGCTCCTCCAGCCGCTGGCGCATGGCGGCAAGCTGCACCGCATCCACCTCGGCACGGTCCAGCGAATGGATGCGCGTGTTGTGGTGGCCGAAATGGCCATAGGGATCGTCCATCCAGGCCTGAGCCTCGCGATGCAGCGCGTTGTCATGGGCATGGTTGGCCATCGCAGATCTCCTCTCGCGCCTTGCCGACCGTTTGGTCGTTGTCTGTTGCAAAGCGTGCGGTAGACTGTGCCGGCTTGGCAAGCGCGGGACAGGCCGGGTTACGCCCAGAGGCAAGCGGATTGTCCGCCCATGGTCTATGCCCTGTCCACCAGAGCGCAGAACCATGAGGAAACGCCATGTCGCTTGATTCCTATCGCCTGCTGGGCCGTTCGGGCCTGCGCGTATCGCCGCTGTGCCTTGGCACCATGACCTTCCGCGCCGACGGCTGGGGCAGCAGCGATGCGGAGGCGGCGCAGATGATCGACATCTATTGCGATCGCGGCGGCAACTTCATCGATACGGCCAACTTTTATGGCGGCATGGGCGGATCGGAAGAGCTGCTCGGCGCGCTGGTGAAAGACCGGCGTGAACGGCTGGTGCTGTCGACCAAATATTCGCTCACCACGCGGCCCGGCGATCCCAACAACAGCGGCAACCACAGGAAGTCCATGGTGCGCGGGGTGGAAGACAGTCTGCGCCGCTTGCAGACCGACTATATCGACCTTCTCTATCTCCACATGTGGGACTACCGCACGCCGGTGGACGAGATCCTGCGCGCCTTCGATGATCTCGTGCGGTCGGGCAAGGTGCTCTACATCGGCCTGTCCGACACCCCGGCCTGGCAGGCGAGCCGGATGCAGGCGATTGCCGAGCTGCGGGGGTGGACGCAGTTCTGCGCGCTGCAGATCTCCTACAGCCTGATCGAACGCACGGTGGAGCGCGAACTCATCCCGATGGCGCGCGAAATGGGGCTTGGCGTTTGCCCGTGGTCGCCGCTGGGCGGCGGGGTGCTGACCGGCAAGTATTCAAAGGCCGACCTTGAACAGGGCGGCGGCACCGGATCGCGCAAGGGCATCAACGTGCTGACCGGCAGGCTCAACGAAGGCAGCCTTGCCATTGCCGAGGTGGTGAACGCGGTCGCCGCCGAAACCGGGCGGAGCGCCGCGCAGGTTGCGCTGGCCTGGACACTGGCCAACCCCGCCGTGGCCTCGCCCGTGCTGGGCGCGCGCACGCCGGCGCAGCTGGAGGATAATCTGGGGGCGCTGGACCTGACGCTCGATGCCGGACAGTTGGACCGACTCGATCAGGTGAGCCGCGTTTCCCTGGGCTTCCCGCACGAGATGCTGGCCGCGCCGTCCAACGCCATGGCCTTTGGCAACGTTACGGTCGCGCGCCGCTGACGCGCCTTGTCAGGCAGCCAGATCGGCGGGTGAGCGCGTGACGATCATCCGGTCGCGCCAGCGCGTGTGCTGGGCTTCGTCCGGCCCCTGGATTTCGACGGCAAGGGCGACGTGGGCGAAGGCAAGAACCAGGTTCAGCAGGCGCTGCTCGCTGGCGTCCAGATCGGCCAGCGGCTTGGCATCCAGTTCGTCGAGGATCTGCGCGGCGAGCGGCGCGACGGCATCGTAGAACGCCTGACGCTCTTCCGGCGTCGAGCGCGAACGGCGGGTGGCGCGTTCGGCGGCGGTCGGCAGCGACCAGCCTTCGGCAAAAGGTTCAAGGCCGGCATAGGCTTGGGGCAACAGGGCCATCATCACTCTCCGCTGCATGGGACCGGCGAGGCCGATCCGAACTTTTACGACAGGTCTGTCGAATTTTCTAACGGACAATCCCGTCGCGAGTCAATTGCCGATGATACTCCGCGACGAACCGGGCAGAGATTTCCGCCGGATCGCTGTCTGGCGAGACCGAATTGTGGAAGATGCGCGGGCCGATGATCGCCGAGGCCAGCATCATCACGCCATAGACCTCCGCATCGACGGGTTCGCCCGGAAAGCGCTCGGACAGGGTCCTTTCCAGCCCCGAAACCAGTTCGTCCCAGCGCGGATAGCGGTCGCGGATATCGCCCGGGGCAATGAAATCGTCGATCCACAGCTTGATCAGTTCCGGGTTGGACAGGACGAAATTGTTGACCCGCTCCATCCGGTCAAGCTGCGGCGCGTCCACTTCCATGCCGCGCGTCAGCTGCTGGGTCGACCAGACCTTTACCGCCGCGATCATCGCTTCACGGCTGGGGAAATGGTAATAGACGGTGGTGCGGTTCAGCCCCGCCTCGCGCGCCAGCGCCGAAACGCTCAGCGCCTCGACGCCTTTTTCCGACAGCAGGCGCACGGCGGTTTCGATCAACGTCTGGTGCGTTTCCTCAAAACCGCGATTGCGCTTTCGGCTGGCCGTCCGGCTTTTCTGCATCAGTCCTGCCCCTGGTAACGGATGGGCTCCGTTACCGGGTTCGGCCGCAAAATCAATTTTTTCCAGCCGCAGGGCGATGTCACAGATCCTCGGGATCGGCGGTTGTCACGCCCGGCCGCTCGGCACCCATGCCTGAAAAACCAATGGAATAGCCGCCATCGACCGGCAGGATCACCCCGGTGACGAAGGCCGCTTCGTCGCTGGCGAAATAGAGTGCGGCGTTGGCGATATCCATGGCCGTGCCCCAACGGTTCATCGGGATGCCGGCAAGCACCGGATAGCCTTCGGGCGGGGCGTCATGCTCGGCTGAAGCGGCGACAAGACCCGTCCACATCGTGCCCGGCGCAATCGCGTTCACGCGGATATTCTTGTCCGAATAATCCAGCGCGGCGATCTTGGTCATGTGATGCACCCCGGCCTTTGCCGCGGCATAGACCGAATGGTGCTTCCAGCCGACCACAGCCGAAGCCGAGCCGGTGTTGACGATGGAGCCGCCGCCCGTCTTGAGCATCGAGATGATGCCGTATTTCATGCAAAGGAAGACGCCGCGCACGTTGACCGAATGGATGCGGTCCCAATGTTCGGCGCTCTGCTTGTGCAGCGGAGCCATGCCGCCGCCGAAGCCGGCGTTGTTGCACAGCACTTCGATCTTGCCGAAGCGGTCTTCGGCCGCAGCGATCATCGCCTGGATCTGCTCTTCGCTCGATACGTCGCAGTGGATCGCGCTGGCTGCCGAACCGATGGCCTCGGCCACTTCGTCCTGAGCGCCGGAAATGTCCGCGAGCAGAACCTGCGCGCCTTCCTGCGTGAAACGGTGCGCCATGGCCTTGCCCATGCCGGAACCCGCGCCGGTGATGATCGCGCTCTTGCCTGCCAGTCTGCCTGCCATTGTCCTCTTTCCTTTTCTCAGGCCGTCGTGTCGGTGGTCGGACGGACGCTGATTTCCGAGATATTCACGTTGCGCGGCATCGACAGCATGAAGACCACGACCGACGCCGCCTCTTCCGCCTCGACCACGCCGTCCTTGCTGACGTGGGCCTGGATGGCGGCGCGCCAGTTCGGATCGGGGATCGAATCGCCCACTTCCGAGCGCGTCGCGCCGGGCATGAAGATGGCCACGCGAATGTTGCGATTGCCCACTTCCTGCCGCAGCCCGTCGGTCATCGCGTTCACCGCGTGCTTGCTGGCCGAATAGGAGCTGGTCATCGGCCCGCCCTTGCGCCCGGCGAGCGAGGAGATGTTGATGATATCGCCCACGCCCTGCTTCAGCATGTGCGGGATCGCCGCCGCGCAGGTATAGACCGTGCCCATCAGGTTGATGTCGATGGTCTGGCGATAGCGATCGAGGTTGGCGCCTTCCATGCCGCCCGAATCCATGATGCCGGCCGAATTGATCAGGATGTCGATCCGGCCAAGCTGGGCGACTGTCTGCTCGACGGCGCGCACCGCATCGGCCTCCACCGCCATGTCGCCAGAGATGGCAACGGCCTTGCCGCCTTCACCCTCGATTTGTGCGACGAGGCCGGCCAGACGGTCCGCCCGCCGGGCGCAGAGCGCCACCGTGGCCCCGGCGCCAGCCAGTGCAACCGCGATTGCCGCACCAATTCCCGATGATGCACCCGTGACGAGCGCAACCTTGCCAGCAAGGCTTCCAGACATGCCATTCTCCCGATCTTTGCGCGTGGGTTGGGACAAGCGCCTGCCCATGTCAAACACTTTTGCTGAACAGGTGATCAGCATCCGGTCTGATCGTCCACGCGGCGCACTTGGGCCTTGCGCATGGGCAATCGCTGACCGACTGATAGGGCGATGGATGGGCAGAGGATGACAGACGACAGCGCAGGCCGCGCGGTTGGCGACTGGACGGGACTGGCCCTTCCAGCAACCGTGCAGGCGCTTGGCGCGAGCGATGCCGCGTGGTTCACGCAGGCCTTTCGCGCCTTCGGCAGCCTGAGCGCGGACGAAGAGGTGCTTGCCATCGCTCGCTGCGAACCGGCTGGCGGAGGCAACAGCGGGCAGAAGGCGATCGTCGACCTCGTGATCGGCTCCGGCGCGGACCGGCGCACCGAAAGCCTGTTCGTCAAGTTCAGCCGCGATCTTTCCGATCCCTTCCGCGACCGGCGGCGCGATGAACTGGAAGCCGAAGTGCGGCTCGCCCGTCTGGCCCGCCATCCGGCCTTCCCGGTGAAAGTCGCCAAAGCCTGGTTCGCCGATTTCGAGGGCGCCAGCGGAACGGGACTGCTCATCTCCTCAACCATTGCCTTCGGACAGGCGCCCATCGAGCCGATCCGTCGCAAGTGCCGCGATTCCGAATTGCCCGACGCGCAGCGGTATTACGAGGCGACGCTGCGCGCGCTCGCCCGGCTGGCTGCGGCCGACCAGACCGGCGCGCTGGCGCCCGAGATCGACGCGCTGTTCCCTTACGATGCCCGGTCCGCCGCCGCCGACCAGCCGTTCGACTGGCCGGAAGAGCGCTTGAACGCGGCCTTCGCCCGTCTGACGGCGCTGCTCGCCGCCGCGCCGCACCTGTTCCCGGCCGAGGTTCGCGCGCCCAGTTTCCTCGCGCAGTTCCAGCAGGACGTGCGCCTTGCCGTGGCGCACGAAACGCAGTTGCGCCGGTTCCTCCAAGCCGATCCCCGGCTGATCGCCCTGACCCATTGGAACACCAATCTCGACAACGCCTGGTTTGAGCGCGCGGAGGACGGCGGCCTTGTCGCCGGGCTTCTCGACTGGGGCATGGTTCGCCGGATGAACATTGCCTATGGTATCTGGGGCGGCCTTTCGGCGGCCGAACCGGACATGCTGGCGCGCCATACCGACCGCCTGCTCGGCGTTGTCCGCGCTGAACACGCCGCCTGCGGTGCCGTTCCGATCCCTCGCCAGGTGCTGAGCGACCATTTCGATCTCAGCCTGGCCCTGCTCGGCACCGCGTTGCTGCTCGATGCGCCGGCGCTGCTGCTTTCGCGCCGACCGGACCTGGCTGACCTTTCCGGTTCGCAGGACCCGCGCCTTGCTGCCGATGGCGTGGTCGAGGGCTTCCTCAAGGTGTTCACCAACATGCTCGTGCTGTGGCACCACCGCCGCATCGGCCGCACGCTGGAAGGGCTGCGCGATGCCTGAGCGGATCGACTTCGCGCCCGGCGATGCGACCGAAATTGCCCTTCCCGCCCATCCCGAGGCGTTCATCGCGGCCGGCGCCGACTGGCTGACCGAGGCACTCCACGCCTTTGGCACGCTGGCGATGGACAATCGCGTAACCGGCATCGCCACGCGCCCCTGCCCCGGCGGCAGCACGGGCAAGAAGCTGTTCCTGACCGTGACCACCGCGCACCCCGAACCGGCGCTTGAAGGCGAGCTTTTCGTCAAGTTCAGCCGCGATTTCGATGACGAACGGCGCGATTGGCAGCGCACCGAAATGGAAGGGGAGGCGCGCTTTGTCGCCCTGTCGCGCAGCCCCGGCTTTCCGATTCGTGTGCCGCGCGGCCTGTTTGCCGACTATCACGCGGCCAGCGGCACCGGCGTGGTCATCACCGAATGCGTCGCCTATGGCGCAGACGGCATCGATCCGCACCGCCGCAAGTGCCTCGACTGGCAGACCATGGCCGATCCCCTGCCCTATTACCGCGCCAGTGTGGGCGCGCTGGCGGCGCTTGCCGGGGCGCACAAGTCCGGCCGGCTGGGCGCGGCGGTGGAACAGCACTTCCCGTGGGATGCCGGCACCGCCAGCGCCGATCCCTTCCGCTACAGCCGCGCCGAACTGGCCGAGCAATTGAAGCAAGGCCGTGACTTTGCCCGCGACTGCCCGCAGCTGTTACCGCCCGAAATTCGCGACCCGGCCTTCCTCGATCAGCTGGAGGCGGACGTGTGGCTGGTCTGCGAACACGAAGCCGCCCTGCGTGACTATCTGGTTTCCAACCCCGCGCTGGCCTCGCTCAACCACTGGAACAGCCACATCGACAACGCGTGGTTCTGGCGTGAGGATGGCGAGGTTCGCTGCGGCCTGATCGATTGGGGCCGCGTGGGCCAACTGACCTTCGGCTCGGCGCTGTGGGGCGGGCTTTCGGCCGCGCATCATTCGATCTGGGACCAGCATATCGACGGCCTGCTCGGCCACTTCGTCCAGCAATACGAAGCCCACGGCGGGCCGTGCGTGGCGGTGGAGGACCTGCGGCGCCACCTTGCCCTGCACATGGCGGTGATGGGCGTGGCTAGGATGTTCGCCGCGCCGGAAATCATCCGCTTCCGCCTGCCCGAATGCGTCCATGCGACCGGCCCGCACGATCCGATGTTCGAACCCGTCGCCGCCGATCCGGCGCGCAATTACCTGTCGATCTACACCGTCCTGCTGGGGCACTGGCGGCGCCAGAACTTCGGCCAGATGGTGCGCGATCTGGTGCGCTAGGCTTCCGAGCCGCCGAGGTTCCAGTGCTGCGAGGACGTATCGAGCGGCAGGGTGTCGCGCGGCGGCATGGCCGGGGGCGGGCCATAGTCGGCATGGTCGAACCAGTCACCCGTCAGGTCGGGCGGCCCGCGATAATGCAGTTCGAACAGCCGCCAGGCAAAGCACAGGCGCCCTTCCGCCTCCGTCAGGCGCTCATAGTAGCGGCCAATGGAAATGTTGGTCTTGCCGTCCGCCCAGGCGACCCGTTCGTTGACCATGACGCGGCACACCAGCGCGCCGTCCACCCGGTCAATCACCGGATCGCCATAGGTGAACAGCACCCGGTGCATCCGGCCAAGAATGCGCGCGATGGTTTCGCGAATTTCGTCCCGCCCGCGCATCACCATGCCGGAAATGCGCCATTCGGCATCGGGGGCGAAACAGGCGGCGAAGCTGTCCGCATCCTTGCGCCAGACCGCGTCGGTGTAGCGCGCGTAAAGCTGGCGCACGGCGGCATCGGTGGCGGCCAGATCCTGCATCAGCGCTTGGCCGAAGGCTCTTTCGACAGCCGCGTCATCAGCAAGGCGGCGCGCTTGGCCTGCCGCCAGATCGACGGCACGTTGACCGTTTCGGCCGCGGTGTGATCGCCATCGCTCGACGGGCCGAGACCCGCCAGACTGTCAACGTCGGCAGCGACGAAGCTGACGTCCCCCGCCCCGCGCTTCAGCGGATCGAGCGCGGCCATCGCCTCCAGTCCCAGCGTCGCGTTGACTCCGTTCAGCTTGGAAAGCAGCGCGCGGTTGCCGTCGGTCGGCGCCATTGGCGGATACTTGTCCTCGAACTCGAACGTGGCCGTGCCGCCGTTAAAAGGGCGGGCGGTGATGGCCTTCATCTTCGCCACCACCCGGTCAATCGATTCCCGGCTCAGCGCGCGCAGATCGCCGCGCGCTACGGCCGCGCCGGGGATGATGTTGGTCTTGCCGCTGGCCGTGACATTGGCATCGTTGGGAGCCAGCACGGCATCGATGCCGCCCGCCACCAGCCCGACGTTGAAGGTCAGGTTCGGTTCGGGCAGCTCCTTGCGAAATTCGGTGAGGATGCGCGCCAGCGGATAGATTGCGCCTTCGCCGCTATTGGCCGAGAACACGCCGCTGGAATGGCCGCTCTTCGCCGTGACCGTGACCTTCCAGTTGCCGGCCGAGCGCCGCGCAACCGAGCCCATGTCCTTGCCATCGGCGACGACGAGCCCTTCAAAGTCGAGCGCGGCATCGGCGCGCTTGCCCGCCGCGATCAGATCGGCGCGGCTGATCGACAGCGGCAGGCCCGCCTCTTCCTCGTCGCCGGTCAGCGCAACCTCGATATTGGCGGCCTTCAAGGTACCCGCCTTGTGCATGGCGCGCAGCGCGGCGAGCACGGTGACGATCCCGCCCTTGTCATCGCCCACGCCCGGCCCCTTCACCGTATCGGCGTTGACGCGTTCGAACTTCTGGAAGGCGTGGTCCGGCTCGAACACCGTATCAAGGTGGCCGATCAGCAGCAGGCGCTTGGTGCCCTTCCTGCCCTTGTGCTCGAAATGCAGATGCCCGGCGCGGTCGACCGCATCCTGCGCGATCCAGCGCGTGGTAAAGCCCAGCGCCTCGAACTCCGGCACCAGCATGTCGCGCACTTTGCGCACCCCGTCCGGGTTGCGCGTACCGCTGTTCTGATTGACCAGCCGCTCCAGCAAGGCGAGGTGGCGGGACTGCTCGGCATCGACAGTTGCGATCATGGTGCGTTCGGCGGCGCTTGGGGAAGCAGGCGGCGGCGACGCAGCTAGAGCGGGGAAGGCGAAGGTGAGCGCCAGCGGCGCGGCGAGAACGGCGATGGTCTTCATGGGGCCTACCTTACCCCATTTATCCGCCCGCGCAATTTTCTTGCGTTTCGCCGCAATGCAACATATATGGCCCTCAGCAATCGGCGCGCGGGTCCACATCCCGGCGCGGTCCCGGCAGCGTGAGGTTCGCGTTTTCATCGCAGAACCTGCCCGGACCTACGATCGCCGAACATCGCTGGAAGCTTCCTTTTTCACGCAGGGTCGCATCGAAACG
>JBJTLW010000072.1:0-10437 GCA_046063225.1 Novosphingobium sp. | reverse complement strand
CTACGGGGCGACCGAATGGCTTCCATCTCGGCCAGACCCGCCCTTGGAAAGGCCACCAGCCTTCCCGGCGGGCGGCTCCGCCCGATTTGTTCGCCATTCGGCCGCCTCGATGGCGCCGTTTATGAGTTTACGGCCTAGTCTCCTGACCGGGCGGGGTGTGGAGTACATAACTGATGTGCGATGAAACTCTTTTCAAATCGCAGGAAACCAAGCTTTCCCGCCGGCAGTTCGGCGCGGCCGGTTCGGCAGCTGTGTTCGCCGCCTATGGCGCGGAGGCCCTGGCCAAGGGCCCGGCTCTGGTCGAACAGATGGTCAACGTGCCAACACCAGACGGCACCTGCGATGCCTTTTTCGTCCATCCGGCGCGCGGCAGGCATCCCGCCGTGATCCTGTGGCCCGATATCGCCGGCCTGCGTGAGGCGAAGTTCGTCATCGCGCGGCGGCTTGCGGCCAAGGGCTTCGCCGTGCTGGCCGTGAACCACTATTATCGCGGTTCAAAGCTGCCGATCCTCAACAATTTCAATGAATGGCGCACCCCCGCCGGGCAGGAAAAGCTGAAGCCGCTGATCGCCGGGGTCAACGCGCAGACCAACATGCGCGATGCCAAGGCCTTCGTTGCCTGGCTCGATGGGCAGAAGGCGGTGGACAGGAAGCGCGGCATCGGATCGCAGGGCTATTGCATGACCGGATCCTGGGCCGTGCGCACGGCAGCCGCCGTTCCGGGCCGGGTCAAGGCGGCCGCCTCGTTCCACGGCGGCGGCATGGTGGGCGATACGCCAACCAGCCCCAACCGCATGCTCGATCAGACCAAGGCCAGCTTCCTCGTCGCCATCGCCCGCAACGACGATGCCACGGCACCGGGCGACAAGGACGCCTTCAAGGCTGCCGCCAAGGCCGCCGGGCGCCCCGCCGAGGTGGAGGTCTATGCCGCCGATCACGGCTGGTGCGTGCCCGATTCCCCGTCCTACAACGCGGCCGAGGCCGACCGCGCCTTTGCCCGCCTGCTGGCGCTTTACCGCGCGCTCTGACCTGTTCCGATTCCGCTTGCTAGCGCAGGGGTCTGCGCTAGCATAAGCGCCTGATCGGAATGGAGGAGAGTGTGATGGGTGGAACCTTGCTGGCCCTTGTGGTCCTGGTGGTTCTTTTCCTGCTGATGGGCGTGCGCGTGGTGCGGCAGGGCTATGTCTATACGATCGAACGGCTGGGCCGTTTCACCCTGGCAGCACAGCCGGGGTTGCACGTCATCGTCCCGTTCATCGATCGCGTTGGCCACAAGGTCAACATGATGGAGCAGGTGCTCGACATTCCGGGGCAGGAAATCATCACCAAAGACAACGCGATGGTCGGCGTGGACGCCATCGTCTTCTTCCAGGTGCTCGATGCCGGCAAGGCGGCTTACGAGGTGTCGAACCTCTATGTCGCGATCATGCAGATCACCACCACCAACCTGCGCACGGTGATGGGGTCGATGGACCTCGATGAAAGCCTGTCCAAGCGCGACGAGATCAATGCACGGCTGCTTTCGGTGGTCGATCACGCCACCGCGCCCTGGGGCGTCAAGCTGACCCGTGTCGAGGTGAAGGACATTCGCCCGCCGGCCGACATTTCCAACGCCATGGCCCGCCAGATGAAGGCGGAACGCGAAAAGCGCGCCCAGATCCTTGAAGCGGAAGGCCTGCGCGCCGCGGAAATCCTGCGGGCCGAGGGCGAAAAGCAGGGCGCGATCCTGTCTGCCGAAGGGCGCAAGGAAGCCGCCTTCCGCGACGCCGAAGCCCGCGAGCGCGAGGCCGAGGCCGAAGCCAAGGCAACCACCATGGTCTCGGACGCGATCGCCAAGTCCGGCACCCAGGCGCTCAATTACTTCATCGCGCAGAAGTACACCGACGCCGTCAGCCAGTTCGCCAATTCGCCCAACGCCAAGACCATCCTGTTCCCGGTCGAGGCGACGCAGCTGATCGGATCGATCGGCGGCATCGGCGAACTGGTGAAGGACGCCATCGGCAAGGGCGACGGAGGGAAGGCCTGATGGACTGGGTCAACAGCCTTGAGCCGCACTGGACCTGGCTGGCGCTCGGTCTGCTGCTGGCCGCAGCGGAAATCGCCGCGCCGGGGTTCTTCCTCATCTGGCTGGCCGCCGCCGCCGTCGCCACCGGGCTGATCGTCTGGGTCATGCCGCTGGCAACGGCGCTGCAGGTGCTGATGTTCGCCGTGCTCGCCTTCGCGCTCGTCATGGTGGCGCGGCGCTGGCTCATGACCAACGACATCGAAAGCGCCGATCCGGCGATGAACGACCGCGGCGCGCGGCTGCTGGGCGATACCGTCACGGTCACCCATGCCATCGATGGCGGCACCGGCCGCGTGCGCCATGGCGACAGCGAATGGCTGGCCAAGGGGCCGGACGCCGCGCCCGGCACGCGCATGCGCATCGCCGGGCACGAAGGCACGGTCCTGCTGGTTGAACATTTGCATTGAGATCGCCGGCCATTGACCCCATATCGCCTGCTCAGGGGCGAGCATGGAGAACACGATGACGGAAAAGCTCAACCTCAGCGACGCTGAATGGCGGGAACGGCTGACCCCCGAACAGTACCAGATCCTGCGCCAGTCAGGGACGGAACGCGCCTTTACCGGCAAGTACGAAAGCAACAAGCAGGCCGGCATGTACACGTGCGCGGGCTGCGGCGCGCCGCTGTTTTCCAGCGAGACGAAGTACAATTCCGGGTCCGGCTGGCCGAGCTATACCGCGCCGGTGGATGGCGATGCGGTTGATGAGCATCGCGACACCGCCCACGGCATGGTCCGCACCGAAGTGCGCTGCGCCAAGTGCGAAGGCCACCTTGGCCATGTCTTCCCCGATGGACCGCGCGAGGCCGGCGGGCTGCGCTATTGCATCAATTCCGCCAGCCTCGAATTTCAGCCAAAGGCGCCGGACGGGGCGGAGTGACAGCCAAAGAGATGGCCCCCATGCAATTTGGCGTTAACCATCTCTACCATTTCGGTTAGTATAGCCAATCGGGACGGGCGGAATTTCCGCCATTGATGAGGGTTGACGCATATCATGGCACGCAGCGCCATCCGGCAGAAGTTCGGCACCGCAGGGACGCCGCCGCCGCCTCCACCCGCTGGCAAGTCCAAGGGCAAGCGCGGCTGGTTCCGCAAGCTGATGATCTGGGCCATTGCCCTGGCGCTGCTGGGGGCGATTTTCCTTGGCGTTGCGGTGGCTTTCACCATGCAGTCGATCCCCAATTACGAAGAGCTGAAGCGCAGCCAGTCGGGCCAGACCATTCTGGTGCGCGCGCGCGATGGCACCGAACTGTTCAACATGGGGCCCAGCTACGGCAAATGGGTGCCGATGAAGGACATTCCCAAGGTCATGCAGCAGGCGATGACCTCGGTCGAGGATCGCCGCTTCTACAGCCACGTCGGTGTCGATCCGCTCGGCCTGATGCGCGCGGTCTATGTCTCGATGACCAGCGGCAAGTCGATGCGGGCGACCTCTACCATCACCCAGCAGCTGGCGCGCAACCTGTTCCTCAACAACAGCCGCACGCTGACGCGCAAGCTCAACGAAGCGGTGTGGTCGATGGCGCTGGAGGCGAAGTTCTCGAAGGAGCAGATCCTCGAACTTTATCTCAACAAGGTCTATTTCGGCGGCGGCGCTTACGGCGTCGATGCGGCGAGCCGCAAGTTCTTCGGCCATTCCGCCAGCGAAATCACCCTGCCCGAGGCCGCGATCATCGCCGGTCTGGTCAAGGCCCCGTCGCACTATTCGCCCACGGCCGACGCCAAGGCCGCCACCGACCGCGCCAAGGTGGTGCTGATGACCATGGTGGAGAACGAGGCGATCACCCCCGCACAGCGCGACGGGGTGGACTTCGGCCAGATCCGTTTCGCGGCCGAAGGCGGCAAGAATTCGGTGCGCTACTTCACCGATTGGGCGCTGCCGCAGCTCGATATTCTGGTGCCGGAAAACACCGATCCGATCGAGGTGTGGACCACGCTTGACGTGGGCATGCAGGACGTGGCGACGAAGTCGATCGCTGCCAATGTCCCCGGCGGCGCGCAGGGTGCGCTGGTGTCGATGGACCGCGACGGGGCGATCCTCGCCATGGTCGGCGGCACCGACTACGTCACCTCCAACTACAACCGGGCAACGCTGGCCGTGCGCCAGCCGGGCTCCGCCTTCAAGCTGTTCGTCTACCTCGCCGCGCTGGAAGCCGGGTACAAGCCTGACGATGCCGTGGTCGACGAAGCGGTGACCATCGACGGGTGGAGTCCGCGCAATTCGGGCGGCGGTTTTGCCGGCCAGATCGACGTGCGCACCGCCTTTGCCTATTCCAAGAACACCGTCGCGGCGCAGCTGGGCAACGAGGTCGGCTTTGGCGCAATCGCCAATGTCGCGCGGCGCTTCGGCATCACCACGCCGGTCAACACCATGCCGTCAATGGTGCTGGGATCATCCGAAGTGCGCGTGATCGACATGACGCGCGCCTTTGCCACGGTGTCCGCCAAGGGCGTGCCCGTTGAACCCTATGGCATCAGCAAGGTCGTCACCACCGATGGCCGCACCATCTATCAGCGCGCCGCGCCCAGCGCCCAGCCGATCGTGCCGGGCTATGTCATTGCCGGCATTACCGACCTGCTGCAGACCGCCGTCAACATCGGCACCGGCAAGGCGGCGCAGATTGGCCGCCCGGTTGCCGGCAAGACCGGCACCACATCGTCGAACAAGGATGGCTGGTTCCTCGGCTTCTCCAGCGGCATCACCACCGGCGTGTGGATGGGCCGCGACGATGCCAAGCCGGTGCACGGCCTGCAGGGCGGCACCGCGCCGGCGCGCGCCTTTGCCCAGTTCATGAAATACGCCGTCGCCAAGCGGCCGGTCGAAAAGTTCGACACGCAGCTCAAGCTGCCCAGCTGGCAACTTGAACCCGATGACGAAATGATCATGGCCGCGCCGAGCGACTATTCCTTCGTTGACGAGCAGGGCAACCTGATCGAGCCGGTGGAGAACCCGCGGCCGCGTCCGGGTGACGATCCCCGCCGTCCCGAAGACGCCGGCCTGCCGCCGCCGCGTGCGGCCAACGATGATTTCCTGAACGAGGCAACGGGCAACGATGCGCCGCGCGTGCGCCGGGGTGGCGGTCAGCAGCCGCAGAACTGACCCGCGCGCAGCGGTTGGTCGCCGCCGCATCAGGCCATAGAGAAAGGCCCCTTCCCAGCTAAGGGAAGGGGCCTTGTTCTTGCCCGAAGGCGCCGATCTGGCCGGAAGGCCGGACCGATCAGCGCAGGCGGATCGGCAGGTAGGCGGCAGGCTGGCCACGGCGCTGGATGCGCAGCAGCACGGCGTTGCGGCCGTTGGCCTTGGCCTCCTTGATGATCGCTTCCAGTCCGGCGATGGTCGTCACCGGACGGTAGTTTGCCGTCAGCACGATGTCGCCGCGCTGCAGGCCCTTGGCGGCCGCGTCCGACGATCCGTCGACCACGGTGATCACCACGCCCTGCGTTCCGGCGGCCGCGCCAAGCTGGTTGGCGATCTGCGGGGTCAGCGGGATGGCCGAGAAACCGAGCGACTTTTCAACCACGCCGTCACCCTGCTTTTGCGGGTCACGGTTGAAGGGGTTGTCCTCCGGATCGGCCTGCTGGCCGAAGTTCTGCTGCGCCAGCTCTTCCTCGCTCGGGCGCTTGCCGACCGTGGCGGTCACCGTCATGCGCTTGCCTTCGCGGATGATGTCGAGCGGGATGCGCGAACCCGGCGGCGTGTTGGCCACGATGTAGGACAGCGTCTGTTCGGGCGTCACATCCTTGCCGTTGACCTTGAGCACGATGTCACCCGGCTGCAGGCCGGCCGCAGCAGCGCCGCCACCCGGCTGCACGCCCTGGATGATTTCGCCCTTGTTGTGGCTGAGGCCAAGCGAATCGGCGACGTCTTCGGTCACCGGGCCGATCTGGACGCCCAGATAGCCGCGCTCGATCGCCACGCCCTTCATCAGCTTGTCGACGATGGGCGATGCGGTTTCCGCCGGGATCGCAAAGCCGATGCCAACCGACCCGCCGGTGGGCGAGAAGATGGCGTTGTTGATGCCGATGACCTGGCCCTTCATGTCGAACAGCGGGCCGCCCGAGTTGCCGCGGTTGATCGAGGCGTCGGTCTGCAGATAGCGGTCATAGGCGCCGCCGGCACCGGTGTTGCGATAAACGGACGAGATGATTCCCGCCGTCACCGTGCCGCCAAGGCCAAAGGGATTGCCGATGGCGATCACCCAGTCGCCCACGCGGGCGCTGCGGCTATCGCCGAACTTGACGAAGGGCAGGGGCTTGCTCGCTGAAATCTTCAGCACGGCAAGGTCCGACTGCGCGTCCTTGCCGACCAGCTTGGCCGGGTATTCGGTGCCGTCGGGCATGGTCACGGTGATCGATTCCACCTGGCCGCCGCGCCCTTCGGCGCTGATCACGTGGTTGTTCGTCACGACATAGCCGTCCGCCGAAACGATGAAGCCGGAACCGAGCGACTGCGCCTCGCGGGTCTGCGGGCCGCCACCGCCCTGTCCGCCGAACAGATCGCCAAACGGCGTTCCGGCGAACGGGTTGTTGGCCTGAACCTGCACCTTCTGGCGGGTGGAAATGTTGACCACCGCCGGCTGCAATTGCTGCGTCAGTTCGGCAAAGCTGCCCGGCGCGCCGGCGCGCGGCACGATCTGGCCCATCTGCTGGGCGTCGTTCTGGGCAACCTGGGCTCCGGCGGGAACACCGGTGGCCAGCGAAATCGCGGCGCCGCCAATCAGCAGGGCCGACGTTACTCCATAGGCATATTTCACGGGCTTCACGTCCTCTGGTTTCCTTTGTCTGTCATTCGTGTCCCCACTGGCAAGAACACGCCGGAGAGGATGAACGCACATTGAATGATCCCGGTTCCAGCCCGGAATCGCGTCACTTATTGCCCTTTTCCGCGGAACTGGCGCAGGTAATCGCTGTCCGGCGAAAGCAGGATGGTCGATTTGCCGGGGTTCTTCTGGTTGGAGAAGGTCGTGTCGTAGCTCTGCATGGCGCGCCAGAAATCGTAGAACGCCGGATCCTTGCCGAAGGAATTGGCATAGATCTGCGCCGACTGCGCCTGAGCATCGGCGCGGATCAGCTGGGCGTTCTTCTGCCCCTGCGAGATGATGGTCGTCGCTTCGGTATCCTTGGCGGCGGTCATGCGGGCAAAGGCGCTTTCCAGCGGCGTGCCGGCGGGAAGGTCCGCGCTCTTGATCCGCACGTCGATGACCTGCGCACCATAGGCGCGGGCCTGCTTGTCGAGGTTGTTGCGGATGTTGATCATCGCCTGGCCGCGCTCGGCCGTCAGCAGCGACTGGAACGTGCGCTTGCCCAGTTCCTGGCGAAGCACCGACGAGAAGATCGGCTGCAGCTGGTTGAGCACCCGGTCCGACGAGCCGGCCGAGCGCACCATCTTGGCCGGATCGATAATCCGCACACGGGCATAGGCGTCCACTTCCAGCGGCTGCTGGTCGATAGACAGCACCTGCTGGCGCTCCATCGGCACGGTCAGCATGCGCTTGTCGATGCGCATGACGGTTTCGATGAACGGCAGGCGCCAGGTCAGCCCCGCGCCGGTGCGGCCGAAATCGAGCCCCGGCTGGAAGCGGTTGACCACGCGCACCGGCTCACCCAGCCGGACGACGACGGCCTGCTGCGTTTCGGGCACGACGACAATGGTGGACAGCAGCACGACCACCGCCGCGACGACGGCGATGAACGGGCCTTTCTGCTCTTCGTAAAAACGCGAAAGCATCACTGGCCTCCCTGCGGTTGAGCGGGCTGGGCCGGCTGGCTGCGGCGCACCTCTGGCAGCGGCAGGTATGGGGTGACCCCGCCGGATTCGATGATCACCTTGTCGTTGTTAGAAAGCACGCGTTCCATGGTTTCGTAATAGAGGCGGCGGCGGGTGACGTCGGGGGCAAGCTTGTACTGTTCGTAAACCTTGTCGAACTCGGCCGCGTTGCCCTGCGCCTGGTTGATCACCTGCTGCGCCCACTGCTTGGCGCTGGTCACTTCCTGCTGCGCGTTCTGCTGCGCGGCGGTGACGCGCTGGAAGGCTTCGATGACCTTGGCCGGTGCGTCGGTCTTCTTGATTTCAACGCCGAGGATGCGGATGCCCGAATGGTAGGCGTCGAGAATTTCCTGCATGCGGCGCAGCACCTGGCTTTCGATCGCCTGACGGCCGGAACCGCCCATGGCGTCCTTCAGCGGCACTTCGGCGACGGCGGCGCGCATCGCAGCCTCCGCCACTTCGCGCACCGAATCGTTCGGCTTGTCGAGCTGGAAGGTGTAAAGCGTCAGGTCCTTGATGTTCTAGCGCACCAGATAGGAAATGTTGACCAGGTTCTGGTCGCTGGTGAGCATCAGCTTCTCGTCTTCGCCCGCCGGGATCAGATCGTTGCGGATCGAGGTCACTTCCTCGACGCTCACCGATTCGATCGGCCAGGGCAGGGTTGGCGAAACGCCGGGGCCGATGGTGCGCGAATACTGGCCGAAGCGGGTGACGATGCCTTCCTGCTTGGAATCGAGCATGTGCGTGGTCGACCACAGCAGCCACACGGCCACGGCGCCGAGGATCAGCGGCTTGGCCCAGCCCTTGCCATCCGGCCGCTCGGGCAGGCGCGGGAAGCCGAAACCACCGCCGCCGCCGCCACCGCCGGGGCCGCCGCCACCCTTTTTGGGGCGCAGGATGTCATCGATGCTGGCGCTGCGGCGCGGGCCTTCATCGCTTGCGGGGGGCAGCCACGGGTTGCGCGGGCCCTTGGGCGCCTCTTTGGGTTCGTCCGGAGCAGAGCTTGGGCCATCGCCGGAAGCGCCTTGCGGCGGCGTTCCTTCGCCCTCGTCCCCGCCCGAACTGCCCGAGCCCCAGGGCGATTTGCGTCCGGCCATGGCCAGTCGCGCCCCTGCGATTGCATCGCTTATGATCTTCATGGGGCTAGTTATAGGAACGCTCTACGGAAATAACAGGGCCAGCCACCGATTTTGCCGTCGATTTTTGCGCCGCATTCCCGCGCGGTGCATTTCGCGGGGCATCGCTGTTTCCCGCACGCCATTCTGCGGCTAAGGGCAGCGCACGGATCGACAAGACGGGGCAGATTTCATGGCGGGCGACAACGGCGAAGCATTGAAGGCGCTGGTGCCGCAGGCCTTGCAGGCGCGCGTATCGGCGGTTCGCCTGTCGAACGGCGTCGCCACCGTGGTCGTCGATGTCGCCGGTTTCGACGCTGTCGAACGCGAAAGGGCCGAAGCCGCCATCCGCGAAGCGATGCTTGCTTCCGATATCGTGTCCGAAGTGCGCGTGGCGATGACGGCGGAAAAGCCGCAGCGGCGCATCATCGCGGTCGGTTCGGGCAAGGGCGGGGTGGGTAAGTCCACGCTTTCCGCAAACCTTGCCGTCGCCTTGGCGCGACTGGGGCGCAAGGTCGGGCTGGTCGATGCCGATATCTATGGTCCGTCGCAGCCGCGCCTGCTGAAGACTGAAGGGGTGAAACCGCGCGCGGTCGACAGCAAGATGATCCCGGTGCAAAGCCCCTATGGCCTTGGGGTGCTGTCGATGGGCAACCTGATCGAGCCGGACAAGGCGATTGCCTGGCGCGGGCCGATGGCCAGCGGCGCGCTCGGCCAGCTGATCGACGCCGACTGGGGCGACACCGAGATTCTGGTCGTCGACTTGCCGCCCGGCACCGGCGACGTGCAGCTGACGATGCTGCAGCGGCACAAGCCGGCGGGCGCGGTGATCGTTTCCACGCCGCAGGATCTTGCCCTGATCGATGCCACTCGCGCCATGCAGCTGTTCGCCCAGGCTGGCGTGCCGGTGATCGGCGTGGTGGAGAACATGGCGGGCTATATGTGCCCGCATTGCGGTGAGGTGTCCGATCCCTTCGGTTCGGGCGGGGCCGAAGCGGAAGCGGCGCGGCTGGGCGAAAGCTTCCTCGGTCGCATTCCGCTGACCATGAAGATCCGGCAGGGCAGCGATGCCGGTGAACCGCCGGCAATGGGGGATAGTCCCGAAGGACAGGCCTTTACCGCCATTGCCAGACGCGTGCTGACATGGCTTGATAACCAGTAATGGTTTCAAGACGCGGACTTCTTACCGGGGCAGCCGTCGGCGGCGGCTTGATCGTCGCCTATGCGCTGATGCCGCGCACCTTTCCCCTGCCGCTGGAACCGCGCGAGGGCGAATGGGCCTTTGGCGCCTGGCTGAAGATATCCAAGGACGGCATGGTTTCCGTCGCCGTGCCGCAGCTTGAGATGGGACAGGGCGTTTCCACCCTGCTGCCGCAGATCGCGGCGATGGAACTGGGGGCGGACTGGCGGCAGGTGGCGGTGGAGCCGGCCCCGCCCAGCGGTGCCTATGCCAATGTCCCGCTTGCCGCGCGCTGGGCGGAACTGTGGATG
>JBJTLW010000071.1:0-16865 GCA_046063225.1 Novosphingobium sp. | reverse complement strand
CTGCTTTTCCAGCGCGCCGACCTGCTCTTCATAGGACTTGAGCCGCTGGTCGACCGGGGCGAGCAAGGCCTTCAGGCGTTCCGCGCTTTGCTTTTCGCTTTCGGTAAAGCGCTGTTCGGCGCGTTCGATAAGCTGCGCCTGTGCCTGCCCCAGGATCTTCGCGCCGGCGGCTTCGAATTCCTTTTTCAGGCTTTCCTGCGCCTCTACCAGCGAGCGCTTGGTTTCCTCGAACGCGGCGGCGTTTGCCTCCAGCGTGGCAACGCGGATCGAAGCGTCGCCCAGTTCCTTGATCGCGCGGCGAAAATCCTCCTCGCGCGATTTGGCCGCGCTTTCAGCCTCGCCAAGGCGCGTGCGCAGATCTGCCGCGGGACGCGCGCCGAAAAACCAGCCGAGCCCAAGCCCGACCAGCAGCGCGACAATGATGAAAACCGAACTATCCACCGCGAGTCCCCAAGAGAACGAAATGGGAACTTATCGCAATTCGCCGGGCGATCAAGCCACCTTGCGCAGCTTTTCCAGCTTCTTGATCGCCATCTGGCGTTTCAGGCGCGACAGGTGATCGATGAAGACCACGCCTTCGAGGTGATCCATCTCGTGCTGCAGGCAGGTGGCGAGCAGGCCGTCGATTTCCTCTTCATGGACCTTGCCGTCGATATCCTGCCAGCGCGCCTTGATGCGGCTGGGGCGTTCGACCTCGGCATAGATTTCCGGAACTGAGAGACAACCCTCGGAATAGATCGTATGATCTTCCGATTCCTCAAGAATTTCGGGATTGATGAACACGCGCGGCTCTTTCAGCGTCGGCTGGTGCGTGTGGTGATGGCCGCCGTGGGCGGTGCAGACTTCCGGTTCCGCATCGGGATCGTCCGGCTGGAGATCGATCACCAGCAGGCGGATCGGCACGCCCACCTGAACGGCGGCGAGGCCGATGCCGGGGGCGTCGTACATCGTCTCGAACATGTCGGCGACGAGCGTCTTCAGCTGGTCGTCGAAGTTGTCGACCGGAACGGACACCTGCTTGAGGATCGGATCGGGGATTTCGCGGATCGGGAGAATAGCCATGGGGGCCAGATAGGGGCCTAATTCGCGAATCTCAACCCACTGGTCGCCGCGCGCGCAGTGCCTGTGCCAAAGTGCCCTCATCGAGGTAATCGAGCTCACCCCCCACCGGCAGGCCGTGGGCCAGCTGGGTGATGCGCACCGGCAGGCCTTCCAGCCGCTCGGCGATGTAGTGCGCGGTGGTCTGGCCTTCCAGCGTGGCGTTCATGGCAAGGACCACCTCGTCGATGCCGCCCGCCTCAACCCGTTCGAGCAATTTGCCGATCGACAGGTCTTCCGGCCGAACGCCTTCCAGCGCCGAAAGCCGCCCGCCAAGCACGTGGTAGCGCCCGGTGAACAGCTTCGCCCGGTCGAGCGCCCAAAGGTCGGCCACGTCCTCTACCACGCAAAGCGAGCGGGCATCGCGGCGCGGATCGGTGCACACGCCGCAGGGGTTTGACGTATCGACATTGCCGCAGGTCTGGCATTCCACCAGTCGTTCCTGCACCTGCTCCAGTGCGCCCAGCAGCTGCACCAGCGCGGTTTCGCGGCGTTTGACAAGCCACAGCACGGCGCGCCGCGCCGAACGCGGGCCCAGGCCGGGCAGGCGGGCCAATGCGGCGCTCAGGTCCTCGATCTCTTGCGATGCCATGCGAGGCCCTATATCCGCTCAGGCTGAGCTTGTCGAAGCCCTAGCGCGGCACCCTTGGACAGGCTCAGGGTGAGCGGAGTTTGGCTATCTTGCGTATCGTTTTCATGGGAACTCCACAGTTCGCCGTTCCGGTGCTGAGGGCGCTGGTGGCAGCCGGGCACGATGTGGTGGCGGCCTACAGCCAGCCGCCCCGCCCCGGCGGTCGTCGCGGCAAGGAGCTGACCCCCTCGCCCGTCCACCTCGCCGCGCAGGAACTGGGGATTGAAGTGCGTACGCCGACAACGCTCCGCGATCTGGAAGCGCAGGCGGACTTTGCCGCGCTCGACGCCGACGTTGCGGTTGTGGCCGCCTATGGCCTGATCCTGCCGCAGCCGGTGCTCGATGCGCCGCGCCATGGCTGCCTCAATGTCCACGGATCGCTGCTGCCGCGCTGGCGCGGGGCGGCGCCGGTGCAGCGGGCAATCCTGGCGGGCGATCTGCTGACGGGCGTGGGCATCATGCAGATGGAAGCGGGCCTAGATACCGGCCCCGTGCGCAAGGAGGTGAAGACCGAGGTGGACGGCAAGACCGGCACCGCGCTCACCGCCGAACTGGCGGAACTGGGTGCGCAGGCGATGGTCGACGTGCTGGCGGATCTTGACGCCCATCCCGCCCGGCCGCAGCCGATCGAAGGCGTGACCTATGCCAAGAAGATCGACAAGGCGGAGACGCGGCTCAACTTCCACCACGACGCCGAACTGGCCGAGCGGCAGGTGCGCGCCTTCCATCCGATCGCCTGGTTCGAACTCGACGGCGAACGTTACCGCGTGATCGAGGCGGAGGTCGTCAACCGCGCCGGCGCGCCGGGCACGACGCTGGACGACGAACTGACCATCGCCTGCGCGTTCGGCGCCTTGCGCCCGACGCTGATCCAGCGCGCCGGGCGGCCCGCCATGCCCACGGCAGACCTGCTGCGCGGGCGGCCGGTTCCGGCGGGGACGCGTATTGACTGAGCGCCGCGCGACACCCTTCGACAGGCTCAGGGTGAGCGGAGTATGGCATTGCGGCAATCCCGAGTTCCGCTCAGCCTGAGCTTGTCGAAGGCCGCGCTCTGCCCTAGCCCCGCAAAATGACCCGCTTCGCCCTCACCCTCGAATTTGACGGCACCGAATTCATGGGCCTGCAGCGGCAGGCGCACGGGCCTTCGGTGCAGCAGACGGTGGAGGATGCGGCCCATGCCGTCACCGGAGAGGCGGTGATCATGCATGCCGCCGGGCGCACCGATGCGGGCGTCCACGCGGTCGCGATGCGGGCGCATGTCGACATCGCCAAGCCCTTCGATCCGTTCCGCCTGATGGAAGCGCTCAACGCCCGGATGCGTCCGGCGCGGGTGGCGGTTACGGCTTGCGAGGTGGTGCCGGAGGACTGGCACGCGCGTTTTTCCTGCATTGGCCGCGCCTATATCTACCGCATCGCCAACCGCCGCGCGCCCTTGACGCTGGAGCGCCATCACGCATGGCAGGTGCCGCAGCCGCTCGATGCCGAGGCCATGCACCGCGCGGGCCAAGCGCTGGTCGGCACGCACGATTTCACCACCTTCCGCTCGGTCCATTGCCAGGCCGCCTCTCCGCTAAAATCGCTCGACCGGCTCGACGTGACGCGGATCGGCGATCACGTGCAGATCGAGGCTGCGGCGCGCAGCTTCCTGCACCATCAGGTGCGCTCGATGGTGGGCTGTCTGGTGCTGGTCGGCATGGGCCGCTGGCAGGAAGAACAGGTTGCACAAGCGCTCGAAGCGCGCGACCGTGGAGCCTTGGGCCTCAACGCGCCGCCAGAAGGGCTCTATTTCGTTAAGGCACGCTATCCGGGAGAACAGGAATGACCACCGCAGGCCAGCAGATCACCACCACCTTGGGCGCCGATGGCAAGCTGACCGTGGAGGTAAAGGACCACACCTTTGCCGACCCCAAGGGCAGCGAAGTGCTGGTCAAGGTGGAGGCATCCCCGATCAACCCGTCCGATCTGGGCCTGCTGTTCGGCCCGGCGGATCTGGCGAACGCGCTGTACAGCCCCGGCAAGCTGGTGGCTGACATGCCGGCCCCAGCGTTCCGCGCCATGCAGGCCCGGGTTGGTGAAAGCCTGCCCGTCGGCTCCGAAGGCAGCGGCATCGTGATCGCGGCGGGCGACGATCCCTATGCACAGAGCCTGATTGGCAAACGCGTCGCCTGCCGGTCGGGATCGCTTTACGCCACCCATTCGCTCACCGATGCGCGCGGCTGCATTCCGCTGCCCGAAGGCATTACCGCCGAACAGGGCGCGGCCGCCTTCGTCAATCCGCTGACCGCGCTGGGCTTTGTCGAAACGATGCGCGCCGATGGCTACACCGGCCTGATCCACACGGCGGCAGCATCGAACCTGGGACAGATGCTGGTCAAGCTGTGCCAGGCCGAGGGCATTCCGCTGGTCAACATCGTGCGCTCGGATGAGCAGGTGGCAATCCTGAAAGGCATCGGCGCGGAGCACATCATCGACAGTTCCAAGGACGGCTTCATGACCAAGCTGGTCGAGGCGATCGAGGCAACCGGCGCCATGCTGGGCTTCGATGCCATCGGCGGCGGCACCATGGCCTCCATGATCCTGGCGGCGATGGAGCAGGTTGCCTCTAAAAACGCCGAATACAGCCGCTACGGCTCGGCCGTGCGCAAGAAGGTCTACATCTACGGCGCGCTCGACATGAGCCCGACGGTGATCAACCGCAGCTTCGGCTTTGTCTGGGACCTGTCCGGCTGGCTGCTGATCCCGTTCCTCGCGGCGCAGGGCGTGGAAGGCCAGATGCGCCTTGCCGGCAAGGTCATCAGCGGGCTGACCACGACCTTCGCCAGCACGTACAAGACGCGCATCGGCCTGGCCGAGATGCTGGAGCGGGACACGGTACTGGCCTATAACGCCAAGGCGACCGGCGAGAAGTATCTCGTGGTGCCATGAACCACGTATCCCTCCCCATTTTGCGAAGCCAAATGGGGAGGTGGCAGGCGCGAAGCGACTGACGGAGGGGTAGCGCGGCTGGGCAACACCCCTCCGTCACGCCCTGCGGGCGCGCCACCTCCCCATTTGCACGACGTGAAAATGGGGAGGAACTAGCGTTTTCGTCCAGCCAGAAACGTATCGAACCAGCCGAGGATGGCCGCTTCGCCGCGGCTGTCGGCGTTGCGCCAGGATCGGGCGTCCTTCGGGCTGTTGAGCCGCTTGCCCTTGCCCGACAGGACGAACAGCGCCGGGGTTGAGCGCAGGTTCTTCACGCCCAGCCGGTCGACCAGATCGAGGTTGCGGCCCTTGTCGATCTTGGGTTCGCCAACATCGATGAAGGCGACGGTGAAGCGCTTGCCGAAGCGCGCTTCGAAGGCCGGAGAGGTCAGCACCCGGGCCAGCGCGCGGCTGTCGTGGCACCAGTCGGCGCCGAAGACGATCACGGCATAGCGCCCGCTGGCGCGCGCTTCGGCGACGGTCGATTCCAGAATGAAATCGGCGTCTTCCAGTTCGGTGTAGAACTGCGTCTGCGTAGAGGATTCAGCCGGGAAGGCATCGGTCGCCTGCCCCGGCCCGGCCGGCGCAAGCGATGCCAATGCGAGCAGGAGCGCCGGAAGGCTCACCCCTTTCCGACCACGCTTTCCGGCAGGTCCTTGCCGAAGACGCGCTGGTAGTATTCGGCCACCAGCATACGTTCCGTCTCATCGCACTTGTTGAGGAACGAGAGGCGGAAGGCGAAGCCCGGATCCTTGAAGATCGCGGTGTTCTGCGCCCAGGTGATGACGGTGCGCGGGCTCATCACGGTGGAAATATCGCCGTTGATGAAACCGTGGCGGGTAAGGTCCGCCACCTTGACCATGTTGGCCACCACTTCCGGGGCGGCGTCGGTCACCTTCTTGAGCACGATTTCGCTTTCCACCTGCGCGGGCAGATAGTTCAGCGCGACGACGATGTTCCAGCGGTCCATCTGCGCCTGGTTGATCGCCTGGGTGCCGTGATAGAGGCCCGAGGTGTCGCCAAGGCCAACGGTGTTTGCCGTCGCGAACAAGCGGAAGTTCCGGTTGGGACGGATCACCCGGTTCTGATCGAGCAGGGTCAGCTTGCCTTCGGTTTCCAGCACGCGCTGGATCACGAACATCACGTCCGGACGGCCGGCGTCGTACTCGTCGAACACCAGCGCCACCGGGTGCTGCAGCGCCCAGGGCAGAAGGCCTTCGCGGAATTCGGTGACTTGCAGGCCATCGCGCAGGACAATGGCATCGCGGCCGATCAGGTCGATACGGCTGATGTGCGCGTCCAGGTTGATGCGCACGCAGGGCCAGTTGAGCCGCGCAGCCACCTGTTCGATGTGCGTCGACTTGCCGGTGCCGTGATAGCCCTGCACGATCACGCGGCGATTGAAGGCAAAGCCCGCAAGGATCGCCAGCGTCGTGTCCGGATCGAAGACATAGGCTTCATCAACATCGGGCGTGCGTTCATCGGCCTGCGAAAAGGCCGGAACTTTCATGTCGATATCGATGCCGAACGTCTCACGAACATCAAGTTCGCGGTCGGGCGCTTCGAGGACGGTGGTGCCGGCGGTGCCGGCCTGGATGTTTGGCAAGTCGGTCATGACGCAGATGCGCCTATAGACACACGCGCTGCGCTGCAATACAGTTTTGGTTGCAATTTGCTACTGATTGGAGCCTGCGATGATCGTTTATGGCGCGCTGCTTTCGCCGTTTGTCCGCAAGGTGATGCTTGCCGCGGGGGAGAAAGGGCTGGATTGCCGCCTTGCCGGCACCAGCCCCGGCACGGACGATCCGGATTTTCTTGCCGCCAGCCCCTTTGGAAAAATCCCCGCGATGCGCGACGGCGATTACACGCTCACCGATTCCTCGGCGATTTTTCACTACATGGAGGCGAAGCACCCTGCTCCCGCGCTGCTGCCCGCCGATCCGCAGGCCCGCGGCACGGTGATCTGGCTTGAGGAATTTGCCGATACCGTGCTGTTCGGCGCTGGCGGGAAGATCCTGTTCAACCGCCTGGTCGGGCCGCGCTTGCTGAAGCGCCCCTATGACGAGGCCGTGGCGCTGCAGGGCGAAGCGGAACTGCCGCGCTATCTCGACTACCTTGAAGCGCAGGTTTCCGATGGCGGCTGGCTGGCGGGCGATTTTTCCATCGCCGATATCGCGATTGCCTCGGTCCTGCGGTCGCTTGCCTATGTCGGGCATGGACCGGACCCGGTCCGCTATCCGCGCACGGCGGCCTGGTATGGCCGCGTGGCCGCTCGCCCCGCCTGGCAAGCGCTGGCCGAACGCGAGGATGCGACCGCCCGGAAACTGGGTATAGGCTGACGCCCCTCAGGCGGCGGAGCGGAAATCGGTGGCGTGGCAGGCGCGATCGCGCCCGTCTGCCTTCGCGCGATAGAGCGCGGCGTCGGCCAGCCGGTAGAGCCGCTTCCAGTCGCTCTCGCTGGAAATCTGCCCCTCGGAATAGCCGATGGAGACGGTAACCTTCAGATTCTGCGGCATGACCGCTTCGCGCACCGCCTTAAGCAAGACCTCCGGTGGGCACTGGCTGGCGTGGGCGCGCGGCATCAGCAGGGCGAACTCCTCACCCCCCAGCCGCACGGCAAGGCTGCGTTGCGGGCGCACGTCCTGAATGGCCTGTGCGACTGCGGCCAGAACCCGGTCGCCCGCTTCGTGGCCCAGCCGATCGTTCACCGCCTTGAAGTGGTCTATGTCGATCAGCAACAGCCGCTGCTGCGCCTTGCGGCCGATGGCCATGTCCAGGAAGGCGCGGCGGTTGAGCAGACCGGTCAGCGGATCGGTCGCGGCCAGGCGGCGCGCGTTGATTTCGCCTTCGCGGGCATCGTCGCGCTCGGTCGCCAGAATGCGCAGCCGCGACGTGACCATAACCGCGCTGAGCAGCGATTCCGCCGACATGGCGATCAGGTTGCTGTTATCCAGCAGGATCGAATAGGGCACCAGCCCGAAGCCATAGGCCGAACGCAGCAACGAGATGACCAGCGGCGCGGACCAGGCGAAAAGGAACATCCGCGCATAAGGTGCCTTCTCCTTCAAGGCGTGGAACATCATCGGGATGCCGGCGAAAAGCAGCGAGCTCAGCAGGACGAAGTAAGCCTTGTCGAGGAACTTTATCTGGAACGGCGCGAAGATCGCAAACAGCAGCGCAGAGGTCAGCGCCGCCCAGCACGTGGCCCGCGACAGGCTGACCAGCAGCGGCGGAAACAGATCGCGGCCAAAGAAATTGCGCACGAAGCGGACGGCAAACACCCCGGTGCAGGCCAGCAGCACATAGTTCAGCCGCAACCGGTCATTGTTCGCCACAGCCGAAGTCATCATCGACAGATAGCCGGATGACGAGAAGGTATAGGCCGTCAGCGAGATGACCATCATGCAATAGTCGAGCAGGAAATCGCTGCGCAGGGCAAACCACAGCGACAGGTTGTAGATCAGCAACGCCCCCGCCAGCCCGGCAAAGGCGGCATAGATTGCCGTCAGGACGAGCTTCATGCGGTGCGATTCCTCCACCGTCACCAGTTCCGGGCCGACGACCACACCGCGCAGGTTGGCCGATCCCCTGGTTTCGATGAAGATCTGGCGCAGCGGCGATGCCCGCCACGGCACCTCAACCTCAAAGATCGCGCCGACAGTCAGGAACCGGCGCGCCGTTTCGGACGAGAAATCCGCAAAGGCTTCGCTGCCATCGGCATAGCGGAAGCGGATGCGTGCGCTGTCCTGCCAGACCGAGGGCAGTCGCAGGGCAAGAGGTTGGGAATTGGTCGCCGCCGTTTCAGCAAATCTGATCTCGGTAACGAAATCACCGGCGCCCATCCGCCCTTGCGGCGTGGTGCAATCGAAGGCCTTGCGATCAGCGATGACCTGATCGGTGCTCTGCCCCGGCAGCACCTTCGCCACGCAGATTTGGGATTTTATTTCAGAGGCATGCGCGCTCGCCCCTGCCCCGACGAGCAGAATGGCTGCCAGAAATGACCGGATCAGACGCCAAAGCCGCATGGCCGGGTTGTAAGCTCAAGCAGCAAACAAGGTGTTAACACCTAGGTCCCGACCCTCAGTTTGACTCAATACCGACCGGTTGGTATGCCTGAACCCATGATCCCGAATCGTTCCTTCAGGCCCACGCCGGTCACCGCGCGGGACAAGCTGCTGGAAGCGGCGGTGAAGCTGGTTCGGGCAAAGGGCTATGCGGCGACCAGCGTGGATGACCTGTGCAAGGACGCCGGGGTTACCAAAGGCGCGTTCTTTCACCACTTCCCCAGCAAGGAAGCCCTCGGCGTGGCGGCGGCGGAATACTGGTCGGCCAGCACATCCGGCTTCTTCGCAGCCGCGCCCTATCACCACCACGCCGATCCGGTGGACCGGGTGCTGGGCTATATCGATTTTCGCATCGCGCTGATCGGCGGGCCGGTCGAAGGCTTCACCTGTGTTGCCGGCACCATGGTGCAGGAAGCCTTCCGGTCTTCCGCCGCGATCCGCGTGGCTTGCGAGGCGAGCATCATGGGCAACGCCGGCGCGCTGGTGGACGATCTGGAACAGGCGATCGCCCAGCGCGGCGTGCGCGGCGTCACCGCAGAAGGGCTCGCCCGGCACGTCCAGGTGGTCATCCAGGGGTCATTCGTCGTTGCGAAAACCCAATCGGGCGATTCCTGCGCGGAAACTGCCCGCGAAGCGCTCATGCATCTGCGGCGCTATTTCGAAATGCTTTTCAACGCCGGTGAGAAGGACACGAAACAATGAGCCGCATGATCTTCGTCAACCTGCCGGTCAGCGATCTTGCGCGCTCCATCGCCTTTTACGAAGCGCTCGGCTTCACGCGCAACCCGGCCTTCAGCGATGATGCCGGCGCCTGCATGGTGTGGAGCGAGGCGATCTACGTGATGATCCTCAGCCATGCGAAGTGGCAGGGCTTCACCACCCGCCCGATCTGCCCGCGCGGCAGCAGCGAAGTGTCGCTCGCGCTGGCGGTCGACAGCAAGGACGAGGTCAACCGCCTGGTCGAGGCTGGCGCAGCCCACGGCGGAACGGCGGACGTCAATCCGCCCGAAGACCACGGCTTCATGTTCCAGCGCACCATTACCGATCCGGACGATCACGTGTGGGAGCCGTTCTGGATGGACACCGCTGCCATGGCAGGAGCCGACGCCGGAGCCTGCGAATGAGCGGCTCTGCCCAGATCGACGCCTATGACGCGCAGCTGGCGCCGGGCGATCAGGCCATTTGCGCCGTGCTGCGGCGGGAGATCGACGCGGCGCTGCCCGATGCGGAAGCCAGGGTGTGGCACGCCCATCCGGTGTGGTTCCTTGATGGCAATCCCATCGTCGGCTATTCGCGCCTGAAGGACGGCATGCGCCTGCTGTTCTGGAGCGGACAGGGATTCGACGAGCCGGGCCTGCGTTCCGAAGGCAAGTTCAAGGCGGCCGATGCGCGCTTTGTCACCGCCGATGGCATCAACCTTGCCGACCTGCGCCGCTGGCTCGCCCGGTCGCGCGACGTGCAGTGGGATTACAAGAACATCGTCAAGCGCAAGGGCGTGCTTGAGCGCCTGGTCTGACACACGGGAGACGGACATGAGCTACATCGACGGATACCTGATCGCGGTGAAGACCGCGGATCGCGAGGCCTACAAGGCGATGGCCGAGGCGGCGGCGCCGATCTTCCTTGAATACGGCGCGCTCGAGGTGATGGAGACCTGGGGCGATGACATGATGCGCGGCCACACCACCGATTTCTTCAAGGCGGTGAAGGCCGAGGGCGATGAAAACGTGGTGTTCAGCTGGATCGTCTGGCCCGACAAGGCCACCCGCGATGCCGGCAACCAGTCAGCCATGGCCGATCCGCGCTTCGAGGCGATGCAGGATCCGGCCAAGCCCGTCTTCGACGGCAAACGCATGATCTACAGCGGCTTCACCCCGCTGGTCCACCTTAAGTCCTGAAGGAGCATTCGCCATGGCCACATTGCAAGGCAGCTGGATCTGGTACGAACTGATGACGAGCGATGCCGAGGGCGCCAAGGCGTTCTACGAAAAGGTCGTCGGCTGGACGATCACGCCCGGCAGCTCGAAAACCGGTGGCTATGGCTTCATCGCCAATACCGATGGCGGCATGACCGGCGGCGTCCTGACGCTTACCGATGATATGTGCGAACACGGCGCCCGGCCGTGCTGGCTGGGCTATGTCGGCGTCGATGATGTCGATGCCAGCGTCATCGCCATCGAAGCGGTGGGCGGCAAGATGCTGATGCCGGCGCGCGACGTTCCGGGTGCGGGACGCATCGCCATGGTTGCCGACTGCTGCGGCGCGCCGTTCTATATCATGACCCCCACCCCGCCCCCCGGCGGCGGCGAAAGCACCGCCTTTGCCCGCTATGAAACGCTGGGCCGGTGCAGCTGGAACGAGCTGATGGCGGGGAACGCAGACAAGGCCATTGCCTTTTACACCGGCCTGTTCGGCTGGGGCCTGCCCGATTCCATGGACATGGGCGAATACGGCACATACCAGTTCATCGATCACGATGGCGTCCCCATCGGCGCGATCATGCCCATGATGCCGCAGGTGCCGGCTACGGCATGGAGCCACTATTTCCGCGTCGCCTCCATCGAAGCGGCAAAGGCTGCGGTAGAGGCTGGCGGCGGCCACGTGTTCAACGGCCCGATGCAGGTTCCGGGCGATGACTGGATCATCCAGGGCATGGATCCGCAAGGCGCAATGTTCAGCCTTGTCGGCGGCAAGTAGCCCGGGCTTGACCCTGGCCAGGCGGCGGCGCATGTTCCGCATTTGTTCTTAATCAAAGGGAGTCGATTCATGGCCGCCTACACCTTCTTCACCAACCCGATGAGCCGCGGCCAGATCGCCCGCTGGGCCTTGCACGAAGCCGGGGCCGATTATGAGCAGGTGCTGGTCGACTGGGCGGACAAGCCCGCCGCGCTGCTGGCCGCCAACCCGATGGGCAAGGTGCCGACCATCATCCACCACTCCGAAACGGGCGACCGGGTGGTGAGCGAATGCGCCGCCATCTGCGCCTATCTGGCCGAGGCAAAGCCCGAAGCGGGCCTGCTGCCATCGGACGCGGAACTGGCCGATTACCTGCGCTGGATGTTCTTCGCCGCCGGTCCGGTGGAACAGGCGATCCTGGGCAAGTCGATGGGCTGGGACGTGCCGAAAGAGCGCGAGGGCATGGTCGGCTTCGGCAGCTTTGACCGCACGCTGGGCACGCTGCGCGGCCACTTTGCCGGCCACGACTATGTCTGCGGCAGCCGCTTCACGATGGCCGATGTCTATGTCGGCAGCCAGGTGGACTGGGGTCTGACCTTTGGCTCGATCCCGCCCGAGCCCGAACTGGTCGCCTATGCCGAACGCCTGCAGGCGCGCCCGGCCTACAAGGCCGCCAAGGGCATCGATAACGCCTTGATCGAGGAGATGCGAAAATGACCGCAGGCGGTCCAGACCTGCAACTCTATGGCCACCCGTTCTCCTCCTATACGTGGAAGGCGCAGATTGCGCTGCACGCGCTGGGGCGGGACTATGACTTTCGCGTCCTGTCGACCGATGATCCCGCCAATTGCCCCAACTGGAAGGTGGTGAACGCTGCCGGGCCGCAGGGGCAGTTCCCCGTGCTGGTCGATGACGCGAACGTGATCTTTGAATCGACCTGCGTGATCGAATACCTCGATCTGCACCACCCGGGCGAACGCCGCCTGATCCCCGCCGATGCCGATGCCGCGCTGGCGACGCGGATGATGGACCGGGTGTTCGACAACCACCTGATGAACGTGATGCAGCGCGCGGTGAGCGAGCATCTGTTCAAGCCGCAGCCCGATGCCGAAGTCATGGCCGACGTGCGCCGCCGCCTGCACCGAACCTATGCCTGGCTGGAAGACTGGCTGGCCCATTACCAGCAGCCCGCCGATCACCTGACGCTGATCGAATGCGCCGCCGCGCCCAGCCTGTTCTATGCCGACTGGGTGGAACAGGTGACCGACGCCTATCCCCGGCTGAAGGCCTGGCGCGCCCAGCTTAACGCCATGCCCGAAGTGTCCCGCTGCATAGAGGCGGCGCGGCCTTTCCGGGGCTTTTTCCCGCTCGGCGCGCCGGACCGGGACTGAATTTCGCCAAGGAGCCTGCCATGAACGAATTGTCCGTCACCCGTTTCATCAATGCCGCGCCGGGCCGGGTGTGGGACGTGATGGTCAACCGGATCGAGGAATGGTGGTGTCCCAGGCCGTGGCGCGCCGTGGTCAAGCAGCAGGACCGCCGCCCCGGCGGATCGGCCTCGATGGTGTTTTATGGCCCGAACGGCGAAGAAATGCCGCAGGACGGCATCTACCTTGCGTGGGACGAAGGCCGCCGCTTCGTCACCACCGATGCCGTGACGGCGGATTTCATGCCGGCCGGCCCGTTCATGATCGGCATCTGGGAAATCGCGGCGGAAGGCGGTGGCACCCGCTACACCGCCCGCGCCCGCCATTGGACCGAGGAAGCGGCGAAACAGCACGAAGAGATGGGCTTCACCGACGGCTGGGGCGCCTGCGCCGATCAGCTTGTTGCGCTGTGCGAGGCGGACTGACGCCGCCCGCCCGTCAGGCGAAAATCGCGGACTTGCGCAGCAGCTGATAGGCCTCGACCACGGCCTGAAGGCGCTTTTCCATCGCCCGGTCGCCGCCGTTGCGATCGGGATGGAAGCGCCGCGCCAGCTCCGAATAGCGGCCGCGCAACGCCTTGCGGTCGGCGTTGATGTCGAGCTCGAGCGTGTCAAAGGCCTGCCGCTCTTCCGGGGTTACGGCGCGCCCGTCGAGCCGCTGCTTGGGACGGCGCGCGCGGGCGCGGCCGGAAATCGCCTCAAGCGGGTCGGAAAAATCGGCCCAACGCGGCGCAGCGTCGATCCCGGCGGTGGGGTTGAAGGCCCGCGTTTCGCGGTCCCAGCCGGCAATCGGCGATTGCGCCTGCCAGATTTCCTCTGCCGTCATGCCGGCGAAGGCATCGTAGGAAGCGTTGAATTCGCGAATGTGTTCAAGGCAGTACCAGCGATAGTCGCCCGGCCCGTCAAACCCCGATGGCCGCGCGCCGGGTGCGCGGAATTCGCCCGGCAGGTCGCACCCCCGCCAGTCGCAGCTGCGCCGCGATCCGCTGACCCGGCCATGAAATCGATCGTGCTTCACGCCCTTCCCCATGGCAACGGATGCGCTAGAAGGAAAGTCCAAGGAGACGAAATGTCCGGTCCCATCGCATCCGAAATCGAAGCCCTGCTGCGCGCCGCGCTTTCCCCCACGCATCTGGACGTGATCAACGATTCCGCCCGCCACCACGGCCACGCCGGCGATGACGGATCGGGCGAATCGCACTTCACCCTGGAGATCGAAAGCGCCGCCTTTGCCGGTGTTTCGCGCCTGCAGCGCCAGCGCATGGTGATCGCCGCGCTGGGCGACATTCCCGGCCAGCGCGTCCACGCGCTCGCTATCAAGGCGCGCGCTCCGAACGAGAAGGTAGCCGGCGAATGAAGCGCGTTACCCTGCCCAGCGGCATCGAGCTCGACGTTTTGGACGAAGGCCCGCGCGATGCGCCCGCGCTGATATTCCTGCACGGCTTTCCCGAAAGCCACCGCACCTGGCGGCACCAGATCCCGCACTTTGCTGATCGGTTCCGCTGCGTGGCCCCCGATCAGCGCGGCTATCGCGGATCGTCAAAGCCGCAGGACGTGGCAAGCTATACGCCGGACAAGCTGATCGCCGACGTGTTCCAGCTGGCCGACGCGCTGGGCATTGGCGAGTTCACCATTGTCGGCCATGACTGGGGCGGCGCGATTGCCTGGGGCGTGGCCCTGGCCGGGCAAGGCAGCCGCGTCACCCGCGCGGTCATCGCCAACGCGCCCCATCCCGCGCTGTTTCAGAAGCTGCTCTATACGGATCCCGAACAGCGCGCGGCCAGCCAGTACATGCGCGAATTCCGCGATCCCGCCAACGACGCTCTGGTGCGCGAACACGGGCTTGGCGGCCTTCTGCTGAAGGCCGTGCGCTGGGAAGGCGCCAAGCCGGAAGAGGCGGTGCGCAATGCCCAGTTTGCCGACTGGCTGGACCGCGACGCCGCCTTTGCCATGCTCAACTGGTATCGCGCCTCGCCCATCGTGGTGCCTTCGCTCGACGAGCCGATGGGCCTGCCTGACGATTGGCGCGAACCGCCCTTCCCGCCGCTGACGATCCCCACGCTGGTGATCTGGGCGATGGACGATCTGGCGCTGCCGCCCTGCAATGTCGATGGCATGGACAAGATCGTGACCGATCTGACGCTGTTTCCCGTCCAAGGCTGCGGCCATTTCGTGCCGTGGGAAGATCCGGCGGCGGTCAACACCGCGATGGATGCGTTCCTCGCCTCCACCTGAGGCGGACCGGTTACTTCAGCCGGCTTGGCACCTTGCGGGTATCGGCAAAGAAGCGGCCGAGCGACACGTGCAGCAGCACGTCCTGCGCCGCACCGCCCAGCTCCAGTTGCGGGCGGGCGATGTCGGTCGGGCGGTGATAGTCCGATTCGAAAAACTTTTCGATCAGGGCAATGTCGCCATAAGCGCTGCTGACCATCACGGTCGGCACGTCGTGCTGCAACAAGGCCCAGCCATCCTGCCGTTTGACATATTCGTTGGCAGCATCGTTCATCACCAGCTTGCGCTTGGCCTGCTTGGCCACCTGCGCGATCAGCGGATCAAGCTTGGTCATGCCATAGCCGACAATCGCCAGCGGCGTGTTGGCCGGGGCAATGGCGATGGAATCCAGGTTGAACGCGGCCACCACCGATTTCAGCGGGATCGGCGGATTTTCGGCAAAGGCCTGCGCGCCCAGCAGGCCCATTTCCTCGGCCGTGGTGGCAAGGAAATAGATGTCGCGGTCAGCCTGCGGACCTTTCACCAGCCGCGCGGCAATCTCGGTCAGCCCGGCAAGGCCGCTGGCGTTGTCCACCGCGCCGTTGCAGATCAGGTTTTCCGCCGGCGCTTCGGCGCATTGGCCGAAGTGATCCCAATGGGCCATGAACAGCACCGCGCCGCTATCGGGCCGCTTGCCGGGGATCTTGCCGATGAGGTTGTGCGTCTTGATCCGGGTCTGCCGGGTCGTCGCCTCAAGCGTGGCGCCCAGGTCAAGCAGGCGCGGCTTGAACAGCGCGGCATCGCTTTCCTTTTCCAGCGCCGCCAGCGACAGGCCGGCGGGCGCCAGCAAGCGGTCAAACGCTTCGGCGGTGATGAAGCCTTCCAGATCGCCGCCCTTGCGCTCGGTCGCCAGCGCATAGCCCGACCGTTTGCGCCGCGCCGCCACCTCGGCCATCGTGCGTTCGCCGTCGAGCACGGTCAGCACCGCCCCGGCGCCGGCGCGCAGCAGATCGTCCTGCCGCTTGCCATCGTCCTGCGGGCCAGACAGCAGCACCGCCACGCGGCCCGCCAGTTCCGCCCGCGCATGGTTGCCCAGCCCCTTGCCAACGAACAGCAGCGGCGCATTTTCCACCAGCGAGCGCTGGCCCGAGGTGAGCATCAGCACCTCGCTCTGCATCACGGCGATGGGCTTGCCCTTGCGCAGGAAGATCGCGGTCGATCCCGCCGGTTCGCGGGCCACCAGCGTAACCGGCTTGTACCATTCGTGGCCGGGATCGTTGGTGCCCGATTGCAGGCCCATCTGGAACCACTTGTCGCCAAGATAGCGCAGCGTCTTGGCCTCGCCCGGAGTGCCGGGCTGGCGGCCGCCGAAGTCATCGCTGGCAAGGACGGTGATGTGCTTGCGCAGCGCCTCTTCCAGCGCCTTGTCGCGCGGGGCGGCCGTGGCCGGCGCAAGGCTGGTCGCCGCGCCAATCAGCGCAAGGCAGCTCAACGTGCGCAGGCTTCGTTTCATCGTGCGATGATATGATTGGTCGCCCCGCAATCGGCAAGCTGCGCCGCGCGATATTCCTGTTTTGTGGCAGGAAGGTAACGGTAGGCGGCAGAGGTGCCCGCCGCCCTATTCCGCGGTCCAGCCGCCATCCATCGAAATGTTGGCGCCGTTCATGTTGTTCGCCTCGTCCCGGCACAGGAAAACCGCCATTGCGCCGATATCGGCCGGCTGCACGAACTTGCGCGTCGGCTGACGCACCAGCATGACATCGTTGATCACCTGTTCGCGCGTCATGCCGCGCGC
>JBJTLW010000070.1:0-6809 GCA_046063225.1 Novosphingobium sp. | reverse complement strand
CTTCCCGGGTTTTGTTTGGGAAGCGGAAAAGCCTTCGTCATGAGATATTTATGCCCCGCGGCCCTGCCGCTTGCCCGTGGATTCGCGCTTGTTGCGGCGCTGGCCTGTGCCGTCCCGGCGCTGGCCAGTGACAATGGCGAGGGCACCGTCCCTCCGCCCGCGCAGACCGGGCGAGCGGCAGGGCCGCGGGGCATATATATCTCATGACAAAGGCTTTTCCGCTTCCCAGAACCAAGACCGGGAAGCCGCGCGGGGATGCTCCCCACGAAGCGCGCCCGAACAGGTGCCCCTCCTGTGCGGGCCGGGTTAGTCAGGCCAGCGCCGGGTGCCCATGCTCTATCGACCAAGGGCATTCACCCGCCGATGAAGGGCGCGCGTTCCAGAGGTGCTGTGGCTTACTGCTTGACCAGTTCCAGCATGGCCTTGCTGGCCGAGGCGATCATGCCGCTCACTTCCTTGCCGTAACCCAGCGGGTCGGAAACGCGGGCGACGAAGCCGACGGTAATGTCCGCCTTCTGCTGGCTTGAGAACATGCCGCCGCCCTGCCGGGGGATCTGCCCTTCCGAGACCGAGAAAAAGTCCGTGCCGCCATAAAGCGGCGAGGCGAGGTGGATGACCACGTCTCCATCCTTGGGTGCGGGGGTGCCAGCGATCATCGATACCTTCTGCCACTTGGCATTGCCCGTGGGGGTGCGGAAGGAAATGCGCGACTGGTCCTGCACCAGCCCAACCTGTGCGAGCGCGGTGCCCTTGCCGGTCACGGTGCGCTCGATCGCGGTATAGGTGCCAACATTGCCCAGGCTGGGATATTTGCTCAGTTCCCCCCAGCCCTGCTTCACGGCAAAGTCGGTGGAACGGCGCGCATCGGTCTTGCCAAGGCTGACGACGTAATAGGCCTTTACCACATGGGCATTCAGTTCCTTGGCCAGCGCCACTTCAAGTCCGGGAACCTTCCAGGCACCCCCCATCTGGACATAGCTCGGGCCGCCCGGAGTAATGCTTTTCAAGCCGAAGCCGTCGGCCCAGCCCATGTAGCTCTTGCCGGGATAGTGAAAGTTTCCCAGTTCGCCGTGATAGGCGGTGTAGGTCGGCAAGCCTTCGGGGCCGACCAGTTCGATATCGCCCATCGCATTGGCAAACCGGGAATGGTTGGCATAGCCGCCCTGCTTCAGGATCGCCTGGTAATTGGCGCTGGCGCGCACCTGATCCTGCGGCACCACTTCAAAGCCCTGCGCCTTCAGCTGTTCGGCCAGCGCGTTATAGGCATTGGCCGCAAGGGCATCCTGCAGGTCGGTGCTCATGCCCGGCATGGCGAGGACCGACATGACCTCGGCGCGCGAGGTCAGCACCGGCAGGAAGAAGCTCGCCCCGGCGCGCGCGCCGGTGGACGATTGGAAGCAGATCACCACGCTGGTGATCGCCACGCGCTTGGTGCCGGAAAGCAGGGCTGCGTTGCTGTCGGTAAAGGCAGCGCTGGGCGGTGCGTCCATGTTGATCGGCGCGGCGACGACCTTGTCCTTGGCGAGGGCTGGCGCGGCAAGAAGCGCTATGGCGAGCGCTGTGAAACGGCAAACACGCTGATAGCGACTGTGCATCGGACATTCCCCTTCCCAATGATCACAAGTGGACATTGCAAGGGCAAGCCGCGCAGATCAAATGACAATTTCGGTCAGGTTTGGAGAGGTGCTCCGTAAGCGCCGCCGCCGGGCGTTTCGATGACGACGCTGTCGCCCACGTCCAGATCGGCCTCGTCCGTGCCGCCGAACGCTTCGATGCGGCCATCGGCGCGTTCGATCCATTGCCGGCCGCAGGCGCCATCGCCCCCGCCAGCAAGCCCGAAGGGCGGTACCGTGCGGCTGGACGAAACGAGGGTGACCGTCATGGCTTCAAGAAACCGCAGCTTGCGGCGCACGCCGTCGCCGCCTGGCCACTGGCCCGCGCCGCCCGATCCGCGCCGGACGGAAAATTCCTCCAGCCGAACCGGCAGGCGCAGTTCCAGCACTTCGGGATCGGTAATGCGGGTGTTGGTCATGTGGGTGTGGACCGGCCCGGCTCCGGCGAATCCCGGGCCTGCGCCCGCGCCGCCGCAGATCGTTTCGTAGTACTGGTGGCGGACGTTGCCGAACAGGAAGTTGTTCATCGTCCCCTGACCGGCGCACAGCGCGCCGAGCGCGCCGAACACGGCGTTGGTGATCGCCTGGCTGACTTCGGTGTTGCCTGCCACCACCGCGCGGCCGGGTGCCGGGGCGAGGAAGCTGCCCTTGGGTATGATGATGTCGAGCGGGCGCAGGCAGCCTTCGTTGAGCGGCAGGGCGTCGCCGGTCAGGCAGCGGAAGGCGTAGAGCACGGCGGCGCGGGTGACGGCCGGCGGGGCGTTGAAATTGCCCTCGCGCTCGGCACTCGTGCCGGTGAAATCGATGCGCGCCGAACGCGCCTGATGATCGAGCGTCACCGCAACCTCGATCGATCCGCCCTGATCGGCGGGCAGACTGAATCGGCCGTCGCGCAGCCGGTCGATTACCCGCCGCACGCTTTCCTCGGCGTTGTCCATGACGTGGCCCATATAGGCGAGGACGCAGGGCCAACCCCAGCGCGCCACCAGACCGTCCAGTTCGCGCTGGCCCGTGGCATTGGCGGCAAGCTGCGCCTTGATATCGGCCACGTTCATGTCCGGATTGCGCGCCGGATAGCGGCCCGAAGCCAGCACGGCGCGGAACTCGCTTTCCAGAAAGCGCCCGCCGCTGGCGAGCAGCATGGGATCGATCACCACGCCTTCTTCCTCAAGCCGGGTGGAATCGGGCGGCATCGATCCCGGCGTGCGGCCGCCGATATCGGCATGGTGGCCCCGGTTGGCGAGGAAGGCGCGCAGGCTTCCGGCCTCGTCGAACACGGGCGAAACCACGGTCACGTCAGGCAGGTGCGTGCCGCCGTTGTAGGGGTTGTTGAGCACCACGGCATCGCCGGGCCTCAAGCGCTCGCCATGGCTGGCGATCACCGTGCGCACCGCCTCGCCCATCGATCCCAGATGAACCGGCAGGTGCGGCGCATTGGCCACCAGATTGCCCTCGCCATCGAACAGCGCGCAGGAAAAATCGAGCCGCTCGCGCATGTTGACGCTGGATGATGAGGCTTCAAGCACCGCGCCCATCTGCTCGGCAAGGCCCATGAACAGCTGGTTGAACAGTTCCAGAAGGACCGGATCGGGTCGGGTGATATCGGGTAGCGAAGCTGGCGCGGCGGCCACGTGTTCGAGCAGCAGCGCGCCGTTTGCCAGCACCTCGCCGCGCCAGCCGGGTTCGATCACCACCGTGCCGATGGCCTCGCGGATCAGCGCCGGGCCGGTAACCCTGTCACCATGCCCGAGCGCGTCGCGATCGAACACCGGGGCCTGCCACTCACGCCCGCCGGTCCACAGCGAAACCGTGTCGATCGGGGCCGCGTCGGTGCCGTCGTGCAAAGCGGGGCGCTGGATGGGTGCCGCCTGCTCCTCGGCTTCGACGGCAAGCTCGGCCACCACGATAGCGCGTTCGGGCGTGGCAAAGCCGAAACGGCGGCGGTGCGCCTCTTCGAAGGCGGCGCGCATGGCGTCGGCCGTGCCCAGGGAAACCGAGAGAGCCGCGTCCGTGCCGGCGTAGCGCAGGCGCGCGCTGGCTGTCGCAGTCACGGTGCCCGACAGGCCGGACCGTGCCTCGGCTTCCAGCGCGGCCAGCCGAGGGCCAAGATCGGCGCCGAGCGGAAGTTCGACGGCGGCCTGTTTCAGCGCAGACCGCTTCGACAGGCCGATGCCATAGGCGGAGAGCACGCCGGCCAGTGGGTCGATCAGCACGCGGCGCATGCCCAGTTCCTCGGCTACGCGGCAGGCGTGCTGGCCACCGGCGCCGCCAAAGCACTGAAGCGTGAAAGAGGATACGTCCTCGCCGCGCGACAGGGCGGCTCGCTTGATCGCAGCGGCCATGGTGGCGACGGCGATGGTCAGGAACCCCTCGGCCAGTTCGCGAGGATTTCGGCCGAGCGGCGCGGCCATCTTGGCAAACTTCGCGGCGACGGCATCGGCATCGAGCGGCGCATTGCCATCCGCCCCGAACACCGCAGGGAAATGGCGCGGCTGGATCTTGCCGCACAGGACGTTCGCGTCGGTCACGGTCAGCGGACCGCCGCGCCGATAGGCGGCCGGCCCCGGATTGGCGCCCGCGCTTTCCGGCCCGGCGCGCAGCCGCGCGCCATCGAAGGACAGGATCGACCCGCCGCCCGCCGCTACCGTGTCTATCGCCAGCATCGGCACGCGCAGGTCTACTCCGGCGATCTTCGTGTCGAACTGCCGCTCGAAGGCCCCAGCATAGAGCGCAACGTCGGTGGAGGTGCCGCCCATGTCGAAGGCGATGATCCGGTCTTCCCCGGCCTCGGCGGCCGACAGCGCCGCGCCGACGATCCCGCCTGCCGGTCCGGACAGGATGGCGTCCTTGGCGCGGAATTGATCAGCCGCAGCCAGTCCGCCGTTCGATTGCATGAACGATACGGGAACGCCTGCGAGTTCGTCCGAAACCTGTTCGACATAGGATCGCAGCACCGGGGCGAGATTGGCGTCGACGACCGTCGTCCGCGCCCGCGCGACAAGGCCGAGCAGGGGTGAAACCTCATGGCTGACCGACACTTGCGAGAACCCGGCGGCGCGGGCCAGATCGGCAATGCGGCGTTCGGCCTGGGGAAATTTCCAGGCGTGGATCAGGGCGACGGCGCAGGTTTCGAACCCCTCTTGGCGCCGGGAAGCGAGCGCGGCGCGCAAGGTCGCTTCATCCAGCGGATCAAGCACCGTGCCATCGGCGGCCACGCGGCCACCCACTTCCAGCACGCCGGCATAAAGCGGTTCCGGCAGGCGAATTTCCAGCGCGAACAGGTCTGGCCGGGTCTGGTGGCCGATGCGCAGCAGATCGGCGTAACCGCGATCGACCAGCAGCAGCACCTTTGCGCCCTTGCGCTCCAGCAGGGCGTTGGTGGCGACGGTTGTGCCAAGCCGCACTTCGCGCACCAGATCGGGAGTGATCGGCGCTTGCGGATCAAGCCCCAGCACGGCGCGGATGCCGGCGGTTGCGGCATCGCGGTACTGCTCCGGGTTTTCGCTCAGCAGCTTGTGCGTGCGGATGGCGCCATCGGGCGCGCGTGCCACCACATCGGTGAACGTCCCGCCGCGATCGATCCAGAAGTGCCAGCCGCCCATGCCTTCGCGGTGAAGCGGTCGGGCGGAGGCAAGTCAAGCCGTCTAGTCGAGGATCACCGGCAGCGCGGTCATGCCCCGCATGTCGAGCCCGGCAAAGATCGGCTTGGGCGCTGCGGGATCGTAGCGCAGGTTCGGCCAGCGATCCATCAGGCCGTTGATAGCCGCGATCATCTCCTGCTTTGCAACGTCCATACCCAGGCACCGATGCGGGCCAAGGCCGAAGCCGAGGTGGTGCTGCTTGGGCCGGTGGATGTCGAACGCGTCCGGATGGTCGAAGGCGCGCGGATCGCGGTTCGCGGCGGCGAGCCACAGGTTGACCCGCGCGCCTTCGGGGATGGTTACGCCGTCGACCTCGACGTCCCGGGTCGCCACGCGGTAGAAGTTGCCGGAGGTTGCGCGCCAGCGCAGCGCCTCGTCCGCCGCGGCCTCGATCAGGGTGCGGTTCGCAAGGCATTCGTCCCAGACATCGCGGTGGGTGAGCAACGCGTCGATGGTGATGCCAAGCTGCCGCCAGGTGGTGCCACCGCCGGCAAAGATCACCAGCTTGGCGAAGGAGAACAGCTCATCTTGCGTCATCTTGCGGCTGGTGCCGTCGGGCAGTTTGAGTTCGTTTTCCAGAAGGCCCGAAACGACATCGTCCTGCGGATTGGCGCGGCGCGAGGCGACCATTTCAGTCAGGATGCCGTCCACCACCTTGCGCGATTCGGCGACTTCCTCGGGCGTATGATCGCGCGCGCCGAAGCTGCTGCGGGTCAGGTGATAGCGAAAGTTCAGCTCGTCCTTGCCGGCAAGGCCAAGGCTGCGAGTGACGACGAACATCGGCAGCCAGGCGCAGAGTTCGAGGTTGAGGTCGGCGCGGTCCTTGCCTTCCAGCGGCGTAAGCAGCGAGGTGACCGCCTGATCGATCCAGTTCGGCTTCCACCAGTCCATCGTGCGCGGGCGCAGGAACAGCGGCTGGGCGACGGCGCGGTTGCGCTTGTGTTCCTTGCCGATCATCTGGAGGATCGTCGGGCCAACCTGCTTCAGGCCGGCGCTTTCGGCCATGATTTCGGAGCTGAAGGTCAGGTTTTCACGGAAGCCGCGTTCGCAGGCATCGAAGCCCAGCAGGGTCCAGTCCTCGCGCTCCACGGTGGAGCCGCCCATCACTTCGGGCAGGCCAAGCAGGCTGCGGGGGCTGCCCTTCTGCACCGATCCCGCCTCGCGCAGGTCGTTGATCGCGTCCGAATAGTCGCGGTCGGTATCAAGCCCGGCGTTGCCCGCCTGCGAATTTACCGAGAACATCTCGATCAGGCGGGCCTGCTGGTCCTCGGGGCGTTCGATGGTTTCGCTCTGTGCCATTGCTGTCCTGCCTTTAGCTGAAATTGAGAACGCTCATCTGCTGGAAGGCGCGAATGCCCTCTGGCCCGCGTTCGCGGCCCTGTCCGGAAAGCTTGATGCCGCCCATCGATGCCCAGGCGCTGGTGACGCCGTTGTTGACGTTGATCGATCCTGATCGCATCGCTTCGCCCACTTGCAGCGCGGCGCGCTTGTCTGCCCCGTGGACCCAGCCCGAAAGGCCGAACCTCGAATCGTTGGCCATGGCAATCGCATGGTC
>JBJTLW010000069.1:0-4708 GCA_046063225.1 Novosphingobium sp. | reverse complement strand
GACAGCGGCGGCACGATGACGTTGACGCGGCTGCCGTCCTTGAGGCGGGCGTCGGCCAGCGGCGTGGTCTGGTCGACGCGGCGGCCGACCTGGTTGACGATGCGTTGAGCGATCTGGAACAGGTGCTGTTCGTCGCGGAAGCGGATGGTCGAAAGGGTCAGCTTGCCCTTCTTTTCGATGTAGGTCTGATCCGGTCCGTTGACCATGATATCGGACACGTCCGGATCGTTCAGCAGCTCTTCCAGCGGGCCGAAGCCCAGCAGTTCGTCGATCAGCACCTTTTCCAGCGCGAACTGTTCGCGGCGGTTCAGCGTGATCTTCAGTTCGGCCAGAACTTCCAGAATGATCGGACGGAATTCTTCGGAAAGCTCGTCCTTGGTCAGTGTCGCCGCCGCTTCGGGGTCGACGCGTTCCAGCAGGCGCGGCAGCACCTGTTCCTTGATCTTGTGGACCGAGGCTTCGAAGCCTTCGAGCTGGTTGTTGTTTTCGACAATGCCGTTGGCGCGGTCGGCCAGACGAGTCATCGCATCGGATTTTACCGGGGCGGACGAATCACTGCTCGGCGCGCTTTCCCCTCCCATCGGCGGAAGCGGCGGAAACTGGTCGCCGCCAGGCATTCCGGGCAGGCCGCCCGGCGCACCGGGGCCATTATCCGGAGCACCGCCGGCACCGCCGCGCATGGGCTTTGCCACGCCGAACTGGGGGCGGGCCCCCGGCGACATTGCTCCCACACCACTCTTTCGCCCGAATGCACTCATTTGCCCGTTTACCTCTGCCGCCGGCGCGCCGATCCCTCATGGGAACGGCAATCCAGACGATTCATAGGTAACGTAATATGGTTGAAACTTTGAAAACTTCCTAAATGCCCGGGCAACCAGTTGCATCTATCCCGGCAAGATAGGATAAATCGCGCAGAGAGTGGCGCTCTTGACCGCCGGGGAGAAACTCGATTTCCAGCCATCATCCCGAACGTGCCGGCCTGATCTGGGCCTTGGCGGGATTCGTCTGCCTTTCGCTCGGCGATGCCGTGATCAAGACCATTGCGGGCGCCTGGGCGCCGACCGCCATTGCCGCCACGCGCTACGCTCTGGGCGCACTGGGGCTGGGCCTGCTGCTTGCGTTTCGGGAAGGGCGGCAGGCTTTCGTCATGCCGAGCCCGGCTTTGCAGGCCCTGCGCGGATTTGGCGTGGCGATGGCGACGGTAGGCTTCTTTGCCGCCGTATTCGTCATGCCGCTGGCCGAGGCGACCTCGATCACCTTTACCAGCCCGATGATCACCGCGCTGCTTTCCGCGCTGTTCCTTGGCGAACCGGCGCGCAAGGAAACATGGATGGCCTCCGCCGTGGCCTTTGCCGGAACGCTTATCGTCCTGCGGCCGAACTTGGCCGAACTGGGCGCCGCCGCGTTCCTGCCGTTGATGAGCGCGGTTGGCATGAGCCTGCTGATGATCGGCAACCGCGCCGTTGCCGGCAAGGCGAGCCCGTTGGCGTCGCAGTTTTACGTCGCCAGCATGGCAACGCCGTTGTTGCTTCTGGCGACCTGGGCGGGGCATCTCTCCGGCCTGCCGCGTCTGTCCGTCGGGGTGCCGGACTGGACCATCCTCGCGCGCTGTGCGGTGGTCGCCTGCTCGGCAAGCCTTGCGCACTGGGCCATCTTCAACGGCACCGCGCGCGCCGGGGCGGCGGCCGTCGCGCCGATGACCTATGTGCAACTGCTGGTGGCAACGGTGCTCGGTATCGCACTGTTCGGCGACTGGCCGGATGGCCCGACGCTGATCGGATCGGCGCTGATCATGGGCGCGGGGTTGTGGCTGTGGCGATCGGGCGCACGGCGCGAAGCCGCCCGATCCGGGCCGGCGGCCAATGGCGGATGATCCGCCTGCGCCCTGCTGGCTTTGCGCACGCCCCTTGGGCAAGCGCGTTGAATGGCACCATCCGGTGCCGAAAAGCCGCGGCGGGCGCGAAACGGTGCCGCTGCACCCGATCTGCCATCGCACCATCCATGCGACCTTCACGAATGCCGATCTGGCTCGTCGCGGCGCCGATCGGTCGCTGCTGGCCGACGATCCCGCCATGGCGCGCTTCCTGCGCTGGATTGCCGGCAAACCGGCGGACTTTCATGCGCGCACGTCTCCCCGCCGTTAAGCCGAGGTTTAGCGGCGCGGGGGCAGGGGAGATGCTCACGCCGTTTCGTTTCAGGGGGTGTCGATGAAGCCGGGAATGGTCCTCGCATGGCTGGGCGCGCTGCTGCTTGGCGCGCCGGTTGCCGCGCAAACCGCCGATGATGGCCTGCCCGAATGGATGGCCGGGACCTGGACCATGCAGGACGGCTCGATGTGGGGCGACGAGGTGTGGATGGCGCCGCGCGGGGGCGTAATGATCGGCATGGCGCGTGTCGGCTTCGGCAGCGAGCTGGAAAACTGGGAAGTCACCCGCATTCAGCGCAAGGCAGACGGCCGGATCAGCTTCTTTGCCCAGCCCTACGGCCGACCGGCATCGGAATTTCCGATGGCGGTGACCAGCGAACAGGCGATCGAATTTGCCAATCCGCAGCACGATTACCCGCAGCGCATCCGCTATTGGCGGCAGGGGCAACTGCTGATGGCGGAGATTTCGAAGATGGACGGCACCAAGGCTGTGCGGTTCAATTACCGCCCGGTTGCCGCACCGGTGCTGGAAACGCCGCCACCCGCCGATGCGGCTGCGGCAAAGGCACCCTGAAACGCAAACGGGGCGGATCGCTCCGCCCCGTCAACATGTTCGGTCAGGTGGAAAGCGATCAGCCCTCGACCCGCTCCGCCAGAACGGTGAGACCGGTATCGCCGACTTCGGCGAAACCACCCTGGACGCGGATTTCTTCCGGAGCGGCGCCAGCGGTCGCATAGACCAGCAGGGCGCCGTCGCGGATCGTCGACATCACCGGGGCATGGCCTTCCAGCACGCCGAAATCACCCTCGGTGCCGGGGACGACCACCATGTGCACGTCCTGCGAGCGGACGAGCTTTGCCGGGGTTACGAGTTCGAAGTGCAGAGCCATGGGTGATTAAGCCTCTTCAGCCAGCTTCTTGGCCTTTTCGATCACTTCGTCGATGCCGCCGACCATGTAGAAGGCGTTTTCGGGAAGGTGATCGTATTCGCCGTCGACAACCGCCTTGAACGAACGGACCGTGTCTTCGATCTGCACGAACTTGCCGGGGATGCCGGTGAACACTTCAGCGACGTGGAACGGCTGCGACAGGAACTTCTGGATCTTGCGCGCGCGGGCCACGGTGAGCTTATCTTCTTCCGAAAGCTCGTCCATGCCCAGGATGGCGATGATGTCCTGAAGCGACTTGTACTTCTGCAGCGTTTCCTGAACGCGGCGCGAGGTTTCGTAGTGTTCCTGGCCAACGACAGCCGGGGTCAGCACGCGCGAGGTCGAGTCGAGCGGGTCAACGGCCGGGTAGATGCCCAGTTCCGAAATGGCGCGGTTCAGCGTGGTCGTCGCGTCAAGGTGCGCGAACGAGGTAGCCGGTGCAGGGTCGGTAAGGTCGTCGGCCGGAACGTAGATGGCCTGAACCGAGGTGATCGAACCCTTGTTGGTCGAGGTGATGCGTTCCTGCAGCGCGCCCATGTCGGTCGACAGGGTCGGCTGGTAACCCACGGCCGAAGGAATACGGCCAAGCAGAGCCGACACTTCCGAACCCGCCTGGGTGAAGCGGAAGATGTTGTCGACGAAGAACAGAACATCCTGCCCTTCCTGATCGCGGAAGTATTCGGCCATGGTCAGGCCCGAAAGAGCAACGCGGGCGCGGGCACCCGGGGGTTCGTTCATCTGGCCGAACACCAGAGCCACCTTCGAACCTTCGGAAATGGCGTTGCCGTCCTTGTCCGAGGCGATAACGCCGGCTTCAAGGAATTCGTGGTAAAGGTCGTTACCTTCACGGGTGCGTTCACCCACCCCGGCGAAGACCGAGACGCCGCCGTGGCCCTTGGCGATGTTGTTGATCAGTTCCTGAATAAGAACCGTCTTGCCCACGCCTGCGCCGCCGAACAGGCCGATCTTGCCGCCCTTGGCGTAGGGCGCGATAAGGTCGATCACCTTGATGCCGGTGACCAGGATGGCAGCTTCGGTCGACTGGTCGACGAAAGCCGGGGCTTCGGCGTGGATCGGCGCGGTCATGGTGGTGCCAATGGGGCCGCGCTCGTCGATCGGCTCACCGATCACGTTGAGGATGCGTCCGAGCGTGGCCGGGCCGACCGGCACCGAGATCTGCGCGCCGGTGTTGGCCACCGGCTGACCGCGCGTCAGGCCGTCGGTCGAGTCCATGGCGATGGTGCGCACGGTGTTTTCACCCAGGTGCTGCGCCACTTCGAGGACGAGACGCGAACCGTTGTTGTCGGTTTCGAGCGCCGAAAGGATCGCCGGCAGTTCGCCTTCGAAGGTCACGTCGACGACGGCGCCGATGACCTGGCTGATCTTGCCGGTTGCGGCGGCTGCGGTTGCCTTCGGAGCCTTGGGGGCGGCGGCCTTCTTGGCCGGGGCCTTGGCTGCAGGAGCCTTGGTGGTCTTGGTCTTGGCTGCGGTTGCCATTTCTCTTGTCCTTGCCTTGAATGCCTTAGAGCGCTTCAGCGCCAGCGATAATTTCGATCAGTTCGGTGGTGATCGCGGCCTGGCGGCTGCGGTTGTACTGGATGGTCAGCTTGTTGATCAGGTCGCCCGCGTTGCG
>JBJTLW010000068.1:0-12764 GCA_046063225.1 Novosphingobium sp. | reverse complement strand
TGCGCCTTGCCAATGGGGCGGTTGTCCTGTGCGTTCTGCAATTCCTCGAACTTGCGGACGCGGGCCTTGCTCTTCGTTTGCCGCGCAGCCGGGGTCTGCCGGATCCATTCGAGTTCGCGCTGCAGGGCCTTCTGCTTGCCGCTTTCCTCGCGGTCTTCCTGTTCAAGACGCTTGGCCTTCTTTTCGAGATAGGTCGAATAGTTGCCTTCGTAAGGGTAATAGCGTCCGCGATCGAGTTCGAGGATCCAGCCGACCACGTGATCGAGGAAATAGCGGTCGTGGGTGATCATCAGCACCGCGCCGGCATAATCCTTCAGATGGTTTTCCAGCCATTCGACGGACTCGGCGTCGAGGTGGTTGGTCGGTTCGTCGAGCAGCAGGATGCTGGGCTTCTGGATCAGCAGGCGGGTTAGCGCGATGCGGCGCTTTTCACCGCCCGAGAGGTTTTCCACCGACCAGTCGCCTGGCGGGCAGCGCAGGGCTTCCATGGCGACCTCAAGCTGATTGTCGAGCGTCCAGCCGTCAACTGCATCGATCTTGTCCTGCAGCTCGCTCATTTCTGCACCAAGCGCGTCGAAATCGGCGTCCTCTTCGCCCATTTCGATGCCGATCTGGTTGAAGCGTTCGACCATGTCGGCCGTCTGGCGGGCGCCGTCCTTGACGTTTTCGAGCACCGTCTTGGTCTTGTCGAGCTCCGGCTCCTGCGGAAGATAGCCGACGGTGATGTTCTCACCCGGCCAGGCTTCACCGGTGAAATCGGTGTCGATCCCGCCCATGATCTTCATGAGCGTGGACTTGCCCGCGCCGTTCGGCCCGACGATGCCGATCTTGGCACCCTGGTAGAACTGCAGGTTGATGTTGCTAAGCACCGGCTTCTGAGCGCCGGGGAAAGTCTTGGTCATGTCCTTCATGACGAAGGCGTATTGCGCGGCCACGGGGAACCTCTTTGGTCTGGATGATGGGTAAGTTGCCGCGCCTCTACCCGGCGGCGGCGCGCCTCGCAAGCGCGGCTTGCGCGCAGTCGCGCAGGGCGCGCGGCAGGAAGGCAAAGCCGATGAACCAGCCGGGCTGCAACAGGCAGGCCCAATAGAAGTTGTCCGGCCGCGTGAACAGCGCGATCATCACCGCCATGCCCAGATAGTAGAGCAGGCCGAACAGCGCCTGTTCGCGCGGGGCGGCGGCCCAGCCAAGGAGGCCCAACGGGATCAGTGCGAAGGCAAGCGGCATGGGCAGGTTGTTGAGCACCGACGTGTCGGTAAGGTCGTGCAGCACGCCGCTCAGGCCGCGAAGCCCGCTCCACGGCGCGGACTGCTTGTCGGTCGGCAGGACCACGGCGTGGACGGCCTGGGCGTGGAGCAGCATGACCACGGCGAAAACCGCCAGCAGCGCGGCCCAGCCAATCGCTTCCTTGCGCCGCCGCTGGACCAGCGCGAAGGCGAGGGCGAGGGCGGCAAACGGCACCGAAAGTTCGCGGATCATCATGGCCAGCCCGGCCAGCAGCACGGCCAGCGGCCACCGCTTGCCGCCGCGAAAGGCCAAGGCGGCGCAGGCCAGTACCCCGGCCCAGAAATCGTGCATGGCAATCAGCCCGGGCTGGGTGACCATGGCTCCGCCCAGCAGGATCATCACGCCGACAAGGATCGGCTCAAGCCCCTGCGACCGCGCGGCCGCCAGCCGGTACCACAGCACCACTGTCAACATCAGGAAGCCTGCAAGGATTGCCTGCAGGGTCGGCCAGCCAAAGGTTGCCGCCATGTGCGCCAAGGTTGGCAGCCGGATGGTGACGAAGGGCTGGCTGGGGTAATCGTGCGCGTGCTGCAAGTCCCGCGCAGCACGGTGATAGGGCGTGCCGGTGCGCACCTTTTCGGCAATGTCGTGATAGAGCTTTATATCCGAATAGTCGGAGCCGGTAACCTTCACCTCTGACACCGGTTCAGCCGCGAAACTGGCGCACAGCAGGCAGAACAGCGCGGCCGCCACCAGCAGCAGCCGGGCTTGCAAGGGGGATAAAGCGCGCAGCATCAGGGACCTGTTGCCAGCGCCGCGCGCGCCGCGCAAGATTCAGGCGCGGATCAATCCACCAATCGCTTTGGCCTCCGCGCCGGGGAAACAGGCGGAAAGCACGCGCGCCGGATCGAGGCCGAAATGGCCACCCAGCGCCCCGGCAATCGCCGCGTCGAGCGACAGGGTGGGGCGCAGGTCACGCCCTTCGAAAAGCTGGCTCTGGGCAAGCCCCGGCCAGTCCGCCATCACCTTGCCGCCGCTCACCGTTCCGCCCAGCATCATGGCCAGCGATCCGGTGCCGTGATCGGTCCCGCCGGTGCCGTTGGGCGCAACTGTGCGGCCAAATTCGGTGGCGACCAGAACCAGCGTGTCGTTCCACGCCGGTCCAAGGCCGATGCGCAGGGCATCGATCATCGCGTCGAGGCCCTTGAGCTGCCGTTCCAGCCGGCCCTTCTGGTTGAAATGGGTATCCCAGCCGCCGGTCTCGATCATCGCCACCCGCGCGCCTTGCGGGCCGGACAACAGGCTGGCGGCGAGTTTGCCAGTGGCGACCGGATCCTGGCTCTTGTCCTCGTTGCCGGCGGCCATCATCCGCGCTTTCATCGAGCTTTCCCAAAGTGCGTGCAACTGGCTATCATTGGCATAGAGCTGGGACACGCGCTGCAGCAGGTCCTCGTTCGCGTCGGGCAGGCGCGAATTGGCATAGCTCGCCACCTCGCGCGGGCCGCGCAGTGCGGCGGGCACGGTGGCGCTGACCGCCATGGCGCGCGTACCGCCGGGGAGCAGGCCGATCAGGCGGTTCATCCAGCCTTCGCTCGTCTCGTAGGGCTTCGATCCGCCGGTTTCGAGCACGTTCTGCGCATCGAAGTGCGAGCGATCGCGATAGGGAATGCCGACGCCATGCAGGAACAGCGCCTGCTTTTGCGCATAAAGCGTGCTCGTCGTCGCCATCGCCTCGTGAAGGGCAAAGGTCGCATCGAGCTTGACCGCGCTGGCCGCATCCTCGGCCATCGCGCCGCGCGCCTTGGCAAAGGCCGGATCGCCGACGGGAACCAGCGTCGCCAGCCCGTCCGCCGCGCCGCGCTGGATGATGAAGACAAAGCGCCGCTCACCGGGCGCAGTGGCCGCATAGGCCAGCCGGGTCGGCAGCAGAGCTGCGGCGCCAAGGCCGCCCAGGATGTGGCGGCGGTTCAGGGAAAGGTGGGTCATCGCGGTTACCTCCGCAGCATTTCGGGGGAAACGAACAGCAGCGCCATGGCCTGCTGGCCGGAATCGGCGCGGGCGATGGCCTGCCGGGTGCCGTCGCTCAGCGTTTCGGGGAACAGGTTTTGCGCCATGGCCCGCGCGTCGAGCGCTCCGAACAGTCGGGCGTAGCGGTTGGCCAGCTCGACCCGGCGGAGCAGCGCATCGGGCGCGGCCCAGCTGGCGGCGATATCATCCCACCCGGCCGGTGATCCGGGGCGCCAGGTTGGCTGGCCCAGCTGGTTGAGGCTGAACGGCCCGCCAGGCCCTGGCAATTGCACCCCCGTGGCCCGTTGCAGCGCGACCAGCCATTCCCACGGCTGGCGGAACTTGCCGGGCACCGCAGCCCACGGTTCCGGCGCGTCGATCAGCGCGCGATAGACGGTCGGCAGGTCGCCGCCGCTGCGCAGGAACGCCTGCTCCAGCCGCGCAACCAGCGCCGGAGGCGGATCGTCCGCGGCAAAGTGGCGGGCAAGCTTGGTGGCGATGTGACGCGCCGTGGCGGGGTGCGCGGCCAGATCGCGCAAAATGGCGAGAGATTGCTTCTCGCCCTCTTGGTCATAGCGCTTTCCCATCACCGTTCGCACGCCGGGTTCATGCAACGGTTCGGCAAAGACCGTACGGCCGCTGTTGCCGGGCATGAGCCGCGCCAGACGGCCAAGGCCCGACACCGTCGTTCCGCTGAGCGCGCGGGCAAATTCGGTCACGTCCTGCTGGTTGTAACCGCTGCGCACCCCCAGGGTATGCAGTTCAAGGATTTCGCGCGCGAGGTTTTCGTTGATGCCTGGCTGCCGTTCGGCGCCGCGGCGCTGGGCGCGCTGGCCCAGGGCACTGTTCGGCCCTATCGACTGCGCCTGATCGAGAAACAGCAGCATCGCCGGATGGCGCGACGCGGCCATGACAAGGTCGGTAAAGGTGCCCAGCACGTGCGGCCGGATCGCTTCGGTTTCGAACGAACCGGCAATGCCGATGACGGTGCCCTTGTCGATCGAAACGGCAAAATGGTTCGACCAGAAGGCAACAAGGCGTTCGAGGAACGGCGTATCGCTGGCCACCGCTACGGCCATCCGCGTACTCGCCGCAACGACATAGGCATCGCGCACCGGCTTCAGCAACTGCGCTTCATTCTGCGGCCGTTGGGCGGCCCCCTCCATTTGCTCGGTCATGGCGGGCTCGGCCTTCGCCTCGCGCCGCAGCTGCCGAAGTTCGGCATATTTCGCGACCATTTCCGGCGTGCCGGGAAGAGCCGCGAGGGCTGGGGGAAGCGGGTTGTAGCGTCCGAACTGGTCGAGCAACCACCGTTTGGGATCGGCCGGCAAGGCCTCGCCCTTGCGGGTTCCCAAACCGAAGCGGTTGATCGCGATCTGTGCGCTGGGCATTTATTCTGTCTCCCTCATCGGGGCGGGGGCAACCATTATCAGCCGATCGAACCTGATCCGCCGCTGAACCTGTGTCATCCCGCAAATTGTCGCAAGTGGTCACGGGGTTGGACAAGGCGGATTGCCGCCCGTGCATTCGGCGGCTAGCACTTGCGCCATGACGCATCCGATCCTTCGCGCGGCCACCTGCGCCGCCGCCATCGCTCTTTGCCTTTCCTCCGCCCAGGCCCAGGACAAGCCGGATGACAAGGCATCAGCCCTGTCGATCCTGACGGACCTGACCATGGAAACCGGTCCGCGCCCCGCCGGATCGCCGGAAGAGGCGCGCGCACGCGACTGGGCGTCGGCGCGGCTCAAGTCGCTCGGCTTCCAGAACGTGAAGACCGATACCTTCCCGATCACCGGCTATGTCCGCGGCACTGACAGCGCCGCGCTGACCGCGCCTTTCCCGCACAAGCTGGCGGTTACGGCGCTCGGCTACAGCGGCACGACGCCGGACGGCGGCATCTCCGCCGAGGTGGTCTATTTCGCGACGCTGGACGCGCTGAAAGCGGCGCCGGCCGGATCGCTCAAGGGCAAGATTGCCTTCGTCGATCACGCGATGAAGCCCAATCAGGATGGTTCGGGCTATGGCCCCTATGGCAATGTCCGGCGCCAGGGGCCGGGGATCGCATCGCAGAAGGGTGCGGCAGCCATCGTCATCCGCTCGATCGGTACGGACAAGCACCGCAACCCGCACACGGGCGTGATCGGCTGGCAGAAGGATGTGACGCCCATCCCGGCAGGTGCCGTGTCCAACCCCGATGCGGACATGATCGCGCTCATCGCCAGGACGGGCAAGCCGATGACGCTCTCGCTCACCCTGTCCGGCCGCACGACGGCGGGCATGACATCGGGCAACGTGATCGGCGAATTGCCCGGCCGCGATCCGAGCCTGCCGAAGATCGTCATCGCCTGCCATCTCGACAGCTGGGATCTTGGCATGGGCGTGATCGATGATGGCGCCGGCTGTGCGATCATCACCGCGGCCGCGCTCAAGGCGCAGCAGGGCGGCAAGCTGCTGCGCACGGTGCGCGTGCTATGGGCCGGATCTGAGGAAATCGGCGGGTTCGGCGGCGATGCCTACGCGAAGGTCTATGGTGGAGAAGCCCACGCGCTGGCCATGGAAAGCGATTTCGGCGCGGACCGCGTATGGAATTTCAAGCAGACCCGCCTCAACCCCAACGTGACCGAAAAGGTGCGCGCCGCGCTCAACCCGATGGGAATCGTGGCCAGCGCCGACAAGGCGGACGGCGGGGCAGACGTGGAAGCCATTATCGAGGCGCAGAAGCTGGCCGTTATCGACCTGTCGCAGGACGGCACGCGCTATTTCGACCTGCACCACACGCCCGACGACACCCTCGACAAGGTCGATCCGGCGCAGTTGCAGCAGAATGTCGATGCCTGGGCGCAGGTGCTCAAGGTTGTGGCAAACGAGCCGGGACCGCTAGCCCAGCCGCAACCCTGACGTGGGGAAGCGATTCCGCTGCTCGGCGGCAATCCTTCGTCAAGTTTGGGAAATTGGTCGGGGAGACAGGATTCGAACCTGCGACATCTTGCTCCCAAAGCAAGCGCGCTACCAGACTGCGCCACTCCCCGACCTGGGGTAAACTCTTCATGCGGTGGTGGGCCCGGCAGGACTCGAACCCGCGACCTAGCCGTTATGAGCGGCCAGCTCTAACCAACTGAGCTACAGGCCCTCCCGCAAGTGGCGCGCGTTAGCTTGCCGAACGGGATTAGGCAAGCGCCACCGATTGCATGATGCCGGCAAGGCTGGTGGGCTGCACATTACGCTCCATCAGCGCGGTGAAAACGGTGCGCCACCAATTGTACAGGCCGTCGAGTTCGTCCTCGCTCCGGACATAGGGTGTGTAGCCAACGCCGAGCGACGGGCTGTGGAACGACAGCACGATCACCGGCAGCTGCTCGGCAACAGCCATGTCGACGCCGCGCAACGCTTCCTTCAGCGAAGTGCCCTCGGGCGTCATGGGGATGCGTTCCAGCATGTTGAGGCGCGAAAGCGCACCGCGAAGGCGCGGGGCCCGCCACAGGCGCGGATAGAGCCAGCGGCCGGACTTGCGCAGCGGGCCCCAGAACAACGTGGTCAGCGGCAGCTCCATCAACTGGCGCTCTTCGTCGACCCACCAGGGATGCAGAGGCAGGTCGCGGAAATTGGCGCCGCCGGTGGCGCTGTAATCGAAATGGCTGCGGGCCGAGGTATCGATCGGCAGGCCAAATTCCTTCAGGATGCGCTGGGTGTTCGGCCCCACGCCATAGCGCCCGGCGCGATAGGCCAGCGGGGTGGCGCCCAGATTGTCGCAAATGGCGTGGTACAGCCGGGCGAATTTCTCGCGCTCCAACGCCGGCGGAAGATTGCCGGCGAAGGAATTGTATTCGTTCAGCTCCTCGTCGAACGGCGGGCTGACCCAGGGATGCAGCTGCACGCCCACTTCCGCCTTGCCGGACTGAAGCGCGTCGCCGATCGCTTCGGCCGCCGCCGGGCAAGTCGCGATCGGGTAGTCGACGAGATAGACGGGCGATACGCCGAAGCCTTCGCAAAACTGCTGGAACTTCGCGAGCAGGGGAACATGCCGCAGGCCGTGGCTTGTGCGATCGAGCGGCTGGGTCCAGTCGAATTCTTCTTCGGTATCGACGGTCACGATGAACCGCTGGCCGGTGCCGGGTGCGAACCGGACCAGTCTGTCAGCAGTCGGCAACGTGGTAATCTGCCTTTCGGCCAAGCGCCTTATACCTTCCCCAGTCGGATTCGCGCACCCTGGACGCCGGGCTTAGCCGGTCAATCCTTTACTTCCGGTATCCGAGCTGGAGGTCAAGTCACTTGCGGCGAGGGGAATTTCGAGGCGCAGGTTATCCCCATCGCGGCGAAGCGTGCCCTCAGCCGCATTCGCTTCGCTGGCGGCCAGCCGCAGGGCAAAACCGGCGCCAAAAATGCCGGCGCTGAGCGGCGAGGTGACCGGCGCCACTTCCGCGTGAAAAATGTCCGCCTGCTTGGCCAGCGCTTTGGGCAGCGCGAGGGTCAGCCGGGCCATGCCCTTGCGCGCGCGCAGCTTCACGTGCAGCCATTCGCCCGGTGTCGTCAGCCCGGCAAGCGTAGCGAGAAGACGCCAGACCAGGCGTTCCACATCGGCCTGGGCCAGGTTGACGGGCAGGGGATCGACTGTCGACCGAATGGCAAAGCCGCAGTTGCGCGCGCTGGTATGGCCGTCGAGCTGCCGCGCAAGCGCAAGGGTAACGTCTGAAAGGTCGCTCGATCCCGCCTCAAGGTCCATCGCGCCGGTCGACAGGCGGGCCAGCCGATCAAGATCGTCGAACCCGGCCAGCATGCGCGCGGCGTCGCCCGCGATGGCGGCGGCATGGGCGCGGTATTCGTGCGGGGTCGGGCCGAACAGCTGCTGCTGGATGACCTCGGCAAAACCCTGGATCGCGTTGATCGGCGTGCGCAGTTCGTGCAGCAGCTGGCGCAAGCGGTCGCCTTCGCCAACGGCCGGTGTGGCGCTGCGCAGTTCTGGCGGGCAGGGGCGGCGCAGGCGGCCATCGTAGCCGGTGAACCGGCCGAGGCTGTCAAAACGCGGGAAGGCGTCGATGCGCCACTCGCCTGACACGGCCGGGGCGCCGGCGATGGAAATGGCCACGTCGCGCAAGGGGCCGCGGCGCGTGAAGGTGCCAGCCAGATCGGCGGGGGCGCGAATGGCGCTCGACCCGTCGCGTGCGGCGAGTTTCATGCCGACCAGAGCTGGCGCCGCCGACGGTTCGGCCCAAGAGATCACACCGCGTTCGTCGCAGGTGAAGGCGATGGAATCGAGATGGCTTGCCACCGCGCTTTCGGCGCTGTCATCGGCGGAAGGCGGCGCCTTGCGGGCGCGATAGGCTTCGATCCGGCGCACGATTGCGCCGATGCCTTCGCGCGCTTCTTCTGCGATTGCGCCTTGCGTGTCGTTTGCGGCGTGGCGGCTGGCGCGCCCTGCGGGTGGCAGCGCCTGGCGGGCGATGCCCAGCCGATCGAGCAGGCTTTCAACCGTCTCGCCAAGGTCCGACCGCAGGCGCAGCAGCGGGCGCACCTTTGGCGGCAGGGCGGGGATCAGATCAAGCCATTCCTCTTCGCCCAGCTGCGCGGATTGCAGCGCGGCGGCGGCAACCTGCGGTTCGCTGCGCACGAGTTCAGCCACCAGCCGCGGCGAACGCAGGCGCAGGCCCGCTTCGGCAACGGCCTGCACGCGATCGGCGACGGGGATGGTCTTGGCCAGATCGGCCAGTTTCACCCATGCAGCGTCGATCTGCGGTCCGCGCGCGGCGCTGGGCAGAGTACCGAGAAGATCAACCAGCTGGCGAAACTGCGTGCGCGCCTGCGCCTCGCCCCCGGTGCGGGTGCGCAAGACAGTAGCAAGGCGATCGTCGATCTGCATTTCGGCGCAAAAGCTTCCCGGACCGGAATGAAAGGGAAGGCTTCATACCGGCAATTGCGGGCTAGCAGGATTGGCCGGATGGAAAAGCGCTGTGGACAACTGCGTCACAAAGCGGGACGATTGCTTAATGAAACAATAATATTGCCATTTCTTGTGCTGGACGGCAGGTTAATTGCCGACTCGCAGGGCGGCTGCATAGAGCCGGGGCATTTTCCAAAGGGCAGAGCGATGGCAAATCTCGATCAGATCGACCGGCGATTGCTTGCCGAATTGCAGGAAGAAGGGCGGATTACCAACGTCGAACTGGCCAATCGCGTCGGTCTGACGGCACCGCCATGCCTGCGCCGCGTGCGCACGCTGGAGGATGCCGGCGTCATCCGCGGCTACCATGCCGATCTCGATGCGTCGAAACTGGGCTTTGCCATCACCGTTTTTGCCATGGTCAGCCTGAAGAGCCAGGCCGAAGATTCGCTGCGCCAGTTCGAGGAAGCGATGCGCGCGCTGCCCGAAGTGCGTGAGTGCCACATGCTCAATGGCGAGATCGATTTCATCCTGAAGATCGTCAGCCGCGATCTGCAAAGCTTTCAGGAACTGCTGACCAGCAAGCTGACGCCCGCGCCCAACGTCGCCAGCGTCAAGACATCGCTGACGATCCGCACGGCCAAGCATGTGCCCGGCGTTCCGCTGGAATAGGATTTCGCTTTCCAAGACCGGCGATCAATTTATCAGGTGGTAATCGGTGCGCCGCGCCCCACGACGGGCTTTGTCTTGCGCGGACACCGCATGGGGGAATGACATGACCAAGGGCGGCAACGCAGAGCTCGGTTCGGCAATTTCAAAGGCCGGCTGGCGCATCATTCCCTTGCTCAGCCTTGGTTATCTGTTCGCCTATATCGACCGGGTGAACGTCTCGTTCGCCTCGACGCAAATGAACGTCGATCTGGGCTTTTCCGCGACGATTTATGGCTTTGGCGCGGGCCTGTTTTATCTTGCCTATGCGCTGGTCGAAATTCCGTCGAACGTGCTGCTGATGAAGTTCGGGGCGCGGCGATGGCTGGCGCGGATCATGATCATGTGGGGGCTGCTCGCCATTTCCATGATGTTCGTGAAAACGCCGATGCAATTCTACACCGTGCGCTTCCTGCTCGGCCTGTCAGAGGCCGGGTTCTTTCCCGGTGTGATGTATTACCTGTCCACCTGGTTCCCCACCCAGCAGCGCGGCAAGGCGATGGGGCTGTTCTATGTCGCGAACCCGCTGGCGGTCTTCGTCATGGGGTTCATTTCCAAGCCGCTGCTGGCGATGGACGGGCTTTATGACCTGCGCGGCTGGCAGTGGATGTTCCTGCTGGAAGGCATTCCGCCAGTGCTGATCGGGCTCGCTGTGCTCATGTTCCTGCCTGACAGGCCGGACGAAGTGACATGGCTGAGTGAGGGCGAACGCGCCAGCCTCAAGGCCGCGGTCGCCGAACACCCCAATAAGCACGAGGATCACAGCGCATCCGGAATGCTTTCCGTTCTGGCGGACAAGCGCGTCCTGCTGCTGACCCTGATCTACCTGCTGACCCTGGCGGCGGGGACGACCTTCATCCTCTCGGCCCCGGCGATCCTGATGGAACGCACCGGCTGGGACGTCGGGCAGGTCGGCTGGCTGATCAGTGCCGGCGGGCTGACGGCGGCCGCCTTCATGCTGATCGGCGGCTGGATCACCGATCATCGGGGAGAGCGCTACACCGTGCTCTATCTCGCGCTGGTGTTCGATATCGTCGGCTATTTCATGATCGCGGCGGCACCCACCCCCTGGCTGATCGCGGCGGGGCTGATCATCAGCCAGATCGGCCGGGGTGCCCATTCCACCGCGCAGGTCGCGCTTTGGGCCGATGTGCTGAAAGACCGCCGCATGGCCATCGGCGCGGCGGCTATCAGCTCGGTTGCGAACGTCGGCGTCTGGCTGCTGCCGATCGGCTTCGGCATCGCGAAGGACGCGACCGGCGGATACACGCTCGGCCTATGGGCCTTCCCGGTGATGCATGTGGTCGCGTTTATCGGGGCGGTCGCGCTGTGGCGGAGTGGGGCGAAGAAGGCCGCCTAATTCCTCCCTGAATTTGCGAAGCACATTCGGGGAGGGGGACCGCTGCCGCAGGCAGGGGTGGAGGGGGAGCGTCCATCAGCACGGAACAACCCCTCCGTCAGTCGCTGCGCGCCTGCCACCTCCCCATTTGCGCTTTCAGCGAAAACGGGGAAGAACGGTTTTCACCCATCCCGCTGCGCCAGCCACTCCTCCAGCCACTTGATCGTATAGTCACCGTGAATGAAGTCCGGCTCCTTCATCAGCGCCTGATGCAAGGGGATCGAGGTTTTCACCCCGCCGATCACCATTTCCTCCAGCGCGCGCTTCAGCCGCATGATGCAGCCTTCGCGGGTGCGGCCCTTGACGATCAGCTTGGCGATCATCGAGTCGTAGTACGGCGGCACCCTGTATCCGGCGTAGAGGCCGGAATCGACGCGCACGTTCATGCCGCCCGCCGCGTGGTACATCTCGACCAGTCCCGGTGACGGCGCGAAGGTCCACGGGTCTTCCGCGTTGATGCGGCATTCGATGGCGTGGCCGGAAAACTCGATGTCTTCCTGCCGCACCGATAACGGCTTGCCGTCGGCAATGCGGATCTGTTCGCGCACCAGATCGATGCCGGTGATCGCTTCGGTAACGGGATGTTCCACCTGCAGGCGGGTGTTCATTTCGATGAAATAGAACTCGCCGTTTTCCCAGAGGAACTCGATTGTACCGGCGCCGCGATAGGCCATGTCGGCCATGGCCTTGGCAACGATGCCGCCCATGCGCTCGCGCTCTTCCGGGCTGATGACGGGGGATGGCGCCTCTTCCAGCACCTTCTGGTGGCGGCGCTGGAGCGAGCAATCGCGCTCACCCAGGTGGATGGCATTGCCGTTACCGTCGCCGAACACCTGGAATTCGATGTGGCGCGGGTTGCCGAGGTATTTCTCGATATAGACTGTGGCATCGCCGAACGCGGCCTTGGCCTCGCTCCCGGCCTGCTGGATCAGCGTTTCGAGCTCGTCGGGGCCGTTGCAGACCTTCATGCCCCTACCGCCGCCGCCCGATGCAGCCTTGATGATCACCGGATAGCCGGCGGCCTCGGCGATCGCCTTCGCCTCGGTAATGTTGCTGACCGCGCCGTCCGAGCCGGGGACCAGCGGCAGACCGAGCGCGCCCGCGGTGCGCTTGGCCTCGATCTTGTCGCCCATGGTGCGGATGTGTTCGGGCTTGGGTCCGACCCAGGTGATCTTGTGCGATTCCACGATCTCGGCGAACTGGGCGTTCTCCGAAAGGAAGCCATAGCCCGGGTGAATCGCGTCGGCGTGAGTGATTTCCGCCGCCGAGATGATCGCGGCGACATTGAGGTAGCTGTCCTTGGCCGGGGGCGGGCCGATGCACACCGCGTGATCGGCGAGGCGGACGTGCATCGCGTCGGCATCCGCCGTCGAGTGTACCGCGACCGTCTCGATCCCCATTTCGTGCGCTGCGCGGTGAATGCGCAGCGCGATCTCGCCGCGGTTGGCGATCAGGATGCGGGTTATCGCCATCGCGCGTTAGCCGATCACGACCAGCGGCTGGTCGAACTCCACCGGCTGCGCGTTTTCGACCAGGATCTGCTTGATC
>JBJTLW010000067.1:0-8499 GCA_046063225.1 Novosphingobium sp. | reverse complement strand
GCAAGGCCAGCCGCGCCTGGCATCCGGCACCGGCACCGTTGATTGCCGCCACGGCTGCCGCGCTGCTGTTCATCGGCTGGTTTGCGATGGTTGCACATCTGACGGTGCCGATGATGCCGGGGCGTCCGCTCCCGGCCGATCAGTTGCGCTATGTGATGGCCCATCCGCTGGCCTTCCCCAAGGCGCTGGCAGGCACGTATGGGCTGTACGGTCTGTTTGATCATTCGCGCACCCTTGTCACCTTTGGCTGGCTCAGTGTGGGTCCGGTAGTGCCGGCATGGTTTGCGTCTCTGGCCGCCGTGCTGCTCGTGCTGGCCGGGGGAACGGGATTGGGGCCTGCGCTTGGTTGCGGTTGGCGGATATGGCTTGCAGCGGTCAGCCTGCTGGTGGTGATTGTGTTGTCATTCGCCCTCTATCTTGCTGCCACTGCGCTGGGGGCAGGCGCGGTGGACGGCTTGCAGGGACGCTATTTCATCCCCGTGTTCCTACCCCTGTTGCTGGCGATCGGGCGGCAGGGACAACCGGCGCGGCCAAACGTGCCGCTGCTGGTGGCAGTGTTGATGCTCATCGCCAATGTTTCTTCGCTGCTGGCGATGGTCGGGGCCTTCTATGCCTGATCTGGCGCCCAAAGGCGCACTGCTGCCTTGACTCGGGTGCAGCCTGCCACTAACGGCCCCACTTCCAATTCAGCGGGCCATGCCTGCACCCCCCAGAACTTGCGGGCTTTGCCCGCTGGCGAGGAAACAATGAAGATTCGCAACAGCCTCAAGTCGCTCAAGGGCCGTCACCGGGATAACCGCGTTATCCGTCGCCGTGGCCGCACCTATGTGATCAACAAGACCAACCGTCGCTTCAAGGCGCGCCAGGGCTGATCGCTCTGGCTGGCCGGGACATTGCCCGGCCGGTTCGTCAACGGCCCGCCTCCCGTCAGGAGCGTGGGCCGCTGTCATGTCTGGACTTCGCAAATGCACGATTCCCCGACAGGCGCGGCACTGGTTCAGGCCGTGGTTTTCGATGTTGGCCGGGTGCTCTACGAATGGGACCTGCGCCACCTGTTCGCCAAGCTGATCGACGATCCGGCAGAGCTGGAATGGTTCTGCACCACGGTGGTCACGCCCGAATGGCATTTCCAGCACGATGAGGGCGTGCCGCTGGCCGAAATGGTGCCGGCGCGAAAGGCGGAATATCCCGATCACGCCCACCTGATCGATGCCTATGCCACGCGATTCGGTGAATCGATCCCCGGCCCCGTTCCCGGCTCGCTGGATATTGTCGAGGACCTGGCGGCGCGCGGTGTGCCGCTGTTCGCGATCACCAATTTCGGTGCGGAATTCTGGCCCGATTTCCGCCGGCGCGAACCGGTGTTCAACCACTTCCGCGACATCGTCGTTTCCGGTGACGAGAAGCTGGCGAAGCCCGATCCGGCGATCTACCGGCTGGCCGAACAGCGCTTTGGCTTGCCCGGCAGCGCCATGCTGTTCATAGACGACAACGCCGCCAACATTGCGTCGGCGGCGCGCCTGGGCTGGCATGTCCATCACTTCGTCACGGGGGCAGAGGGACTGCGTGAAGACCTGACGGCCCGGGGATTGCTGGGTTAGGCTTGAGGTTTTGGGATTGAGATTTGTCCGCCTGACGGCGGGCGGAAAGCCCGTGTGATTCCTTGTCGGGTTCGCCAATCACCTCCGTGATTGGCTTGGCAACACCAGCCCGCTCCCCCGGCCCAACCACCCGTTCATGGTACCCTGTGGGTGGTTGGGGCGCCCCGACAAAACGTCCCCCGGACGTTTTGCGACTTCGTGGCACGGGAGCGGGCTGGTGTTGCCCGGAAAGCCCGTCCGGGCTTTCCGCACCGCCGTCAGGCGGACAAAACTCCCCCTTACTTCCCGTTACACTTGGCGATGTCTTCGGCCGAAAACTCCTTGCCGCCCGAAGCGAAGCGCGACACTTCGCCGAATTCCTTGGCGACGCGCTGGCAGGTCACCACCGGGCGTCCACCCATGTTGCCTGCGGTGCAGCGATCGCCCGCGCACTTCCACAGCACTTCGCCGATGATCTTCTGCTTGGGCGCGTCAAGCGGTGCGGCGAGCGTTGCGGTGTAGCCACCGTTCGCGGCCAGTGCCGGCGAAGCGGTGATCGGCAGTGCGGCCGAGGCCAGGCTGAGCGGCATGAGGACGAGCGCAAAGGCCCGCGAAACGGCGGTTTTCATGGAATACCCTCCTGTTGCGATGCGCAGGCCCGGGGAGGAGCTCTGCCGATTTAAGTTGCGAATCGATACCTATAATGGTTAGTTGCGATATGCAACCCATCTTGGAAAAAATTGCGCTGGGCCGAATTTGCGCGCAGGAAAGCGCCATGGGAAAGGTGCGCGAACCGCTAGACGATCAAGACTGTGGCCTACCGCTGGCGCTTGAAGCCATGGGTGAGCGGTGGTCGTTCATGATCCTGCGCGCCGCGCTCAACGGGGTTCAGCACTTCGAGGATTTCCTCAGCGCCACCGGCATCGCCCGCAACATCCTGTCCAACCGCCTTGCCCGTCTGGTCGAAAATGGCATCCTGCAACGCCAGCAAATGGAGGACGATCGCCGCAAGGTGCTCTACCGGCTGACCGACAAGGGCATGGACCTGCTCCCCGCCATGCTGGCGCTGCGTCAGTGGGGGGAGAAATACGGGCTGGGCGTGCCGTCCAACCCGGTTCTGGTGGACAAGCGCGATTGCCTGCCGATCCAGCCCATCGCCGTCCATGCCCACGATGGCCGGGTGCTGGCCAAGGAAGACCTGCAATGGCTTGACCGCGCCGATGTCGGCAAGGTGGGCGAGACATGTAGCGGCCCTTCGCGCTCCGATCTGCCCGGCTGGCGGGACGATATGATGTGCTGAGCTGCGGCTGACGCCTCTTGCCCTTGCGCCCCGGCGCGGCACAATCAAGCCCATGAACCGCCGATTCGTCCTGCTCGCCGCGCCGATCCTTATGGCGCTCACCGCTGCCGCGCCTGCGAAGAAGAAGGCCGCCGTGCCGCCGCCCCAGCCGCCCACGGCGGACTATGTGATGATCGCGCTCACCACCACGCTCGGCACAATCGAGGTGGAGCTTGATCACAAGCACGCGCCGCTGACGGTGGAAAACATCCTGCGCTACGTCGATCAGAAGCGGCTGGACAATTCCGCCTTCTATCGCGCCATGCACCTGGCCTGGGGCAAGCAGCCCAATGGCCTGGTGCAGGCCGGCGTGCAGATGGACCCCAGGCGCACGCTGAAGCCGGTTGCCCATGAACCGACCTCGCAGACCGGGCTGACGCACAAGGCCGGCACGCTTTCGCTGGCGCGCAATGCGCCCGGCACCGGCATGGCGGAATTTTCCATCCTGCTGTCTGACCTGACATCGTTCGATGCCGATCCCAAGTCCGCCGATCCGGAAGCGCAGGCTGGCTATGCCGCCTTTGGCCGCGTCACCATGGGCATGGACGTGGTGCGCAAGATCTGGGACCAGCCGATCAGCCAGACCAAGGGCCAGGGCGCCATGCGCGGCCAGATGCTGGAAGTGCCGGTGAAGATCCTGACCGTGCGGCGTCTGCCGGTGGCGGCGGCCAGGCCAGCGGCGGCGGCTTCTGCGCCCGCGCCTGTGCCTGCGCCGGTCAAACCGTAACCGTCATTCCCCCCAGCGCCTGAACGAGGGCTTTGCCAGCGGACTGGTGCGCGCCCGTTCAAAGGCGGCACCGGCATCCAGCACCAGCTTGTCCGCCCACTGCGCCGCGACGATGGACAGGCCCACCGGCAGGCCTTCCACCGCGCCCATCGGCACCGACAGGTGCGGGTATCCGGCCACGGCCGGCAGCGATCCCATGCCCACCCCCGGCAGCGATGCACCTCCGGTGATAAGGTCGATCGACCAGGCCGGCCCTTCGGTCGGGAAGACCAGCAGGTTCACCTTGTGCCGGGCAAGCAGCATGTCGATGCCGTCCTTCCCGGCGATGCGCAGCGAATTTTCGCGCGCCTTGCGATAGGCGTCCTCGTCCGTCAGGCGGTCGGCTGCCTCGAACGTGTCCTGCCCGAACCAGCGCAGTTCCTCGCCCGCATGGGCCTTGTTCCAGGCGATGACATCGGCAAGGCTGCGCACCGGCGGATTGCCGGGAAGCGATTTGAGCCAGGCGTTCAGATCGCGCTTCAGTTCCCAGCGCAGGACAAGGCTTTCGTCGCGGTACATCTGCCCGTCCGGTTCCCAGTCGATATCGACGAGCACCGCGCCCGCGCGCTTCATGTCGGCCAGAGCCGCGTCGAACAGGGCGATGACGCCGGGGTGGTTGCCCACGCCCCGGCGCAGCACGCCGATCCGCTGGCCGGAAAGCGTGGCGCTGTCGATCCCTTCGGCAAAGTCCTGCGCATGGAGATCGGCCCGCGCGGTGGCCGGATCGCCGCCATCGGCCCCGGCCATGGCGGTCAGCAGCAGGGCAGCATCGCGCACGCTGCTGGTCATCGGCCCGGCGGTGTCCTGACTGTGGCTGATCGGCGCGATGAAACGGCGCGAAACGAGGCCCACGGTGGGTTTCATTCCGACAACGCCATTGACGCTGGCCGGGCAGGTGATCGATCCATCAGTTTCGGTGCCAATCGCGCCCCAGGCGAACCCGGCCGCAACGGCCACGCCGCTGCCCGCCGAAGATCCGCAGGGGCTGCGATCGATCGCGTGGGGGTTCCTTGTCTGCCCGCCCACGCCCGACCAGCCGGAGGAGGAGCGCGATCCGCGGATGTTCGCCCATTCCGAAAGGTTCGTCTTGCCGAGAATCACGACGCCCGCACTGCGCAGTTTCGCCACCAGCGGCGCATCGCGCCCGGTGATATTGTCCTTCAGGGCGAGGCTGCCCACGGTTGTCGGCGTGCGGTCTGCGGTTTCAATGTTGTCCTTCACCAGCACCGTCTTGCCGGCAAGCGGGCCGGGCAGGCCCTCCGCCCGGGCGGCATCGCGCAGCGCATCCGGGTTAATCGCGATCACCGCGTTAAGCCGCGGGCCGGAATCATCGAGCGCGTCGATCCGCTGGACATAGTCTGAAGCCTTGGCCGGGGCCGAGGCCAGATCCGGCTTCGGGATCGTGCCGCAGGCGGGCAGCAGCAGGACAAGCGGCAGCAACAACGGCATTCGGATCATGGCATTACCCCCTGACGCGGCAGGCTGCGGCCAAGCGCGCCGACTTGCAAGCGTCGATGAATCGGAAATGAGAGAGTTAATGCCCTTGAACATCCGCCGTTCAGGGCCGACATAGGCCGTCCAAATCAAACGAGGGACTTCATGATCGACCTGTTCAACCAGCCCGGCGCGCAAGGAAAATTCTCTGTCGATCCGATCACCGGCGCGCTCGTGCCGATGGTTGTCGAACAGACCAGCCGCGGCGAACGCAGCTTCGATATCTACTCGCGCCTGCTGCGCGAACGCATCGTCTTCATCACCGGCGAGGTGGAAGATCACATGGCGTCGCTGATCGTGGCGCAGCTGCTTTTCCTGGAAAGCGAAAATCCGTCCAAGGACATTTCGATGTACATCAACTCGCCGGGCGGCGTGGTGACGGCGGGTCTCGCGATCCACGATACCATGCAGTACATCCGCCCGCGCGTGTCCACCGTGTGCATCGGCCAGGCCTGTTCGATGGGCTCGTTCCTGATGGCGGCGGGCGAACCGGGCATGCGCATCGCGCTGCCGCAGGCGCGCATCATGGTCCACCAGCCTTCGGGCGGCGCGCGCGGCATGGCCAGCGACATCGAAATCCAGGCGCGCGAAATCCTGCGCCTGCGCAAGCGGCTGAACGAGCTTTATTCGAAGTACACCGGCAAGACGGTGGAAGAAATCGACACCGCGCTGGACCGCGATACCTGGCTTGATGCCGAGGAAGCGCGCGAATTCGGCATCGTCGACAAGGTCTTCGAAAGCCGCCCCGAAGGCGACGCTGTGGGCGATCAGAGCGGTTCGGGCGGCGCGCCGGAATAAGGTTTCCGCCGGGTTGCACGGCCTTTAAGGCAAACGCCTCCACGGTTTTCAGCCCTTTGAAAGCATACTGCCCTATAGGGCAGGATTGATTCTGCCACCGTCGTGGCTAGAATCGGGCGATTCCCTGACCGGGAAGTGACAGGAAGACGAATGACGAAATTGAGCGGATCCGACGCGAAAAGCACCCTCTACTGCAGCTTCTGCGGGAAGTCGCAGCACGAGGTGCGCAAACTGATCGCCGGGCCAACCGTGTTCATCTGCGATGAATGCGTCGAACTGTGCAACGACATCATTCGCGAAGAAACCAAGGCCGGTATCGCCGGCAAGAAGGATGGGGGCGTCCCCAGCCCGAAGGACATCTTCGAAACGCTCAACGATTACGTCATCGGTCAGGACCGCGCCAAGCGCGTGCTTTCGGTCGCGGTGCACAACCATTACAAGCGCCTGAAGCACAGCGGCAAGGGCGGCGATGTCGAACTGCAGAAGTCGAACATCCTGCTGGTCGGGCCGACCGGTTCGGGCAAGACCCTGCTGGCGCAGACGCTGGCGAAAACCTTCGACGTGCCCTTCACCATGGCTGACGCCACCACGCTGACCGAAGCTGGTTACGTGGGTGAAGACGTGGAAAACATCATCCTGAAGCTGCTCCAGGCCAGCGACTACAACGTCGAAAAGGCCCAGCACGGCATCGTCTACATCGACGAGATCGACAAGATCAGCCGCAAGGCGGAAAACCCGTCGATCACGCGCGACGTTTCGGGCGAAGGCGTGCAGCAGGCGCTGCTCAAGCTGATGGAAGGCACCACCGCTTCGGTCCCGCCGCAGGGCGGCCGCAAGCATCCGCAGCAGGAATTCCTGCAGGTTGACACCACGAACATCCTGTTCATCTGCGGCGGCGCCTTCGCGGGCCTCGACAAGATCATTGCCGACCGTCTGCAGAAGCGTTCGATCGGTTTCGGTGCCCACGTCGCCGATCCCGACAAGCGCCGCATTGGCGAGCTGCTGCAAAAGGCGGAACCGGAAGACCTGCTGAAGTTCGGCCTGATCCCCGAATTCGTCGGCCGCCTGCCGGTGATCGCCACACTGGAAGACCTCGATATCGAGGCGCTGGTGAAGATCCTGCGCGAACCGAAGAACGCGCTGGTCAAGCAGTATGCCAAGCTGTTCGATCTGGAAGACGTGACGCTGACCTTCACCGACGATGCGCTTGAAGCCATCGCCAACAAGGCCATCGCCCGCAAGACCGGTGCGCGCGGCCTGCGCTCGATCGTCGAAGGGCTGCTGCTAGACACCATGTTCGACATCCCGACGGAAGAAGACATCGCCGAAGTCGTGGTCGACAAGGACGTGGTCGAAGGCCGCAAGGAACCGGTGCGCGTGCTGAAGGGCAAGGAAGCGGCGGCCTGAGCCTTCGCTTTGCCAGGGCGCACTGCGCCGGCTCATCCGGTATTTTTGGAATTGTCACCTGCCCGGGGCTTAGATAGCCTCGCCCTTTCGCAATGGTTTCGAAAGGGGAAGGGCGATGTCAAAGTTCAAACTGGCCCTGGGTCTGCTGGCCCTTGGCACCATTCAGGTACCCGCGCTGGCCCAGACGCCGCCGGTTATAGTGCCGATGCAGCAGCGCCCGCCGATCAACCCCGCCGCTGTGGCGGCGATGCAGGCGCAGGCGGCGCAGGGAAATCTCGATTGCGTCACGGTCAACAATGTCGAGCTCAGCGGCACGCGCAAGTTCCTGTGCACCGAAGCCAGCGGCAAGCAGACGCTGGTCAATTTCTATGAAAAAGCGCTGCCCACCAGCATCCCGCAAGACAACCGGATCATCTTTTCGGTCGAGCAGCAGATCGACCACTCCGAGGCTATGCTGGCCGTGGTCAGCTTTTTCCAGCTGAAGCAGATCAATCCCGGATCGAAGGCCCGCCTGCGCGTGTTTGGCGGGACGAGCGCCGAACACAGCAACGTATACGTCGGCAACCGGGTCATGCTGATGAACTGATCGGGGTTGCCGATCCGCAATACGCCAAGGAACCAAGACCATCTCTCGCATTGCCGTATCCCGCGTGATCCACACGATCCACGCCACCACCGACATCTACAAGTGCCGCCTGCTCTATCAGGATGCGCTGGGCGGGCTGGTCTTTGCCGAAAACTACTTCCCGGCAGAGGATCGCGACGCCGCGCTGCTTTACGTGACCAACCACATGGTCGAGCCGATGGCGCCGCGCGATCCGGCGGACCTGACCAAGCCGTTTGCCCGGATGACCGCCAAGATTGGCCAGGCCTTCCACTCGTTCGAGCTCAAGGTTGCCAATGGCAAGGCCGCCAGCGCCGCCTTTCGCGAGGCCGGGGCAGTCACCGCCAGCGACTACGGCTTCTTCTTCTTCGTAAAGGCCGAGAGCACCGGCGGCGTGCTGCTCGAGGTCTGCGAAGTGCCGATGCCCAATGACCCCTATGACCGCAGGGGCTGGGGCCCGGAAGTCGGCCAGGGCCATGCCAGCAGCGTGCTGCGGCTCGATCACATCGCC
>JBJTLW010000066.1:0-10993 GCA_046063225.1 Novosphingobium sp. | reverse complement strand
GGGGGCCGTGGACGCCCATTGCCACGTCTTCGGGCCGATGGCGCAGTTCCCCTTCAGCGCCAAGGCCAAGTACCTGCCGGAAGATGCCGGGCCGGACATGCTGTTCGCCCTGCGCGATCATCTGGGCTTTTCGCGCAACGTCATCGTTCAGGCGAGCTGCCACGGCACGGACAATGCCGCCACGCTGAACGGCATTGCCCTGTCAGGGGGCAAGGCGCGCGGGGTTGCCGTGGTCGATCCCGACATCTCCGAGGCGGAGCTGGCCGCGCTGCACGCTGGCGGCATGCGCGGCATCCGCTTCAATTTCCTCAAGCGGCTGGTCGATAACGCGCCGAAGGACAAGTTCCTCGAAGTGGCGCAGCGCCTGCCCGCCGGCTGGCACGTGGTGATCTATTTCGAGGCGGATATTCTTGAGGAGCTGCGCCCGTTCATGGACGCCATTCCCGTGCCGCTGGTGATCGATCACATGGGTCGCCCCGATGTGACGCAGGGGCCGGACGGGCCGGACATGCGGGCCTTCCGCCGCTTCCTCGACAGCCGCGATGACATCTGGTTCAAGGCGACCTGCCCGGAACGGCTCGATGCGCTGAAGGAAGGCGGCATGGGCGATCCGTGGGACAATTTCGCCCATGCGGTGGCACCGCTGGTGGCGGACTATCCGGACCGCGTGTTGTGGGGCACCGACTGGCCGCACCCCAACATGGACGACGAGATTGCCGACGACGGCCACATCGTCGACATGATCCCGCGCATCGCGCCGACGGCAGACCTTCAGCGCAAGCTGCTGATCGACAATCCGATGCGGCTGTACTGGCCCGAGGAACTGGGCTGAACGGCCACCCCCTCTTGCCTCTTGCCGGGGGGCGCCTGTCTCGGTTAGGCGCGGCGTTCAGAGGAGAGAACGGTGAGCAATAGCTGCGTGTTGAGCCTGTCCTGCGCGGACAAGCCGGGGCTGGTCGCCCGGGTGGCGGGGTTTCTTGCCGATCACGGCGGCAACATCACCGATGCCGAACAGTACAACGATCCGGCGACCGAGCGGTTTTTCATGCGCGTCGAATTTGATCCCGGCGCGGCCTCTGCCGATGCCCTGCGCGCCGCGTTTGCGCCGGTGGCCGAAGCCTGCGGCATGGAATGGAAGCTGCGCGCGCCGGGTCATACGCCCAAGGTGCTGCTGATGGTCAGCAAGTTCGATCACTGCCTGGTCGATCTGCTGTATCGCAAGCGCATTGGCGAAATTGCCATGGACGTGGTTGGCATCGTTTCCAACCACGAACTGAAGGGCGATCACCCGCAGATGCTGGAAGGCGTGCCGTTCCACCATTGCCCGATCACGCGCGACACCAAGCCGCAGCAAGAGGCGCAGGTACGCCGCATTATCGAGGAATCGGGCGCCGAACTGATCGTGCTGGCCCGCTACATGCAGATCCTGTCGGACGAAATGGCGGCCTATCTTTCCGGCCGCTGCATCAATATCCACCATAGTTTCCTGCCCGGCTTCAAGGGCGCCAAACCCTATCACCAGGCCCATGCGCGCGGCGTGAAGATGATCGGCGCGACCAGCCACTACGTGACGACCGACCTCGATGAAGGGCCGATCATCGCGCAGGACGTCGAAGCCATCGGCCACCGCGAAACGGCCGACGATCTGGTCGCCAAGGGCCGCGATGTGGAACGCCGCGTGCTGGCCAGGGCGGTGAAGGCGCACCTTGAAGACCGCGTATTCCTCAACGGTGCGCGAACCGTGGTGTTCGACCGCTAGGGTCCGCCCCGCGCCGGTCAGGCGCGGGTGCCGGTTACCTTGGCCGATCCGAACATGCCCATCTTGCATTTGCCGGCGAGCGTATCGCCCTGAATTTCGATGTCGTATTTCAGGGTGATCTTCATCGGCTTTTCGACCTTCAGGTCGAAACGAACACGGTTGCCTTCCAGTGTGCCGCCAGTGAATTCCTGCGATCCCTCCGGGCTGCTCAGCGCGCCAGACACGGCGCTGCCATCGCTGCGCAGGGTCAGCACCATGGCCTGCGGGCCCATCGGCGTTTTGAGGACGGCGTTCCAGTCCCCATCGATGCGCGCCGGGCCTGATGATGCGGCAGGAGCAGCCGGTTCCGGGGCCGTCTGCGCTACCAAAGGTGCCGGTGCTGGTTCGGGCTGGCTTGGCGTGGCCTGAGGCGCAGCAGGCCCCGAAACATCGCGCTGCTCGATCACGTCAAGGATGCGCGCCGGGGTGAGCGGCAAGCGCAATTCCTCGATCTCGCCAAAGGGGCTCAGCGCATCGGCAATGGCGTTGACCAGCGTCGGCGGGCCGATGATCGCGCCGCCTTCGCCCACGCCGCGCATGCCGCCGATGGTTTTCGACGGGGTGTTGGCGTGGACATATTCGAACATCGGCACGTCGCTGATCGCCGGCATCAGATAGTCCTTGAAGGTCGCCGCCTTGGGATTGCCGCGATCGTCATAAGGCATGTCTTCCAGCAGAACCATGCCGATGGCCTGCGCCAGTCCGCCGGAAATCTGCCCTTCGACCACGCCGGGATTGATCACCGTTCCGCAATCCTCGCTGCTGATCCAGCGCAGGATCTTCACGAAGCCGGTGTCTGCATCGACCTCGACCACGCAGGCGTGCGCCGCGCTGGTCATGGTCATCGGCGGCGGCTGATAGCGGAACTGCGCTTCCAGCCCGGTTTCGAGCCCCGGCGGCAAACGATCCGGCTCGCCATAGGCGATACCGGCGAGCTCACCCAGCGGGCGCGACATTTCCGGCGCCCCGGCAACGTGGACCATGCCGTCCGTGATCGAAACGCTTTCGGGCGAGGCGTTGTAGAGGTGCGCGGCCAGGGTCTTCACCTTGTCGGCCAGCAATTCCGCCGCGCGGATCGCCGCGCCGCCGCCGATCACCCCTTGCCGGCTGCCCGCCGCGCCGGGTCCAAAGCCGCCGTGGGCGCTGTCGCCTTCGAACACGGTGACATCCTCGTAAGCCACGCCAAGCCGGTCGGCGATGCACTGGGCCATGGTGGTGGCGGTGCCGTGGCCCTGGCTGTGGGTGGACATGGCGGCGGTAACCTTGCCGGTCGGCTCGATCCGCACCTGGGCCAGTTCGCCCGTCATCGGCGCCATGGAGCCTGCCGAACCGGTCGGCTCGATATAGGCGGCAATGCCCAGCCCCAGATAACGGCCCTGCTTGCGCGCCTCGGCCTGTTCCTTGCGGAAGGCGGCGATGTCAAAATAGTCGGTCAGCTTGTCGAGGCATTCGCCCGGCGTGATGTCATCGACCGGGATGCCCATAGACGATACGGCCGGCTGGTCGGTCAGATAGAGCAGGTTCCGCCGCCGCAGGTCCACCGGATCCATGCCGATCTTCCGCGCCGCCTTGTCGAGCAGTGTCTCGCGGATCAGCGATTCCATCGCCCAGGGGCCGCGATAGGCGGCCAGGCCGTTGGTGTTGGTGTACCAACCGCGCGACAGGAACGAATAGGCGGGCATCTTGTAGGCCGCCCACAGGAACATGTGCACGGCAATGTTGCTGTCCGCCCCCTGCGGGTAGGCGCCGTTGTTGCAATCGTAGACCGCGTGGCCGGCAATCAGGCGACCATTGGCGTCAAAGGCGACGTCGAGATCCATCTCCTGCTCGCGCGCCTGATTCGATGCGGTCAGCGCTTCCCAGCGGTCTTCGGTCCATTTCAGCGGGCGCCCGAACAGCCAGGCCGCGCAGATTACCGCGCATTCCTCTTTCCACGGCGTGTTCTTCAGCCCGAACGATCCGCCAACGTCCTTCGAAATCACGCGGATCGCGGTTTGCGGCAGGCCCAGCGCCAGGCTCAGCCAGCGTGCAATGTTGTGCGGGCTCTGGCAGGTGATGTAGACGGTCAGCTCTTCCGGCCCTTCGCGCGTGGCAAGGACGACGCGGTTTTCCATCGGGGCCTGCGAAATGCGCTGGTGGACCACCCGTTGCTTGACGCGGAACGCCGCGCTGCCCAGCATGTCGGCCAGTTCGTCTTCCGGCTCCTCGTCGCCAATTTCGGTGGCGACGTTGCTATCGGTGCCCGGATGGATCGGGCCCTTGGCCTTGGCGTCGGACAGCGAAACGACCGGATCGAGTTCCTCGTAGGTTACCTCGATCAGCGATGCCGCATCTTCCGCCAGCGCGCGGCTGTCGGCGATGACCAGCGCCACCGGATCGCCGGCGTATTGCACATAGCCATCGGCCAGCGGCGTGATCGGCACTTCGGACGGGCCGAAGAAAAAGCTCATCATGGTGATCGGGCGGGCGGCCAGATCCTTGGCCGTATAGACCGCGTGGACGCCGGGCAGATCGCGCGCCGCCGCCGTATCGATCGCCACGATCGTGCCGCGTGCTATCGGGCTGCGGGCAAAGGCAACGTGCAGCATTCCGGGCAGCACGACATCGTCGGTGAACTGCCCGCGCCCGGTCAGCAGGCGTGCGTCTTCCTTGCGCTCCACCCGTTTGCCGATCAGGCGCGCGGCGCCGATGCCGGCCGCAGGGCTGGCGGGCGCGCTCATGCCTCGGCTCCCTGGCCCACGGTGCCTTCCGCCAGCGCCTTCGCGGCCTTGCGGATGCCCTGGTAGCCGGTGCAGCGGCAGATGTGGCCGGACATGGCATCGACCAGCTCCGCCTCGTCAGGCCTGGCATCGCCGTCCATCAACGCGGCAAATGTGCAGACCACGCCCGGCGTGCAGAAGCCGCATTGCAGGCCGTGGTTCTCGCGCATGGCCTGCTGGACCGGATGGAGTGTCCCATCGCTCGAAGCCAACCCCTCGGCCGTGGTGACCTGCGCACCGTTCGCCTGCACGGCCAGCATCAGGCACGATCGCACCGCCCGTCCATCGACGATCACGGTGCAGGCACCGCAGACGCCGTGTTCGCAGCCGAGGTGGACGCCGGTCCAGCCGCCGTCGTTGCGCAGGAAATCGCCAAGGCTCGTGCGCGCTTCGATGGTTGCCGCCAGGCGAGCGCCGTTGACGGTCATTTCGATCGTGTGCTCGCTCATGCTGCTTCCCTCGCGCCGATGGCTTCGTGCAATGTCTTGATGAAAATTCGCCGGCCGACGGTGCGGCGATATTCGGCGCTGGCGTGGGAATCGTCGAAGGGCGCGGTCCCGGCTAGGGCCAGTTCGGCGAGCGCGCCGGCATCGATTTCGTCGAGCGTCTTGCCAGTCAGCGCCGCTTCCACCTGCGTCATAGCCAGTGGTGTTCCGCCCATGGCGAACCACGCCAGCCCCGCACGGGCAATCCGCGGGCCGTCCATCGCCAGCGCGCCGACCATGCCGACCAGCGCGAAATCTCCGGGTCGCCGAGCAACCTCGCGGAACAGCACGATCTGGTTCTCGCCCCAGTCGGGATAGGCGATGCCGGTGACGATCTCGTCCGGTTCCAGCACGGTCATGTAGGGGCCGACGTAGAAATCGCGCGCCGCCACGTGCCGCGTGCCGCGCACCGAAGCGATGGCGATTGTCGCGCCAAGCGCCACAGCCGTGGCGGGCATTTCCGCCGCCGGTTCGCCCAGCGCGACCGATCCGCCCACGGTGCCACGGTTGCGGGTCTGGTGGTGGCCGACATGGCCCAGCGCTTGCACCAGAGCGGGAACGTGGCGTGCCAGTGTGGCGTCCTGCAAGGCATCGGCCTGCCGCGTCGCCGGGCCGATCCGCGTGCCGCCTTCGGTGCGCGATACACCGGCAAAACCGGCAATGCGATTCACGTCGACAAGGATGAACGGCTGGCTCATCCGCAGATTGAGCAAGGGCATCAAGGTTTGCCCGCCGGCAATCAGCGTTGCCCCGCCGCCCGCTTCCGACAGGATGGCGCAGGCCTCTTCGAGGCTCGTGGGCGCGACATAGTCGAACGGGGCGGGCTTCATCGGCGGCCCCCACGGCGGCCGGCTTCAAAGGCCGCTGCGGCAACGACGATCATCAGCGCCACAACCACGGCCAGGGTGCCGAGCGTCTGCGCGTTCAGGCCAAACCAGTAGCCGGAGAGGAGCGCAGCGACCAGCGCAGCGATCCAGCCCCACGGAAGCGAGCCCGACGGAGCTGGTGAGGCGACCACGCCGACAGCCGCGGCCGAAGCGGCGTCTGTCGCCTGCGGGGCAGGTGCGGTGGTTCCGCTCACCACTTCGCCGAATTTCGCAAAGAACTTGCCGGCCAGATTGCGCGCTGTCGCATCGATGATCGGGCCGCCCAACTGCGCCATGCGCCCGCCAACCTCGGCATCGACGGTGTAGGACACGATGGTCGATCCGCCCGGCCCATCCGCCAGCCGCACCCGCGCTCCGCCTTTGGCGCTGCCGGCGATGCCGCCGTTGCCTGAACCGGTAATCACATAGCCATTGGGCGCGTCGATTTCCGACAGCTGGACATTGCCCTTGAAGCGCGCGCCGATGGGGCCGATCTTCACTTCGGCGACGGCGGCAAACCGGTCATCCGCTTCCTTTTCAAGACTTTGACAGCCGGGGATGCACTGCGAAAGGACGGCGGGATCGTTCAGCGCCTCCCAAACCCGCTGGCGTGGCGCGGCAACCTGTTGCTCTCCCGACATTTGCATTGTCAAACTTCTCCCGATGGCGTCGAACTTGCTCTTGTGGCGGCACGTTAGACACGTTATGCGCCTTTGTGTATCATAAGTTTCGGCAAATCGGCATGGCGGTGTACCGTGCCGGGCATAAAATGTGACTAGGGAAGGGGAGAAGCCGTGATCAAGGTGCAGATCAGCCGCGTTTTAGGAGCGTTTGCCGCCTTGGCGATGCTTGCTTCCTGCTCGGGCGGGCCGGCGAATCCGATCGAGGATGCCATGGTCGCCAACCCGGATGAATGGCCCAGCTGGGGCCGCACCGGGCATGAAACGCACTATTCCCCGTTGGACGAAATCGATACCGGCAATGTCGCGAACCTGAAGCTTGCCTGGCATTACGATCTGGAACCGGGCTATTCCGCTTCCACGCCGCTGATGGCCGAAGGCAAGGTGTTCATCACCACCGGCCACTCGCACATCCGCGCGCTCGATGCGGTCAGCGGCAAGCCGCTGTGGGAATACGATGGCGGCACCCGTGAACGGGCAACCTCATCGATGGGGCTGGGCTGGGGCAGCAAGGGCATTGCCTATGATGCCGGGCACGTCTTCCTGACCACAACCGACGGCTGGGTCGTCTCGCTCGACGCCAAAAGCGGCAAGGAAGCCTGGAAGGTTCAGGACAATCCCGACCCCGCGCCGCGCCAGTACAATGGCCCGCCGCGCGTGTTCGGCGGCAAGGTTATCGTCGGCTATGGCGGCGCCGATATCAGCGCGGCACGCGGCTTCATCACCGCCTATGACGCCGCCACCGGCAAGCGCGCCTGGCGATTCTACACTGTGCCGGGCGAGGAGCCGAGCGCCGGGGGCGCCAAGGCAGACGAACTGACGGCCAAGTCCTGGCCAGCCGGCTGGAAAAAGCCCGACGGTTCGCGCCGCGGCGGCGGCGGCACGGCGTGGAACGCCTTCAGCTTCGATCCCGAACTGGGGCTGATCTACCTCGGCGTCGGCAACGGCTATCCCTACAACCAGACGGTGCGCAGCCCCGGCGGCGGCGACAACCTGTTCCTTTCCGCGATCGTCGCGGTGAAGGCCGATACCGGCGAATATGTCTGGCACTATCAGCTGTGCCCCGCCGAACAGTGGGACTGTACGGCCACGGCGGACATGACTCTGGCGACGATCGACGTTGAAGGCAAGCCGCGCAAGGTGCTGATGCAGGCGCCGAAGAACGGCTTTTTCTATGTGATCGATCGCACAAACGGCCAGTTCATCTCGGCGGAAAAGATCGCCAAGGTGACCTGGGCGGAAAAGATCGATCCCAAGACCGGCCGCCCGGTCGAAAACCCGGGGATTCGCTACAACGGCAAGCCCGGCCTGTTCGAGATGTGGCCGGGGCCGACGGGCGCCCATTCGTGGATGCCGCAAAGCTACAGCCCGCAGACCGGCCTCGTCTATATCCCGGTCCAGGATCTGGGCGCGCTGATCGGCGAAGGGCAGAAGGGCGGCGGCGAACTCGTATCCGGCATGGGCACCACGCTGATCCCGGAAGTCGATCTGCCCGGCGGTCACAAGTCCTATCTGAAGGCGTGGAACCCGGTGACGCAAAAGGAAGCCTGGCGCGTGGACCTGCCCGGAACCTGGCCCGGCGGCACCATGGCGACGGCTGGCGGTCTGGTGTTTCAGGGCCGCATGGACGGAACCTTCGTGGCCTATGATGCGGCAAGCGGCAAGGAAGTCTGGTCGTTCAAGACCGAAAGCCCGATTGTCGGCGCGCCGATTTCCTATCGGATGAACGGCAAGCAATACATCACCGTCATCACCGGTGCGGGCGGCCAGGGCGCGGGGATGCAGACGCTGGGCAATGCCGGCCTGCGCACCGATTATCGCCTGCCGCGCCGCGTGCTGACCTTCACGCTTGACGGGACGGACACGATACCGCCCTTCGCCTATACCGAACCGCAGCCGCCCGCCGATCCGGACTTCCGGGTGGATGCTGCCCGCGCCCAGGCCGGGGCCATGCTCTATGGCACCAACGCCTGCCTCGTCTGTCACGGCTGGAACGCGGTTGCCAGCGGGGCCGCGCCGGACCTGCGCTATTCGCCGATCATCACCGATGCGGCCACGTTCAAATCCGTGGTCCATGGCGGCGCGCTGAAGCTTAACGGCATGCCGCCGTTCCCCCAGCTCAAGGACGGCGATATCGAAACGATCCGCTTCTTCCTGCGCAGCCGCGCCCAGCAGGTGCCGGCCGAGCGCAAGGCGCTGGCGGACAGGATGAAGGCGCAGGCGGCCTCCACCGCCAAGGCGCCGGACTTCGCCGGCAAGTGGGCCATCGTCATCCAAAGCTCTGCCGGGCCGCAGGATGCCGTGCTCGATCTGGCGGTGCAGGGGGACAAGGTGACCGGCAAGGCCATCGCCTCGCAGGGTAGCGCCGATCTTGCCGGGGCCTTCGCCAATGGCCGGATCAAGCTGGAAGGACGGGCATCGCTGCCTTTCCCGATATCGATCAGCTATGACCTGACCATTCGCGACGGGGAACTTGTGGGCGACAATTCCAACGGTCCCTTCGGCACTTTCCCGGTGCGCGGCACGCGCCAGAAATAACCTTGCCGAACGACCCGGCGGTTCGCGGGTAGGGCCGCTGCCGCCGGGCAAAGCCGCTTGGCGCGGCCGACACGCTTGCTCTCGCCTGCAATCCTTTGCATGGTCGCGCGATCCATTGCCCATGGTGATGGCGCTTTCGCGATTGGGGCAGACGTCATGACACCGGCACAACTGAGCATTGCCTTCTTCCTGCAGGTGGCGGTGATCCTGCTGACCTGCCGGCTGGTGGGCAGCCTCGCCCGGCGCTGGCTTGGTCAGCCGCGCGTGGTGGGGGAAATGATTGCCGGAGTCGTGCTCGGCCCCAGCCTGTTTGGCGCCGTCGCGCCGGATGTGCAGGCGTTCCTTTTCCCGGCCGAAAGCAAGCCGCTGCTGTTCGTCATCGCCCAGTTTGGCGTCGGGCTGTACATGTTCCTCGTCGGCCTTGGGTTTGATCGCGATGAGTTCCGCGCCAGTGCGCGGGGGGCGGCGCTCGTGTCCTTCGCTGGCATGGCGGCACCGTTTCTCGCAGCCGCAGCTCTGGCACCATGGATGCAGCAAAGCGGCGGCCTGTTCGCGCCGCAGGTGACGCAATTGGAAGCCTCGCTGTTTCTGGGGGCGGCCATTGCCATCACCGCCTTTCCCATGCTGGCGCGCATCATCCACGAACGCGGCCTCTCCGGATCGACGCTGGGCACGCTTTCGCTTTCGGCTGGTGCGATCGGCGATGCCGGGGCCTGGGCCGTGATCGCACTCGTCCTCGCCAGTTTCGGCGGCGGCGCGCATCTGGCATGGCTGGCCATCGGCGGCGGATCGGCCTTCGCGCTGTTCATGGTTTTCATCGCGCCCCGTCTGCTCGTCCGGCTGGAAGGCAAGCTGCCGATCTGGGGTGAGGAAACCTTGCTGGCCATCGTGCTGGTGCTGTACCTGCTGTGCGCCTGGGCCATGGATTTCGTTGGCATCCACGCGGTGTTCGGCGGCTTCCTGCTGGGCACGGCCATGCCGCGCGGCAAGCTGGCGGACATGGTGCGCAGCCGGCTTGAGCCGGTAACCGTCGTCCTGTTTCTGCCGTTCTTCTTTACCTATTCCGGCCTGCACACCCAGTTGACCGTACTGGCCGATTCGACCTTGCTGCTGGTGTCGCTTGCCGTCCTTGTTGCCTCTATCCTGTCAAAGGGCGGGGCGAGCTATCTGGCGGCGCGGCTGAGCGGGCAGGACAACGCCTCGGCCCTGGCCATCGGCGCGCTGATGAACGCGCGCGGGCTGATGGAACTGATCGTCATCAACATCGGCTTGCAGCGCGGAATCATCGGGAAAGAGCTGTTCTCTATCCTCGTGCTGATGGCCATCGTCACCACCCTGATGGCCAGCCCGCTGTTCGAACTGGTCTATGGCCGGGCTGCCCGAAAAGACGGCCGACTATAGATTATGCAATCGATTGTTGCCCTGCGCCTCAAGCTGTGAGAAAAGGGCTCCGTCGGTGCCGACAGACGCACCGGGGGAGAATGCCATGACTGCCCATCGTCCGCATCTGTCCGTCGCGCGGATCCTGCAGATGAATCTGGGGTTCCTCGGCCTGCAGTTCAGCTTTGGCCTGCAGCAGGCCAATCCGATCTTCGCCTACATCGGCGCGGATGAGAAGGATTTCCCCTGGCTGGGAATCGCCGGGCCGCTGACCGGGCTCATCGTCCAGCCTTTGATCGGCGTGATGAGCGACCGCACCTTGTCGCGCTATGGCCGCCGCACCCCTTATTTCCTGATCGGCGCGATCATGTGCAGCGCCGGGCTGCTGTTCATGCCTTTTGCGCAAAGCCTGATGATGGCCTTTGCCATCCTGTTCCTGCTCGATGTCGGCAACAATGTGACGATGGAGCCCTACCGCGCCTATGTG
>JBJTLW010000065.1:0-10945 GCA_046063225.1 Novosphingobium sp. | reverse complement strand
GCCCGCCTGTTCGATCTGGAAGACGTGACGCTGACCTTCACCGACGATGCGCTGGAAGCCATCGCCAACAAGGCCATCGCCCGCAAGACCGGGGCGCGCGGCCTGCGTTCGATCGTCGAAGGCATCCTGCTCGACACCATGTTCGACATCCCGACCGAGGAAGACATTGCCGAAGTCGTGGTCGACAAGGACGTGGTCGAAGGCCGCAAGGAACCCGTGCGGGTGCTGAAGGGCAAGGAAGCCGCGGCCTGAGATGGCCGGGGCTGTCGGCACAGCTTCCGGTAGCCGCCTTTTCATTGGCGTTATTGCCGGAATTGCAGCCGGCCTTTCGGCCGCAGCGCTCTGCTTTGCCGCCATGCGCGCATTCTGGCCTGGCTACGAGGCCGCCATTCCACAGAAATCCTACGATTTCGTGATGCTGATCGCCCGCCTTTTGATCGGCCTCATCAGCGTGGTTGCAGCCGCGGCGACGGCAACCCGGGCCGCGCGCGATAATGGGCAAGCGGGAATGTGGGTGGGTTGGCTGGTGCTCGCTGCATCGCTGCCCAACCATCTGTACTTGATCTGGAACGATTACCCGGCCTGGTATCATTTCGCATATCTTGGCTATATCGTCCCGGCGGCGCGGCTGACTGTTGCAGGGATGGTCCCGGCGGTGAAGTAATCACGCCATGACCGATCGCATCGCCGTATCCCGCGTGATCCACACGATCCACGCCACCACCGATATCTACAAGTGCCGCCTGCTCTATCAGGATGCGCTGGGCGGGCTGGTCTTTGCGGAAAACTATTTCCCCGCCGAAGATCGCGATGCCGCGCTGCTTTACGTCACCAACCACATGGTTGAACCGATGGCGCCGCGCCATCCGGACGACCTGTCAAAACCCTTTGCCCGCATGGCGGCCAAGATCGGCCAGGCGTTCCATTCGTTCGAACTGAAGGTGGCCGATGGCAAGGCCGCCAGCCAGGCCTTCCGCGATGCCGGCGCGGTGACGGCCAGCGACTATGGTTTCTTCTTCTTCGTGAAGCCCGAAAGCACCGGCGGCGTGCTGCTGGAAGTCTGCGAAGTGCCGATGCCGAACGATCCTTATGACCGCAAGGGCTGGGGGCCGGACGTGGGGCAGGGCCATGCCTCGGGCGTGCTGCGGCTGGATCATATCGCCTGCGTCGTGCCCGATGTGGACAAGGCGCTGCATTTCTTCACCGGGCTGTGCGACGGCGAAGTGATCGAGGATGCTCGCACCGCATTGCCGCAACCGGCGCGCCGTGCGGTGATCCGGCTGGGCGATACGCGGGTGGCTTTCATCCAGCCGGACGATGCCGCCTCCGGCCCGCTCGGGGCTTTCCTCGGCAAGGTGCAGAACGGCATCTACGCGCTCGTCTGGCAGGTGGACGATGTTGACCGGGCGCGCGGCCATTTCACCGGCAAGGCCCAGCTGCGCGTCACCGATCAGGGCTGCGTTTCCGCCGGTTTCGCCATCGATCCCGATGACTTCCTGGGCGCGCGGCACGAATTCATCGCCGGCTGAGAAAGGGGGCGCCCCGCCCCCGGGTAGGGGAATCGGGGACAGGGCGCGGCGCCGCAGGTCGGTATGCGGCGCGGGGAAGGGTCTGGCGATCAGCGCGGCAGGAACACGCCGTTCGTCACGTGGATCACGCCATTCGATTGCAGGACATTGGCCTGGGTCACCGTGGTCTGGCCGCCATTGGCATCGGTGATGACGATGTGCTTGCCCATCAGGCGTGCCGTCAGCTTCTGGCCCTGCACCGTGGCAAATTCCGCCTTGCCGCCACCGGCGCGGATCATCTTGACGAGATCGGTGGAAAGCACGCGGCCAGCGACGACGTGATAGGTCAGCACCTTGGTCAGCGCGTCCTTGTTTTCCGGCTTCAGCAGGGTTTCAACGGTGCCGGCCGGCAGCTTGGCGAAGGCGGCGTTGGTCGGCGCGAAGACGGTGAAGGGGCCGGGGCTGGCGAGCGTATCGACCAGACCGGCGGCCTTGACCGCGGCGACCAGCGTGGTGTGCACCTTCGAATTGACCGCGTTCTCGACGATGTTCCGCGTCGGATACATTGCCGCGCCGCCAACGACGGGGGCCTTCATGTGATGGTTCGCGATGGCGGGGGCCGAAACGGCAGCCGAACCAAGGCCAAGCGCGGCAACGGCGAGGGTAAGCGTCTTGCGATTCATCAGATAAACTCCTTGGTGATCAAGGCTGGGGGCGCCTTGCACGGGGAGTTACGCAGCCGGTGCGGCTACGGATGCATCACGTCGAAGAAAATTTGCTCGTCGCCACGATCGGCCCGGGTTTGCGCCCTTGCGACCCGCCCAGCGGTTCGCGCGTCAGGGCCAGAACCGCACCGGCGCGCAGCCGCGCGGCAAGATCGTCCGGCAGGTGGACGCGGGTTGACCGGTCCGGCGTGACGAGGCCCAGCGAGATCGTCTTGCCCTCGGGCGGGACGAGCCACAATTCGTGGTCGTGGACGCCATCGCCGGCCAGGCCATCGGCGCTCACCAGCAGATCGCCGCGATCGGGCAGATAGGTCACGCCCAGCCGCGTGTCCGTGCTCGGCAGGGTGAAGGTGGCGACCAGCGGCGCGGCCACGGGTGCCGGCGGAGCGGGAGCGAACTGGGGAGACAGCACCTGCACCGCGAACAGGCTGGCGGCGAGGGCGGCAAGCCCGGTGGCCCATTGCCAGCGGCGCAGGCGGCGCTTCAGCGCGATGACATTGCCGTCCGCCGCGCCGCCGGCCGGTGCAGCGTCTATCGCCTGCGAAATGCGCGCCCACAGGTCTGCCGGCGGCTCTTGCGGATCGATGCCGTCGAGCAGCGGCGCCAGCTTCTCGTCCCATCCGGCGACAAGCGCGGCAAAGTCCGGATCGCTGATCATCAGGCCGCGCGCGGTCAGCAGCTCTTCGCCTTCCAGCAGGCCCAGCGCCATTTCGGCGGCAAGAAATTCGCGCTCGGTCATGATTCGAGGCACACCTTCAGCCGGGCCAGTCCGCGCCGCACCCAGGACTTTACCGTGCCCAGCGGCATGCCGAGCCGTTGGGCGAGGTCGGAATAGGTGACGCCGTCGAAAAAGGCGGTGCGAATGGCGCCGCGCTGCGGATCGTCGAGGCCGTCAAGGCACCCGTGGATGCGGGCATCGGCCTCTCCCGCCAGCAGCGCCGCTTCGGCCGTGGGCTGCGGATCGGCCACCTGCTCCGCCGCTTCGACCGGAGCGGCAGAGGCGACGTGTCGGCGGCGGCGCAGCCGGTCTATCGTGCGGTTGCGGGCAAAGACCGCGAGCCAGCTGACGGGGCTCGCCCGCGCCGGATCGAACCGGTCGGCCACGTTCCACAAGTTGACATAGACGTCCTGCAAGGCGTCCTCCGCTTCGCCCCTGTCCTTGGCTATACGCAGGCAGATGCCAAAAAGCTTCGCCGAGGTGGCGCGATAGACGAAATCGAGCGCCCGGCGATCCCCCGCCGCGATGCGGCCGATGGCTTCGGCCAGGTCGTTTCGGGTGGTTTCAGTCCGCGTGGTCATGGCCGGCTTCGTGCATCCGCGCAGCATGGCACGGACCATTGCCGGTTTCCACCTGGAAGGTTGCGTGGACGATGCCGAAATCGTGGCGCAGGTGATCGGCCAGATCGTGCAGGAAGGCATCGCCCGGATGGCCGCCGGGCATGACAAGGTGCGCGGTAAGCGCCGTTTCCTTGGTGCTCATCGGCCAGATGTGGAGATCGTGGACGGCCTCCACCCCGGCGCTCGAGGCCAGCAGGCTGCGCACCGCGGCGGCATCGATGCCGCGCGGCACGCCCAGCAGGCCCATCTTGATTGCCTCGCGCGCAAGATCCCAGGTTGACCAGCCGATGACGGCGACGATCAGCAGGCCGGTGACCGTATCGATCCAGATCCACCCGGTCGACAGGATGACCAGCCCGGCGATAACCACGGCGGCCGAAACCGCCGCATCGCCCAGCATGTGCAGGAAGGCGCCGCGCAGGTTGATATCGTGCTTGCTGCCCTTGGCGAACAGCATGGCGGTGAAAGCGTTGATGGCAATGCCGATGGCGGCGACGACCATCATCGTGTGGCCGGCGACCGGCTCCGGGCTGAAGAAGCGGTGGATCGTTTCCGCCCCGATCGCGCCGATGGTCAGCATCAGCAACGCCGAATTCGCCAGCGCGGCGAGGATCGACGAGCTCTTGTAGCCGTAGGTGAACCTCTCGTTTGCCGGGCGGGCGGACAGGGTATCGGCGCCCCAGGCGATCAGCAGGCCAAGCACGTCCGACAGATTGTGCCCGGCATCGGCGACCAGCGCCATCGAGCCCGAGAGGAAGCCATATCCGGCCTCGACCAGCACGAAGACAGTGTTGAGCGCCACGCCCAGCGCAAAGGCGGTGCCGTGCGCGCCGTGGGCATGGCTGTGCCCATGTCCGTGCCCATGTCCGTGGCCATGTCCGTGCGCATGGCCGTGGCCATCGGCATGGTGGTGATGATGCGCGCCCAAGGAGCCCCCGTTTCCCGTTTCAGACGTAACCGTTGCACAATTGCCGCAGTGCAGCAACATTCGTCCTTGGCGGCTTTGCCCTCTCACCCCGGAATTTCGCGGATTCTGCTGAACCCGGCATGAATATTACGTAGGGATGGTGTCTGTTGTAACGATCTTTCGCAAGGCCGAAATGGCCCGTCAGACTGTCAACAGACTGTCATGCAAGGGTGTTCAGGAGAGGGGCCGGTGCCTGTATTAGCCCGGCAGGGCCGGATTTGCCGCTGATTCGCGGGGCTTCCGGTGCGAAACATTTGCCAACTTCCCCCTGGGGCAGATCGGGGGGCAACCGGGGTTGTAAAACCATGCAGTTCAAGTCGTTCCTCGCCGTCAGCGCCGCCAGCGTTCCGCTCGCCTTCGGCCTTGCCGCTCCCGCCTTCGCGCAGTCGACCGGTTCGGTCGATTTCGACAAGGAAATCATCGTCACCGGCACCCGCACCGGCGTGCAGGAAGTGGGCGGCATTTCCGCGCCTGACACGGCGAAGGCCAAGGCTGTCCTGACGCAGGAAAACATTTCCCGCCAGAACCCCGGTCAGACCATTCTCGACACGATCAACCAGGTCCCCAGCGTCTCGTTCCAGAACAACGACGCCTACGGTTCGTCGGGCGGCACGCTGAACATGCGCGGCTTTTCGTCCGACCGCATCAGCCTGACCTTCGACGGCGTTCCGCTGAACGATTCGGGCAACTACGCGATCTACTCGAACCAGCAGATCGACCCGGAACTGATCGAACAGGTCAACGTCAACCTAGGCACCACCGACGTTGACAGCCCCACCGCATCGGCGGCCGGCGGCACCGTCAACTACCGCACCAAGAAGCCGGACCGCGATTTCGGCGTCATGCTTTCGGGCTCGGCCGGCGAGTATGATTTCATGCGCATGTTCGGCAAGATCGAAACCGGCGACCTGACCTCGGGCGGCATCCGCGCCTTCGTTTCGGCCTCGATGGCGCGCAACAAGAACCCGTTCAACAACTACGGCAAGGTCGACAAGCAGCAGTACAACGCCAAGCTGTACATCCCGCTTGCTGGCGACGATTTCGTCTCGATCTCGGGCCACTACAACCAGAACCGCAACAACTTCTTCGGTTCGCTGCCGCTGCGCATCGATACCACGCAGTCGCCGACCAACTCGGCGCCGCGCGTCGTCGGTTCGGGTTCGAACAACCGCTATCCGACCAACGCCGGTGAGCGCCAGTACCTGATCAACTGGCCCTGCACGATCGCACCGGGCGTCAAGGGCGTGGCCGATGCGGCCAGCACCTGCGGCAGCGAATTCGACCGCCGCTTCAACCCGTCGAACACGGGCAACATCCGCATCAACTCGCGCTTCAGCCTGACCGACAACATCATCCTGACCGTCGACCCGAGCTTCCAGTACGTGAAGGCCAACGGCGGCGGCACGGTGAGCGCGCGTGAAGGCACGCGTGACATTGATCCGACCACGGCCGGCGTTCTCAACGCCACCGGCTACCTTGGCGGCGCGCCCTATTTCAACCGCGACATCAACGGTGACGGCGATACGCTCGATCAGGTCCTGATGCTGGCTCCCAGCCAGACGCAGACCAACCGTTACGGCGTCATCGCCGGCCTGCGGTGGGACATGAACGACGCGCACACCTTCCGCGTCAACTACACCTGGGACCGTGCACGTCACCGCCAGACCGGTGAAGTGGGCGAACTGATCGCCAACGGTTCACCGGTGGACGTGTTCCCGGTCAACAACCCGTCGAAGGACGCCACGGGCGCGATCCTGCAGAAGCGCGACCGCCTGTCGTTCGCCATCCTGCACCAGGTTTCGGCCGAATACCGCGGCGAATTCATGGACAACCGCCTGGTCGTCACGCTCGGCGCGCGTATGCCGTTCTTCAAGCGCGACCTGACCAACAACTGCTTCACCAGCTCGGCCAGCGGTTTCGTCGAATGCTTCAGCTCGAACACCGCGCTGGCCACTTCGGCGCAGACGCTGAACCCCTATTCGGCGACCACCAACGCCACCACCGGCGCCATCACGGTCACCGGCTGGGCGCCGCCGCAGCGCCGCGTGTTCAACTACAAGAAGCTGCTGCCGAGCGTCGGCTTCGTGCTGAACGCGGCGGACAACGTCAGCGTCTTCGGTAACTTCAACCAGAACCTCTCGGTTCCGGGCACCGACAACCTGTACAACGCGTTCTACTTCCCGCTGAGCACCAGCCGTGCGCAGCCGAAGCCGGAAACCACCGACAACTTCGACCTTGGCCTGCGCTATCGTTCGGGCATGATCCAGGCGCAGGTTTCGGCCTATTACAACCAGTTCCACAACCGTTCGGCTTCGGCCTACGATCCGGAAATCAACCAGACCGTCTATCGTAACCTGGGCGACGTGAAGAAGTACGGCGTGGAAGCGCTGGTTTCGGCACAGCCGGTCGAATGGCTGACGATGGGCGCTTCGGCCAGCTACATGAAGTCCGAAATCAAGGACAACATCGCGGTTGGCGAAAACGCCGATGGTACGCCGATCTACGCGCTGACCGCCGGCAAGCGCGAAGCGGGCGCGCCGACCTCGACCATCGGTCTGTGGGCACGTGGCACCTTCGGTCCGGTCGAGCTGGGCATCACCGCCAAGCGCACCGGCGAACGCTACATCTACGACACCAACGAAGCGGTCTATCTGGGAACGCTGCTTGCCAGTGGCGCAAAGACCTGCACGGGCACCACGACCATCACCTGCGTCACCCCCACTGGCGTTCCGGCAGCGACCAAGATCTATGATGCGAAGGCCGCTGCTTACTGGATGGTCAACCTTGATGCGCGCGTGAACCTCTCGTTCATGGGCCTCAACGACAAGACCTACCTGCAGCTCAACGTCTACAACCTGTTCAACCAGTTCTACGTCGGTGGATTCGGCGGCAACTTGAACCAGACGCAGACGTACTGCGCAACGACCTCGACTTCGTCGAGCAACGCTTGCTTCAACGTGCCTGCCGGCCTCTCGGCCTATGGTTCGGTGCCGTTCGTCCAGATCGGCGCGCCGCGCACGATCAGCGGTACGGTGGTCTTCGCGTTCTGATCGGCGCGACTGACAACGGAAAAAGGGAAAGGGGCGCTTCGGCGCCCCTTTCTTTTTGCGCTGAAGGATTGGCTCAGGCCGCCCAGAGCCCGAATTCGGCCACCTTTTCCTGCGTAGCGAGCAGGGCGCGGATGCGGCTGGCCGGTTGCAGCGCGGCCAGGATTTCCGGGTCGGCCGCGTCCATGCCGCCGGTAAAGGCGCCGAAGGCGGGAAGGATGATGCGCGTATCGCTCGCCACGGCGCAGGGGCGCACGATGTTGCGGCCGCGCACCGACAGGCGCAGGCGCGGGTGGAAATGGCCCGACAGTTCCAGACCGGTTTCGCCGCGCCGGGCGTGGTGGCGCAGGATCACGCCGCCGACCAGCGCCTCGCGCACGATGGTGCCGCCGTGGCCATCGCCCAGCCCTTCATCGTGGTTGCCGGTGATCCACAGCCAGTCGGTCGCGCGGGTCAGCGCGGCAAGCATGCCGGCGGCGTGCGGCTCCAGCCGGTCTGCCCCAGCCTTGTCATGGAACGAATCGCCCAGGCAATAGACGCGCCGTGCGCCGGTTTCCTTCAGCGCGCCTGCCACCCGTTCCAGCGTTTCGCGGCTGTCATAGGGCGGGATCATCTGGCCGAAACGGGCAAAGAAGCTGCCCTTTTCCAGGTGCAGATCGGCCAGAAGCAGCGCGTTTTCGCGCGGCCAGAACAGCGCGCCGGACCGCAGCAGCCGCCATTCTTCCTGTGCGAACGAAAAGGGAACCATGGCTTTCCCTTGCCGTAGGCGCATTGGCTTGGCAAGGGCGGCATTGCTCTCGGCTTCGTCATTGCGAGGAGCAAGGCGACGAAGCAATCCAGAGCCCAGCGCGCTACGCCCTGGATTGCTTCGCTACGCTCGCAATGACGAAACGAGAGAACAGATGACCGACTGGACCCCTTACACCGCCCGCGCCTCTGCTTGGTTCGAGGAGCTGCGCAACGCCATCTGCGCCGAATTCGAAGCCATCGAGCGCGAGGCCGGCTCCGATGCGGCCTTCCAGTACGATCCGTGGAAGCGCAGCGAGGTCGAAGGGGAAGAGGGCGGCGATGGCGCTGACAAGGACACTGGCGGCGGCACCCGCGGCCTGATGAAGGGCAAGGTGTTCGAGAAGGTGGGGGTCAATATCTCCACCGTCAGCGGCGGGCTGCAAAAGGATTTTGCCGGGACGATCAACGGCGCCTCGGCCGAACAGAACGCCTTTTCCGCCACGGGCATCAGCCTGGTGGCCCACATGGCCAACCCGCACGTCCCCGCCGTCCACATGAACACCCGCTTCCTGACGACGACCAAGGCATGGTTCGGCGGCGGCGCGGACCTCAATCCGCCGCTGCCCTATGAAGACGATACCGAGGATTTCCACGCCGAATTCCGCGCCGCCTGCATGAAGCACAACCCCACCTATTACGAACGCTACAAGAAGTGGGCGGATGACTATTTCTACATCCCCCACCGCAAGGTGCATCGCGGCGTCGGCGGCATTTTCTACGATCATCTGGAATGCGAGGACGAGGCCGCGTGGGAACGCAATTTCGCCTTCACGCAGGATGTCGGGCGCGCTTTCCTGTCCATCTTCCCGCAGCTGGTGCGCCGCCGCATGGGGTTGGAGTTCACCGAGGCGGACAAGCGCCAGCAGTTGGCCTGGCGCGGGCGCTATGCCGAATTCAACCTGGTCTACGATCGCGGCACGCTGTTCGGCCTGAAGACCGGCGGCAATATCGACGCCATCCTGATGAGCCTGCCGCCCGAAGCCGTCTGGGAATAGGCCGGCCGGAAAACCGGGGCAGGCGTTCAGCGCGGGGCAAGGCGGCCGCCTATCAATTATCGCCGTGACGCGCGGGGCTTACTGGACATGCCTGTCCGTTAGTGCAAATTCGCGTCCAAGGATAAGACCCGGGAGAATCCATGACCTGCCAGCTGACCGATCTGCCATCCGCGGAAGAGATCGACATCCCCGCCCTGCGCGCGCGCTATTATGCGGAGCGTGACAAGCGCCTCAATTCCAAGGCCGGCGCGCAGTATATCCATGACGGTCCGGGCCAGCTGCACGATCTGTACAACAGCGATCCGCACATGCCGGTTGCCCCGCGCGATCCGATTGTCGAGGAACTGGACGTGGCCGTGCTTGGCGCCGGTTTTGGCGGCACCATGGCCAGCTATTACCTGACGCAGCAGGGCGTCACCAATATCCGCAACATCGACCATTCGGGCGATTTCGGCGGCGTCTGGTACTGGAACCGCTATCCCGGCATTCAGTGCGACAACGAAAGCTACTGCTATCTGCCGCTGCTGGAAGAAACCGGCTTCATGCCGTCGCGCCGGTGCCGACGATAGCGACGCGCTTGTCCTTCAGCTTGTCGAGCACCGGGTTCTCGCAACTGCCGCCGGTGTAATCATATTCCCAGCGGCTGGTGTGGAACATCTTGCCCTTGAACTTGGCGATGCCATTGATGCCGGGCAGTTTGGGCATGTTGAGCACGCCGCAGCCCATGATCACGTGGCGGGCGAGCAGCTCGTCACCGCGATCAGTGCTGATCCGCCAGCGCTGGATGCTTTCATCCCAGACCAGCGAGGTGATCAGGGTGTGGAACAGCGCCTTGTCGGCAAAGTCGTTTTTCTCGGCGATCAGGCGGATATAGCCCATGATCTCCGGCCCCGGCGCGAAGCGGCGCGAGGGCATGAAGCCGGTCTCTTCGAGCAGCGGCAAATAGCAATAGCTTTCGTTATCGCACTGGATGCCGGGATAGCGGTTCCAGTACCACACACCGCCAAAGTCTCCGGCATGGTCGATATTGCGGAAATTGGTGACGCCTTGCTGCGCCAGGTAATAGCCCGCCATGACCCCGCCGAACCCGCCGCCGAGGATCGCAACGTCGAGTTCCTCGACGATCGGCTCGCGCGGCTGCACGGCCATGTGCGGATCGTGGTTGTACAGATCGTGGAGCTGGCCCGGGCCATCGTGGATGTACTGGCCGCCGAGCTTGGAATTGAGCCGCTTGTCACGCTCGGCATAGTACTTGGCGCGCAGCGCGGGGATATCGATCTCGTCGACGGAAGGCACGTCGGTATGCTGGCAGTCCATGGTCTCTCCCGAATGCAGCGGCGCCCGCGTGGATAATCGCGAGTCGCCCGATCTATAATCAACAACCCTGTTCATTAACAGGTGCAACCGCCGCGCCCCGGCGATGCCGCCCGCCTGGTGTCGCCAACCGCCACTGTCTGCACGCTGAACACCTGTTCGGCAAGCCGCCCGGCAGGCTGCTCGGCACAGGGTCGCGGCGGATCGGCAATTGCCGTGGGCTCGGATCGCGGCAAGACTGCGGGCAAATCCAGGGAGACAA
>JBJTLW010000064.1:0-51728 GCA_046063225.1 Novosphingobium sp. | reverse complement strand
TCACCCGGGATTGACGCGGAGTCTGCCCCGGAGGACATGTCCGTCGCCTGCGCGCTGGGCGGCGCCAAGACCTTTGGGCGAACCTGCATACGCGAAATTTCGCGCGATGATGTGGGTGAGGTGTGGATCATTCGTCACCCGGACGGAGGGTTCCGCCGCTTCGTGCTGATCGACGGCGGCACCCGCATCGCCACGGCAGATGGCGACAAGGAAGTCACGACCGAGCGCGTCGGCGGGGAACTGGAAGTGCGGGTGGAGGCTGATCGCTATCGCTTCCCCGCCGCGCCGGAGCCGTCAGCCAGTGGCACTTGATCAGGTTCTTACTGTCGCCCGGATGCGCGCCGCCGAAGAGGCGTTGATCGCGGCCGGGACTTCGGTTGATGCGCTGATGCAGATCGCCGGGCGCGGCGCGGCGGAATGGGTCTGGCGCATGGCGGCCGGCCGCAGCGTGACCGTGTTGTGCGGGCCGGGCAACAACGGGGGCGACGGCTATGTCATCGCCGAGGCCATTCGCGAGCGCGGCGGCGAAGTCGTGGTGATCGCCGCAATGGAACCAAAAACCGATGCCGCCAAAAACGCCCGCGCCCTCTTCCGCGGCACGCTACTTGGCCCGGAAGCGACGGTGAAGGGCGAGGTTCTGGTCGATTGCCTGTTTAGAAGTGGACTGGCGCGTCCGCTGGCGGACGAAGTGTTCGCGCTTTTGTCCAGACACTGTGAAAGCCACGCATACCGCATCGCGATAGACGTGCCGTCGGGGGTTGAGAGCGATAGCGGCGCGGTGCTGAACCCCGGGCTTCCCGCATTCGATCTCACTGTCGCGCTCGGCGCTTGGAAACAGGCGCATTTCCTGATGCCGGCGGCAGGCCGGATGGGTCATTTGCGCCTTGTCGGCATCGGTGTCGGCCGCATCAACGGTGCAGGGAAGGTGATCGTCCGGACACAATTCAATGCGCCCGCCATCGATGCGCACAAGTATCGGCGCGGCCTGCTTGGCATCATGACCGGCACGATGCCGGGGGCGGCGCAATTGGCGGCGAGATCGGCGCAAGGGGCAGGTGCGGGCTATGTGAAACTGCTCGGGCCCGTGGCGGCGGGCCTGCCTTGCGATCTGGTGCAGGATGACCGGCCTTTGGCGGAATCGCTGGCGGACAAGCGGTGGTCTGCCTTGCTCGTCGGGCCCGGCCTTGGGCGTGATGCCAGGGCGCTGGAAGGCCTGGTCGAGGTTTTGGCCCAACCGGTCCCGGTCGTGCTCGATGCCGATGCTCTTATGCTGCTGACGCCGCGCCTGCTTTCCGGGCGATCAGCGCCTGTCATCGCCACTCCGCACGAAGGGGAATTGGCGCAACTGGAAAAAGCCTTCGGATGTCGCGGCGAAGGCAGCAAGGTTGATCGGGCGCGCGATCTGGCAAGGGTTGCTCGGTTGATCGTGGTGGCCAAGGGGCCGGACAGCGTGGTCGCCGCGCCCCGCGGCGACATTGCCTTTGCGCCTCGGGCATCGGCATGGCTTTCAACCGCCGGAACCGGCGATGTGCTGGCCGGAGCCATAGCCAGTCGGCTGGCCACGGGGGCATCGCCCCTAGCGGCATCGTGCGAAGGTTTGTGGCTTCATGGCGAGGCAGCGCGCCTTGCCGGCGGGCCTTTTGCTGCCGGACAGCTTGCCGAATGCGTGGCAGGGGCCTACGCGGCCTGTCTGTGAACACCAGCGAACCTTCAAACTCCGCCGAACCGATCCTGCGCATTGCCGCCAAGGGCGATGGGGTGACCGCGTCCGGGCGCTTTGCCTGGGGAGCGGCGCCGGGCGACCTGCTGCACGCCGATGGCCGCATCGAACCCGGCCCGCATCACGTAACGCCGCCGTGCCGCCACTTCGGCCAGTGTGGCGGATGCCAGTTGCAGCAGCTGGACGAACAATCGCTGGCCGAATTTGTCGAGGCGCGCGTCGCCAATGCGTCGAGCAGCCAGGAACTGGGGGCGCAGGTGTTCGCGCCGCCGCACCTTTCCCCGCCCGCCAGCCGCCGCCGCGCATCGCTTCGTGCGGAAAGCTCGGGCGGGCGCGTGGCCCTCGGCTTTCGCGAGGCCAAATCGCACCGTGTGGTGGAACTGGCCGAATGCCATGTGATGCTGCCGGAATTCGTCGCGCTGCTCACGCCGCTGCGCAAATTGCTTATCCGCATGGGGCAGGCGCAACCGGTGCAGAAAGTTGGCCGTCGCGGCGCGGCGAAGGGCAAGCATGCCCATGCCCGCATGGCTGCCGATATTGATTTCGCCATGACTGAACAGGGCGTCGATCTGGGCATCAAGGGGCTGATCGCGGAAGGGCTGGCTGCAACCGAGCTGATGCTTGAATTTGCCCGCGAACATGGCCTGGCGCGGATCGTCCTAGATCAGGGATATGGGCCGGAAGCCATCTGGGAGCCAGAGCCGGTGACGGTTCGCCTTGGCGACATCAGCGTGCCGCTGCCGCCTGGCGCCTTCCTTCAGGCGACGCTGGATGGGGAACAGGCGCTGGTCGGCGCGGCCTGCGAATGGCTGGAAGGCGCAGCCAATGTCGCAGATCTGTTTTCCGGGCTGGGCACCTTCGCCTTCGCGCTGGCCGCGCAGGGATCGCGCGTGCTGGCGGTAGAGGCAGCGCGCGATGCCCATCTTGCCTGCAAGACGGCGGCGGAACGCGCCGTGCTGCCGATGTTCGCAATGCACCGCGACCTGTTCCGCAACCCGCTTCTGCCGCCGGAACTGGCCAGGTTCGATGCCGTCGTGCTCGATCCGCCGCGCGCCGGTGCGCGTGATCAGGTGGAGCGGCTGGCAGACAGCACCGTGCAGCGCATCGTCTATATCAGCTGCAACCCGTCAAGCTGGTCGCGCGATGCGGCGCTTCTGGTTGAAGCCGGCTACCGGCTGGCCGAAGTGCGGCCGGTTGGCCAGTTCCGTTGGTCAACCCACGTGGAACTGGCCAGCCTTTTCGTGCGGGATCGCTGAACCCCCCGCGATCAGTGGAAAAGTGCGATGGCGGCGTGCAGCACCAGGGCAATCACGCACAGGGTTGAAAGTGCGAACAGGGCAAAGCGCAGCATCACCTTGTTGATCGTTGCCTGTACCAGCGAATGGACCACGCGCAGGATCACATAGGCCCAGGCGATCGTGGCGTTCAGCCCCGATCCCTGACCGATCATCGCCAGCACCATCGCTACCGCATAAAACACCGTCGGTGCTTCGTGCAGGTGATTGTAATTGTGCGCTTTCCATTGAACCCTGGGCGGCAAAAGCTCATCCAGCGACGTCTTCGGGCCTTGCACCAGATCGTCCGGATTGACCTTTGCCGCCGTCATCGCGGGCAGGCGCGTGGCATACATCCACAGCCACATCACCATGGTCCAGCCGGCCAGGACGACCACCGGTTTCAGGATTGCCATGTGTTCATCAACCATCGGTATTCTCCCCCTTATGCGCCGCCGAACAGGGCCAGTTTAGCGGCATGAAGTGCCAGGACAAGCAGGCACAGCGTTGAAAGCAGAAACAGCATGAACCGCACCGGCAGGCGGTTTACCGTGGCCTGCCAGATCGAATGGACCACGCGCAGGATGACATAGGCCCAGGCGAACAGCACGTCATGGCTGCCAGGCCCCAGGATCGCGAGCGCCGCCACGGTTGCATAGAACAGCGTCGGCTGTTCCATCAGATGGGTATGATTGTGGGATTTCCAGTTGACGCTGTCTGGCAGCACGCCTTCCAGATCCTGTCCACGGCCGCCGGGCTTTGCCTTGCCAAGGCCGCCGCCCATCTTCTTCATCGCCGGAAGCCGCGATCCGGCCATCCAGAACAGCATGACGATGGTCCACAGAACCAGCACGGTGGCGGGCGCGAGTATCTGCGCTTGCATCCGGTATTCTCCCCAAGGTTTGCCCTTGGGCGGGAGACTGCGTGCAGACAATTAGATTGTCAATTGCAACCTAATTGGTAGAGGATAGCACCTCGGCAAAGGCGGCAGCATCGGTATTGCCGCCGGAAAGCACTATCACCGTCCGCCCATCGATCGCCACCTTGCCCGCAAGAGCCGCCGCAAGCGCCGCCGCGCCGCCGGGTTCCACGACGAGGCGCAGCCGGTCAAAGGCGAGCCGCTGGGCAGCACGAACCTCTGCGGGCGTGACCGACAGGCCAAAGGGTACGCGGGCCTTCAGGACGTCGAAATTGATCGGCCGGGTGGACGGCGTTTGCAAGGCATCGCAGGCCGTTGGCGGCGCGTCATTGCCCACCGGCACGATTTCCCCGGCGGCGAGACTGCGGCAGACATCGTCCCAGCCTTCCGGCTCAACCGGCACGACTTCGGCATCGGGACAGGCGAGGGCAAGCCCTGCGGTAAGCCCGCCGCCGCCGCACGGCGCTACGATCCGCGTTGGCGCGCCAATGCCGCGCCGCGCCATCTGGGCGGCGATTTCAAGCCCCGCAGAGCCTTGCCCCTCGATCACCCAGGGATCGGCAAAGGCGTGGACCAGGGTGGCCCCTCGTTCGGCGCAAAGCCGCTGTGCCACGGCATCGCGGTCCTCACCGCCGGGACGGTCATAGAGGATGACTTCGGCACCCAGGGCGCGGGTATTGGCCAGTTTCACCGCCGGGGCATCCTTTGGCATGACGATTGCCGCCCGGATGCCCAGCCGACGCGCCGCCCAGGCCACGCCCTGCGCATGGTTTCCGCTGGAAACGCCGACAACGCCCGCCGCCTTTTCCGCATCGGACAGGTCGCTGAGCCGGTGCCAGGCGCCGCGGATCTTGAAGGCGCCGATGGGTTGCAGGCATTCCGCCTTGCACCAGATGGTTGCGCCGCCAATCTCCAGTTCAAGGAGCGGCGTTTCCGGCAGGATTTCCGCCATTTTCGCCGCGGCGTGGGCAACGCCATCGGCCGTGGGCTTGCGTTGTTCTTGAGAAGTCATGGCAGCAGCCTATATGAGCGCCCTTTGCATTCCCCAAGAGGAGAGACGGCCTTGAGCAAGGTTCTGGTGATCGGTGCGGGCGGGGTCAGCTCGGTTTGCGTGCACAAGATGGCATTCAATCCGGACATTTTCAGCGATATTCACCTCGCCAGCCGGACCAGGGCGAAATGCGATGCCATTGCCGAATCGGTGAAAGCACGCTGCGGCGTGTCCGTTGCGACCTATGCCATCGATGCCGAAGACGTGCCCGCTTTGACCGCTCTGATCGAGCAGATAAGCCCGAAACTCGTGGTCAATCTGGCGCTGCCGTACCAGGATCTGACGATCATGGAGGCATGCCTCAACGCCGGCGTCGATTATCTCGACACGGCGAACTATGAACCGAAGGACGTCGCCAGGTTCGAATACAAGTGGCAGTGGGATCTGCACGATCGCTTCAGGGAGCGCGGCATCATGGCCCTGCTCGGTTCCGGCTTCGATCCCGGCGTCACCAGTGTCTTTGCCATGTGGCTGAAGAAGCACAAGCTGAAGACCATCCGGCAGCTTGATATCCTCGATTGCAACGGCGGCGATCACGGGCAGGCCTTTGCCACCAATTTCAACCCGGAAATCAACATCCGCGAAGTCACCGCCAATGCCCGGCACTGGGAAAACGGCGCGTTTGTCGAAACTCCGCCGCTGGCAAAGAAGGTCGCCTTCGATTTTGACGCCGTCGGGCCGAAGAACATGTACCTGATGTACCATGAAGAGCTCGAAAGCCTTGCGCGCTTCATTCCCGAGCTGGAACGTGCCCGCTTCTGGATGACCTTCGGCGATGCCTATATCAACCATCTGACCGTGCTGAAGAATGTCGGCATGATCGGCATTGAGCCCATCGAATTCCAGGGCCAGCAGATCGTCCCGCTGCAATTCCTCGCCGCCGTTTTGCCCAAGCCCGAAACGCTGGGTCCGACGACCAAGGGCAAGACCAATATCGGCGATATCGCCACTGGCGAGGCGCAGGATGGATCTGGCGAAAAGACGTTCTACATATACAACATCTGCGACCATGAAGACGCCTATGCCGAAACCGGCAACCAGGCGATCTCCTACACCACCGGCGTCCCGGCCATGATCGGCGCTGCCATGATGCTGACCGGCGCGTGGAAGGGTGAGGGTGTGTTCAACATGGAGCAGATGGACCCCGATCCGTTCATGGACATGCTGAACAAGCACGGCCTGGCCTGGCAGGTGAAGGAACTGGATGGGCCAGTCGATTTCTGATTTGAGGTCGGAATAGTTCACGCAGAGGCGCAGAGGAAGAAGAAGAGGCGCGGAGGAACTGGTGATTGCAATCGACGAACTGAGTGCAATCGTCATTTCAGAGGCGATCGCCATTCATAGAGAGCTGGGGCCAGGGCTGTTTGAATCCGTCTATGAATCCGTCCTGACAGGGCGATTGAGAAAGCGCGGGTTGAAGGTCGATCGGCAGATTCAGGTGAAGGCCGTATTCGATGGAGAAACGTATGATCCGGCTTTCAAGATCGATATGCTCGTCGAAAATCGGCTGGTTCTTGAACTAAAGGCAGTCGAACAACTCAGCAAAGCGCACGCCAAGCAGGTTTTGACCTACCTGAGATTGCTCAAGCAGCCCGTTGGGCTGCTGCTGAATTTTTCGGAAGAAACGATGAAAGATGGCATTCGAAGAGTGGTCAACGACTACAAACCCGAATAATCCTCTGCGCCTCTTTTCTTCCTCCGCGCCTCTGCGTGAACCAATCGGACCTACAACATGGAAACCAGAGCCGGCGATCCGGGCGCATTTGCCCACTTCGACCTCCACCGCGTCGAAAGCCCCGCTTTCGTCGTCGATGCCGCGAAGCTGCGCGACAATTTGCGCGTGCTGGCGGATATTGGCGAGCGGTCCGGCGCGAAAGTGCTCGCCGCGCTCAAGGCCTTTTCCATGTGGTCGACCGCGCCGATCGTTGGCGAATATCTTGATGGTGTTTGCACCTCGGGCCTGTGGGAAGCGCGGCTGGCGAGCGAGTTTTACGACGGGGAAATCACCACCTATTGCGCCGCCTACAAGGCGGAGGACATGGCGGAAATCCTGCGCCTGTCGGATCACGTGATCTTCAATTCGCCGGCCCAGATCGAACGGTTTCAGCCGCAGATCGAGGCGGCGCGTGCGCAGGGGCTGCACTTTGACATCGGCCTGCGGATCAACCCGCTGCACCCCGAGGGCGAGGTGCCGCGCTATGACCCTTGCGCCCCGCATTCGCGCCTGGGATTCCCCATCGATCAACTGACGGCCGAGCATATGGCCATGGTCGACGGGCTGCACATGCATACGCTGTGCGAGCAGGATTTCGCCCCGCTCGAACGCACCTGGGACAAGGTGTTCGATTTCCTCGAACCCTATTTCGGCCAGTTCAAATGGATCAACATTGGCGGCGGCCACCACATCACCCGCGCCGATTACCAGCGCGACGAACTGGTCCAGTTCCTGCGCGACATGGCGGAGGATACCGGCGCGCAGGTCTATATCGAACCGGGCGAGGCGGTTGCGCTCGATGCCGGCATCCTCGTTGGCGAAATTCTCGACGTGCAGGAAAACGGCATGCCGGTGGCGATCACCGACATTTCCGCCACCTGCCACATGCCCGACGTGATCGAAGCGCCCTATCGCCCCGCCATGCTTGGCGAACTGCCCGTCGATGACGAGGTGATCGACGAAGGGCAGGGCGCGGCCGTGCGCCTTGGCGGTCCATCCTGCCTCGCCGGTGACGTGATTGGCGACTATCGCCTGCCGGTTGCGGCCGAACCCGGCCTGCGCTTCGCGTTCCTCGATCAGGCGCACTACTCGATGGTCAAGACGACAACCTTCAACGGCGTGCCGCTTCCGTCAATCTGGCTGTGGGACAGCGAAACCGATCAGCTTGAATGCGTGAAGCGCTTCGGCTGGGAAACCTTCCGTGACCGGCTTAGCTGATAATTAGCGCGGGCGCTCGTTCAGCTGCACGGCCATGTCGGCAAGGGTGCCGAACTGGCCGATGCAATTCTGGAGAAGCTCGCGGTCGCGGTCGGCTTCCAGGCCGCCGCTTTCGAACAGGTCGCCGCTTTCCAGCAGGATGACCATGCGGCCTTCGATGAACAGGGCGCGGATCTTTTCGCCGGCAAAAGCCTGTTCGACTGCCATCAGTCGCTCGACATATTCCGGGTGGACGAGATAGCGCGCTTCCACCTGATCGTTCGACCAGACCGCGAACAGGTCCTGAAAGCGCGGATCGACCAGATCGATGCGGGCGAGGGTGTAGCCGCCCAATTCGATGGAATCCTTGTCTCCCAACAGACCGAAGAAGCTGCGGCGGCGCCCGGCGCGTTCCACCAGTGTTACGCCGTGAAACCGGCGGGCAAAGCCGATGTCGATCAGCGATCCGTTGAATACGTCGACCCAGGTGGTCGATTTGCCGTTGCTGCGCTTTTCCTCAAGCTTGACCTGATAGAGCAGGAACGGCTGGTTGCCGATCTGGCCCTGCCAGCGATCCTCGAAGCTTTCGCGGTCGTATCCGGGCAGCATGTCGAAGCTTTTGGCGATGGCAAATTCTTCGCCGGGCTGCGCTGCGACCGAGAATTCCAGATCCAGCGCGCGGGCAATGGCCCCGTTAATGCCGCCCTTGATCGTATTGGTGACCTGCCGCTTTGAAAGCTCGGCAATGCCGAAGCCGCCCATGCCGACAAAGAAACCGAATTGCGCTGCAGAACCGACATTGCCGCTCACCAACACGATCACTACGGCAAGCGCACAGGCGGCGATGATGCCCCAGTTGCGGATCCTGGATGCGCGTGCCTTGGCAGCGGCGCGCGTATCGTTCTGGCCCGCAAGCCATTGCCCCAGTTCCCCCGCCAGCAGGGCGTCGGCATCGGGCCGAACGATCATGCGACTTGCGCTCCGGCACGGCTATGATAGCCCATAGGCAAGAAGGATAGGGGATCTGCCGTGGCTTTTGGATTGGTTATCATCGCCGTAGTCGTTGTGCTCGCGCTCATGCTGGTGTCTATCTATAACCGGCTTGTCGGGATGCGCCAGACTGTGAACCAGGGGCTGGCGGATATCGATGCCCAGCTTCGCCAGCGGCACGATCTCATTCCCAACCTCGTTTCGACCGTGAAGGGCTATGCCGCGCATGAGAAGGAAACCTTCGATGCCGTGATAGAGGCGCGCAACCGGGCCGAAGCCGGCGGCGGGGTCGATCCGGGTGCCGAGGCGGGTCTTGGCGCGGCCATGGGCAAGCTCTTCGCCTTGGCCGAGGCCTATCCCGATCTGAAGGCCAGCGCGAACTTCCAGGCGCTTCAAGGCGAACTCGCCGATGTGGAGGACAAGCTGGCTGCCGCGCGCCGTGCGCTGAACGCCGCGGTGGCGCGTTACAACGGTGCGCGGGAATCGTTCCCGGCGGTCATGTTCGCCTCTGCCTTCGGTTTTCAGGCTGCCGAAATGCCGCGAATCGGCGAGTCGGAACGGGCGATCACCCAGGCTCCGAAAGTGGAGTTCTGAGGCTTTCAGGAACCTAAAATAAAGCATTATAAATAAACAACAAATTGCAATTTCTGAGTTGCACTGGCGGTGGGGTCTGATTTTCACTTGCAGTTCATAATCACTGCCCTATATCGACCCCCCGCTGCCCCAAGGGGACTTCCAATAACCGCAAGGCAGCTTCGTCTTTGTGTTGATCTGGCCGGAAGGCCTATTGGGGGTCCCTTGAGTTGCACCATTTCCAAGACGCATCGGCTGTAGTTCGCGCCCTTTCGCCCGACGAACCCGTCATTATCAACCGACCGCATGCTGCCGCACGCGCCGCCCGCTTCTTTGTCGAGAAGTTCCCGGGCAAGTCGCTCTATGCGGTAAAGGCCAATCCCTCGCCGGATCTGCTGAAGGTGCTATGGGATGCCGGGATCACGCATTACGACGTGGCCTCGATTGCCGAAGTGCGCATGGCGCGCGGCGCTCTGCCTGACGCCGTGCTGTGCTTCATGCACCCGGTGAAGACCTCGTCCGCCATCCGCGAAGCCTATTTCGACCACGGCGTGAAGACCTTCAGCCTCGATACGCACGAAGAGCTGGAAAAGATCGTCGCGGCTACCAAGGCTGAAGACGGCACGCCGGCGGCTGACCTTCGCCTGTGCGTGCGCCTGCGCGTATCGTCCGAACACGCGAAGCTGAGCCTTGCCGCCAAGTTTGGCGTCGATCTCGTCGATGCTGCGCCGCTGCTGCAGGCTGCGCGTCAGGTCTCGGACTGGCTGGGCGTCTGCTTCCACGTCGGCAGCCAGGCGATGACCCCGTTTGCCTATGTCCAGGCCATGGAGCGCGTGCGCGTTGCCATTGTCGACGCGGCCGTCACGGTTGACATCATCGATGTCGGCGGTGGTTTCCCGTCGATCTACCCGGGCATGGAGCCGCCGCCGCTCGAAGATTACTTTGCGTCGATCCACCGTGCGTTCGAATCGCTGCCGGTTTCCTATTCGTCGGAACTGTGGTGCGAACCGGGCCGTGCGCTGTGCGCCGAATACAACTCGATGATCGTCAAGGTGGAAAAGCGCCGCGGCGACGAGCTGTACATCAACGAAGGCGCTTACGGCGCGCTGTTCGATGCCGCGCACATCGGCTGGCGTTTCCCGGTCAAGCTGCTGCGTGACAGCACCGAAGACCTGTCGAACGACTTCGCCTTTTTCGGGCCGACCTGCGATGACATGGACTACATGGAAGGCCCGTTCGGCCTGCCGTCCGATGTCCAGCCGGGCGACTATATCGAGATTGGCATGCTCGGAGCTTACGGCGCGGCGATGCGCACGAAGTTCAACGGCTTCGGTCAGGGCGCGGTTGTCGAAACCACGGATGAGCCGATGGCCAGCCAGTATCGTGGCGACCGCCGCGATCCGCGCGTTTCAGACAATGTCGTCTCGCTGCGCTAAGCGGCCGGCTACAAAACAGGACTGATCGTCCGGGCGGCGCAGGCATGATAGCCAGCGCCGCCCGTTTTCTTTAGCCTTCCCGCATTGGGAGGCCGCTGATGTCAGACTTCAAGGATCGCTATGGACCTGTTGCCTTGGTGACGGGGGCAAGCTCGGGCATAGGCACGGCATTTGCCGAAGAGCTTGCCGCGCGGGGGCTCGACCTCGTCCTGGCGGCGCGCCGGGTGGATCGGCTAAACGACCTCGCCACGCAACTTGGCGAGAAACACGGTGTGACGGTGCGGGTGCTCGAGGCGGATCTCGCCGACCGGGAAGGGGCCGCGCGGCTGGCCGCTGTCACGCAGGATCTCGATATCGGACTTGTCGTCAGCAATGCCGGATTTGGCGCCAAGGGCTGGTTCGAGGCGATCGACGCCGATGTCATGACGGACATGCTCACCGTCAATTGCCATTCGCAGATGCAGCTTGCCCACGGTTTCATCCCGCGCCTCAAGGCCCGGGGGCGGGGCGGACTGCTGCTCGTATCCTCTGTGGAAGGCCTGATGGGTGGGCCGTTTTCTACCGTTTACGCAGCAACCAAGGCGCTCGTCGTGGCGCTGGGAGAGGGGTTGTGGGGCGAATTGCAGGGCACTGGAGTCGATGTCCTGACGCTCACCCCCGGCGCGACGGAAAGCGAGGCGGCAGCCAAGCAGGGCTTCGATCCGTCAAAGATGCAGAACGTGCAGCCAGCGCGCGAATGCGCCGCGCTTGCGCTCGACAACCTCGGCAACGGCCCGACGTTTTGCCCCAACGCGCATTACCGCGCGCTGTTTGATCGGATGCTGTCCATGCCGCGCAAGGATGCGCTGCTCGCCATGGCGCAGGGGATGCGGCCCAAAGACTGAACCGGTTTTGGCGCCTAATCGTCAGCAAACACATAGGGTGCCGGTGCGCGCCGCTGATCATCGACCATGATCTCGCGCCCGATGGGCGGCGCGGCGCGGGCGGTGCAGGCCGGACGCGGGCAGATGCGGCAGGCGACACCGATCGGAGTGGCAGCGGCTGCGGCCGGGTCGCTGCCTTTCGCATAGACGATCTGCGGCGCGTGTTCGGCCGCGCAGGCCAGCGCAACCGCGTGATTGACCTTGGGATCGTCCCAAGCGGTGCCGCCGGTCGTGACGGTGCGGGCAATCGTGAAAAAGCGCTGGCCATCGGGCAGTTCCAGCCATTGGGTCAAAACCTGCCCCGGCGTGTTGAAGGCCGAATGCAGGTTCCACAGCGGGCAGCCGCCCCCGTGCGCGGCAAAAGGAAAGCCGGCCCCGTCGAGCCGCTTCGAGACATTGCCCGCCGGATCGACGCGGATGAAGAAGAACGGCACGCCTTCCGCACCCGGCCGGTGCAGGGTGGTGAGCCGATGGGCGACCTGTTCGAAACTTGCGCCGAACAAGCCGGTCAGCGCATCGACATCATAGGCCCGCTCGCGCGCCGCGCGCGCAAAACGCTCGTAGGGCATGCGCAGGGCCGCCGCAGCATAGCCCGCCAGCGCGCGCCGGGTCAGGACTTCAGCGGTCTTGCTCGAAAACGTCTCGCGCCGCAGCAGTTCGGCTATGTCCTCGCGCATGGCGGTATAGGCGATATGCAGGGCAACCTGGAACTTGCGGCTTGGGCCAGACAGCGTGTCGGCAATCAACACCTGCTGGTTGTGCCGGTCAAAGCGGCGCACGGCGTCGACCAGCACATGTGCCGGTATATAGCGCAGCCGCACGCCTTTGGCTTTCAGCCAGTCCTGCGATCCCCCCGCCTCGGCAATTTCCGCGGCGAGCGCTTCGGCGCGCTGGTCCAGGGTGGGAAAGAAATTCCGGTGAGCGGCAATAAAGCGCCGCACTTCGCCAACGGGATCGGTGGCATCGTCGTCTCCGCCGTTTTCGCGCAGCGCGGCCAGGGCAAGCTGCTCGCGGGCATAGGCGCCGTGCAGCCGCAGGATCGCCTCGGTCACGCCGGGAAAGCTGGTGGCCAGATCGGCAATTTCGAGGCTGGGCAGATCGATATCGGCAAACAGCGGGTCGCGCAGGATATCGTTGAGGCGCCGGGCATAGTCTTCGGCGTCCTCGCCCGCGAGATCGGCCACATCGAGCCGATAGGTCTTTGCGAGGCGCAACAGGAGTTCCGCCGTCAGCGGCCGCGAATTGCGCTCCAGCAAGGCGACGTAGCTGGCGGATATGCCAAGATCATCCGCCATGACCTGCTGGGTCAGGCCAAGTTCACGGCGCAGGCGGCGCAGCCGCGGGCCGAGGTAAAGAGGTTTCGACTGGCTCATGGTGTGCAGTTTGTCATGTCTGCACAACTTTACAATGAAAAACTGTAAAGATTGACAAACGGACTCTGCGGATCATTCCGCAGTGCACAAATTCGCATTAGCCCAGATCCCGAGGAGCAGTCCACCGCATCCAAGGGAAACAGCATCGTGACGTACCAGCAGAGCATTACCGACGCCGCCGGGGCCATTGAACCCTTCCGCCAGACCTGGGACGGGATTGAGCCGGAATCGGTCGCCCGCATGCGTCTGCAGAACCGTTTCCACACCGGCCTTGATATCGCGCGTTACACCGCGAAGATCATGCGCCGCGATATGGCGGCCTACGATGCCGATCCTGCGAACTACACGCAGTCGCTTGGCTGCTGGCATGGGTTCATCGGGCAGCAGAAGCTCATCTCGATCAAGAAGCACTTCGGCACCACCAAGGGGCGCTACCTGTATCTGTCGGGCTGGATGGTCGCCGCGCTGCGCAGCGATTTTGGACCGCTGCCCGACCAGTCGATGCACGAAAAGACCAGCGTGCCTGAACTGATCGCCGAGCTGTACACGTTCCTGAAGCAGGCCGACGCCCGCGAACTGGGCATGATGTTCCGCGAACTCGACAAGGCGCGGGAAACTGGCAACGCGGTTGAGGCGCAGCGCCTGCAGCAGGCGATCGACAACTATGAAACGCACGTCGTTCCCATCGTTGCCGATATCGACGCAGGCTTCGGCAATGCGGAAGCAACCTACCTTCTCGCCAAGAAGTTCATCGAAGCCGGCGCCTGCTGCATCCAGATCGAAAACCAGGTCTCGGACGAAAAGCAGTGCGGCCACCAGGACGGCAAGGTTACCGTTCCGCACGAAGACTTCCTCGGCAAGATCCGCGCCGTTCGCTATGCCTTCATGGAACTGGGCGTGGACGATGGCGTCATCGTTGCCCGCACCGACTCGCTCGGCGCCGGCCTGACCAAGCAGATCGCCTACACCCGCGAAAAGGGCGACATTGGCGATCAGTACAATTCGTTCCTCGATTGCGAGGAAGTCAGCGAAATCGGCCACGGCGATGTGCTGATCACCCGCGATGGCAAGCTGATGCGCCCCAAGCGCCTGGCGAGCAATCTGTTCCAGTTCCGGAGCGGAACCGGGGAGGATCGCTGCGTTCTCGATTGCATCACGTCGCTGCAGCATGGTGCCGACCTGCTGTGGATCGAAACCGAAAAGCCGCACATCGAACAGATTGCCGGCATGGTTGACCGCATTCGTGAGGTTATCCCGAACGCGAAGCTGGTCTACAACAACTCGCCCAGCTTCAACTGGACGCTGAACTTCCGTCAGCAGATCTTTGACCGCTGGCAGGAAGAGGGCCGCGATGTGTCTGCCTATGACCGGGCGAAGCTGATGAGCGTCGATTACGATGGCACCGAACTCGCTGCCGAGGCTGACGAAAAGATCCGCACCTTCCAGCGCGATGCCGCGGCCCGCGCCGGCATCTTCCACCACCTGATCACGCTGCCGACCTATCACACGGCCGCGCTGAGCACGGACAATCTCGCCAAGGAGTACTTCGGTGAGCAGGGCATGCTGGGCTACGTCAAGAACGTCCAGCGCGCCGAAATCCGCCAGGGCATTGCCTGCGTGAAGCACCAGAACATGTCGGGTTCCGACATCGGTGACGATCACAAGGAATACTTCAGTGGGGAAGCCGCGCTGAAGGCTGGCGGTGTCTACAACACCATGAACCAATTCGCGGCCTGATCCGCAGCAAGTTCTGAAGAAGGAGACGTACAATGGCCGAACCTGCACGCGCCCGCGCTGTCCTTTCCAACGAGGACTTCAAGCTGATCCGCGAAGCCGTACTGCACTATCTGAAGGTGATTGAGGATAAGCCGGAATCGGTAAAGTTCTCAAACCTTTACCACCGTCTCGGCAGCGCTGCCGGCCGGTAACACACAGGTTCCTGGGGAGGAACTCCGGCCCGTCGCGCCACCCTATGGCGCGGCGGGCCGGCTAGTTTTGAAGACGCGTCAGTGCAAGACGCCGTGCAGGAACAGTCGCACGTTGGTTTTGGTCTGGCGCTCGATTTCCTCGTCGCTCAGCGTAACGCCCCAGGCGACGATGTTGGCCGGGCCGCCGGCCACGAGTTGCAGGAAGGAATAGCCCACGTCCTGCGCCTCGGTCGGATTGGCAAAACGCTCGGGCAGGCGCCGCTGGAACAGGTCGGCAAGGTAAGCCACGGTTGGGCCTGTCCCGCTGCGCAACGCGTGCTCGCCAATTTCCGGCATGCGTATCGATTCGGCGTTGGTGATGCGCATCAGGCGCATGCCTTCGCGGCTGAGGATGTTGGCGACGAGAATGCGGCCGATGGCCAGCAGGCTTTCCTCGAAATCGTCGCTCTCCGCCTCGCGCAGCTGGTTCACCGGCACGATCCATTCATCGATCGCGCGTTGCAGCGCGGTGCGGAACAGCGTCTCCTTGTCGCCATAGCGGGCATAGACCGTGCGCTTGGCCATGCCGACCGCCGCCGTGATCGCCTCGATCGTGGTGCGTTCGAAGCCATTGGCGAGGAAGAGATCGAGCGCGGTGTCGAGCAGTTCCGTATTGCGCAGTTCGGCCTGCCGGCGCGTGGGCCGGCCGGGGCTGCGATGGCGCTTGAATGTGGAGGGCTTCGGTTTTTCCATTACTGCGCTTGATTATTGAAACGGTCTGGGTGACAATACAGCCTAGTCGAGAATAAACTGATTGGCGAGGATCTATGGCGATAAAGTCTGCGCCGCTTACCGAGCGCACCGGATCGGAAATTTTCGTCGATCGCGCGGACCTGCTGAGCGGCACGCTTTCAGCCGATGTGCGCGCGCTTCTGGTCGAGCGCGGCGTGCTGATCGCCCGCGGCCTCAACCTGTCCGACGAGGAACAACGCACCCTGGCGCGGTCGCTGGGCGACCTGCGCCTCGGCACCGTCAAGCAGGAAGGCGAGGAAGGGCTGATGAAGGTCACTTTCGATGAGAAGGTGAATCCGGAATACGCGAAGTTCTTCTTCGGCAGCCAGCTGTGGCACATGGACGGTACTTATGAAGAGGTGCCGCCGTTCGCCACGCTGCTGACCCCGCGCGTCCTTTCCGAAACCGGCGGGCAGACGGAATTCGCCAACAATTACGCTGCCTATGAGGATCTGCCCGAAGCCGAAAAGGCGCAGCTTGACCGGCTGAAAGTGGTCCACACCATGCAGGCCGCGCTGTTCCCCGGAAAGCCGGACTGCACGGTCGAGGAATTTGCCCTGTGGCATTCCTATCCCAACCGCGAGCATCCGCTGGTCTGGCATCACAAGTCGGGACGCAAGAGCCTTGTCCTGTCAACATCGGGCAGCCACGTCGTCGGCATGCATCCAGCCGAAAGCCATGACCTGCTTTCGCGGCTGATGACCCATGCGACCCAGCCGAAGTACGTCTATCGCCACAGCTGGCAGATGGGTGATCTGCTGATCTGGGACAACACCGGCACAATGCACCGGGTGCTGCCGTTCCCGGCGGAGAGTGGCCGCCAGCTCCACCGCTTCACGCTCAACGGTGAGGAACCGGTCAGCGCCGTCGCCTGATCCGGGCTGGCAAAGAAATAGGGCGGCAGGATCGCTCCCACCGCCCCGTTTTTGCGCACTTCTGACTGCAATCAGAGCCCGAGGTTGTAGAACCGGCTCGGGTTGTCCTGCAGCACCTTCTTGGCAATGTCATAGCCGTGATCGGCGAAGACGTTCTTCAGATGCTCCTGCACGCCCGGATAGAGCGAGGTCGGGTGCGGGAAGTCGGTTTCGAACATCACGTTGTCGTAGCCGATGGTTTCCAGCAGCAGCTTGGGGCCGACGGTTTCGAACCAGAAGCTGCACATGAAGTGGTCGCGGAAATATTCCCACGGACGGCGCGTCAGCGTCTTCGAGAAGCGCGGCAGCATTTCGCGGAACTGGTGTTCCAGCGCTTCGACGGCGAAGGGAACCCAGCCCATGCCGCTTTCGATCAGGCCGATTTTCAGCTTGGGGTGCTGGTCGAGACGGCCAGATACCATCCAGTTACCGAGAGTGGCGGCGTTGCCGATCGAGAACATCGTCGCGACGACTGATAGGGTCTGTTCGAACTGGAAGCCTTCCCAGGTCAGCGTGTTGGGATCAACCGCCGAATTGAGGTGGAAGTTGAGCGGGGTTCCCGTCGCTTCGCACATTTCGAGAGTCGGGGTCCAATAGTCGTGCATGAAGCTTGGCACGCCGACACGTTCGGGGGTGTCGGGCAGGACAAGGCCCTTCAGGCCCATGTCGATGCAGCGCTTCAGTTCGGCTTCCATTTCCTTCTGGTTCCAGAAGGGCAGGTGGATCATGTTGAACACGCGCTGGCCCGAAGCTTCCTGAATTTCAGCCGAAGCGTCGTTGTAGATCTGCACGATGGTGCGGGCGAGATCGAGGTCGCCAAGGCTCATCAGCGATCCGGCCTGGGTCACGCCCGAGTTCTGGAATGCGATCTGGGCGTGCACACCCATGTCGTCCATCGCCTGCAGGCGGTCCTTGATGATGTGGCCGCCGGGATGGGCCTGTTCCAGCTTCGGGAAGGCAAGACGGCCCAGCAGCTTGTTGTTGTCCTTGCGGATCACGTTGCCGCCCAGCGAACCGAAGTTGCGGTCACCCACATACCAGCGCTCCACGCCGTCGGCGTCGAGCTTCACGTAAGGCACCTTGTCCTTGTACTTGGCCGGGGCACGGCTGGTGAACAGGTCCGGCGCTTCGGTGATGTGGGTGTCGCAGTCGACGATCTTGATGCCGGCGAACATCGGATCGAGTCCGCCCGACTGGGTTGCGTAATCGACTTCACGGATCACACCGCCTTCGGTGTATCCTTCGGAAGACCAGTACTTGCGGGCAGAGGCTGCCAGTTCCTGGGGATCGGCGTCGGCCATCTTGAAATTCCTCATACGGCGATTGAAAGGCCCATTTTCGCACCGCCGCCGCCCCCGCGCAACGTCGATTGCGGTTTGGCGGTCATTCCATCGCCAGAGCGAGGCCCAATGCCTGCCCGGGCAAGCAATGGTACTTGACCGTTTCATTCGATGCGCGCCAAATTCGCATCAAGACCGTTACGGTTCGTCAAACCGTGGGAAGAGGATTGCCATGCCAGCACTTGCCGTATCGCCGCTGAAAGAGGGCCTGCCTTTCGGCAAGCGCATATCCGGCGTAACCCTGGAGGCGACGCAGGATGCGGCCACGCGGCAGCAGCTAGTGGACCTGTTCGTGGCCAATGGCGTCCTTCTGTTCGAAGGCATGGACGCGAGCGATCCGCTGCAGGTTGCGGTCAGCAATGTCTTCGGTCCGCTGAAGGAGCATCCGGTCAAGAACCTCAGCCGGGTCGACGCCGATGCCTATCCCGGCGTCGTGCGCATTCACAGCCCGGGCGGGCGCGGCGGGCTCGTCGCGATTGGCGACCGGCAATTGTCGCACTGGCTGCCCTGGCACTTCGACCACGCCTATAACGATGAACTGAACTACGCCGGCGTCCTGCGCGCGACCGAGATTGTCGCGGAAGGCGGGCTTACCGGTTTTGTGGACGGTATTGCGCTGTACAACGCCTTTCCCAAGGACCTTCTTGCCCGCATCGAGGACAAGACGATCATCTACACGCTGAACACGCAGTACGAGAACATGCGCTTTGGCAAGCCTGAGGACTTTGCCGTGCTGCGATCCAAGCCGACGCCGCCGGGGTTCGAGGAAGAGGCGGCCCGCATGCCGCGCGCGCTTCATCCCGCTGTCTGGACAAGACCGACGGGGGAGAAGGTCCTGCACGTCAGCCCGTGGATGTGCGAAGGCATCGTCGGCATGGAAAATGCCGAGGGCGACGCCTTGCTGGAGGAGGTGTGCCAGACGATCAACCAGCTCTCACGCGAAGTCAGCTATTGGCACAAGTGGCACCCGTCGGACATGGTGATCTGGGACAACACCCGCGTTCTTCACGCGGTGACGGGGCATGATCCCTCGCTTGACCGCACGATGCAGCGCACGACCATCAAGGGCGATTACGGCCTTGGCCGGTTCGAAAACAACGCGCAGGGCGGCGCGATCCTTTCGGAAACGACGGTCTGATGCCGCGCATCGCAGTTGACGGGCTTGAGCTCGACTATGAACTGATCGGGCCGGAAGGCGGGCAGCCGCTCGTCCTCACGCCGGGCGGGCGTTATCCCCGCGATACTGCCGGCGTGCCGGAACTGGGCCGGATATTTGCCGACAGCGGCTATCGCGTGCTGCTGTGGGACCGGCCAGGCTGCGGGGCGTCCGACATCGCCTTTACTGCCCCCAGCGAATCCGTGATGAACTGCGAAGCGCTCGTGGGCCTGGTGCGGGAACTCGGCCTCAAGGACGTGATGCTGGTCGGCGGGTCGGCCGGATCGCGCATCTCGCTGATGGCGGCGGCGCGGATGCCGCAGAACGTGCGCAAGATTGCCATCTGGTGGATCAGCGGCGGACCGGTTGGTCTGGCAGGCCTCGCCTGGTTCTATTGCGGCGATCAGATTGCCGCAGCATCGAAAGGCGGGATGGAAGCCGTCGCCGCGCTGCCCAGCTGGGCCGAACAGATCGCGAAAAATCCGCGCGTGCGTGACACGCTGCTGGCTCAGGATCCGTGGGAATACATCGACACCATGCAGCGATGGGGCAAGGCCTTCGCCTATTCGGACGAAAGCCCGGTTCCGGGTATGGCCACGCAAGACTTCGCGAAGCTGACCATGCCGGTGCAGGTGTTTCGGTCCGGTCGCTCGGACATGGCGCACACGCGCCGCACCAGCGAATGGGTACATGAACTGCTGCCCAATTCGCAGATGTTCGAACCGCCCTGGGGCGATGGGGAGTGGAACTATGTTTCAACGTTCCCGATTGATCCGGCGAACCGGCGCGGGCGGTTTGAACGCTGGCCGCTGATCGCGCCGATGGTCCTCGACTTCCTGAAAGGCTGATGGCTATGGACGGTCCGCTTGAAGCCCGGCTGCGCGAACTGCTGGACCGCGATGCCGTGTGGCAGGTGGTGCAGCGCAACGCGCGGTCGCTGGACCGGTGTGATGTCGATTTGGGTCTGTCCTGCTATTGGGCCGAAGCGATTGACGATCACAACCACTTCATCGGTACACCGCAGGCGTTCCTTGCCTATGCGCACCACGTGTCGCTATCCTTCGAAAGCTGCCAGCACGTGATCGGCACGCACACCTGCGAACTGGCTGGTGATGAGGCTTTTGCCGAGACCTATTACATTTTCACCGGCCATGCCGCGCAGCCGCCGCATTTCATGGCGACGGGGCGCTATGTCGATCATTTCCAGCGGCGCGGCGGCGAATGGCGCATTCTCAACCGCGTCTGCATTGTCGATGGCCAGTACGACTTGCAGCCTTCGGCGCTGGGAGCCGGACAGGGCGAGGCCTATCCACCTGGCGAAAAGCCGGTCTCGCGCGATCGCCGTGACGTCAGCTACCAGCGTCCGCTGAAGGTCCGCCAGCCGAAAGCCTAACCTTTCAGCACAGCGTCGAGCAGGGCAACCGTTCCGGCCCAGCTCAGCCGGTCGGCCATCGCGTTATAGGCGATGCCGGGGCGGCCCATTGCGTCGGCTGCCGGATCGGTGAACCCATGTGCTGCCTCGCCAAACGTGGTGATCGTGTATTTTGCGCCGGCCGCTTCCAGCTCTTCACGCAGACCTTCGATATGTTCGATCGGAGCATAGGGATCCTGCGCGCCGCAATAGGCCGCCACTTCGCCGGTGAAGGCACCGGGCGCCATCGGTTCGCTCGTGGTCAGGATGCCGTGATAACTTACGACCGCACGGGCCGGAGCGCCGCTGCGCGCCAGTTCCAGAACGCAGGTGCCGCCAAAGCAGAAGCCGATTGCCGCGACGCGATCAGGGATCACCTCGACCATTCCGGCAACGCGTTCGAACCAGGCGCAGACGCGGTCGCGCAGCAGCGCCGGGTCTTTCATCACCGCTTCGTAGGCCGCGCCGCTAACGGCAGGATCGCCGGACGGAGCGCCGCCGCCATACATGTCTGTTGCAATCGCCGCATAACCCAGCGCAGCCAGCCGGCGCGCGACTTCGCGCACATGGGGGCCAAGGCCCAGCGCATTGTGCATCACCAGAACGGCAGGAAACGGGCCCTTGTTGCGCGGCAGGGCAGCTTGCCCGGTCAGCACGCTTTCGCCGTGTTCGAGATAGACCGGGATGAGTTCCTGCACCGCTTCCTCCAGATTTAGGCCACGGATATCAAGCCGCTGTTGCGACATAGCGCAAGCCCGGCTTGCCTAAATAGCTCCGTGCGGTCAGGGAATAAGGATGAACGGCAATATTCTCTCCCGCTTCCTCTCCGTAGCTGCACGGATGGGGGACAAGCCCTTTCTGGTAGAAAATGGCCATACGGCTCTGACCTTCGCGGATCTTGAAACGCGCACGGCGCAGCTGGCCGCGCGGCTTCAGGAACTGGGCGGGGCCGCGGGCGAGCGCATCGTCGTGCAGGTTGAAAAGAGCGTTGAGAACGTGCTGCTCTATCTCGCCGCGCAGCGCCTCGGCATGGTCTATGTGCCGCTGAATACGGCCTATACTGCGGGCGAACTGGAATACTTCGTGGGCGATGCCGAACCCGCAGTGGTCGTCTGCCGCCCCGATGACGCCGCCGGTGTCACCGCTCTCGCTGGCGCCGCGCAGGTGGTTACACTGGGTGTCGATGGCGATGGGACCCTGCTGTCAGACCTGCCTGAACAGGGTGTTGCCCTGGCGCAGCGCAGTGCCGACGATCTGGCGGCAATCCTCTACACTTCGGGAACGACCGGCCGGTCGAAGGGGGCAATGCTCAGTCACGGGAACCTGCTGTCCAATGCCGAGACACTGTTCGATCTGTGGCGCTGGTCGGATCAGGACGTGCTGATCCACATCCTGCCGATCTATCACGTCCATGGCCTGTTCGTGGCGCTGCATGGCGCGCTGCTGGCCGGGGCCACGGTGCTGTTCCACCGGGGCTTCGATCCGGCAAAGGTGATCGCGCAATTTGCCGATGCCACCGTGCTTATGGGAGTGCCAACGCACTATGGCCGTCTGTTGAGCGCGCCTGAACTGACGCGCGAGGCTTGCGCGCCGATGCGCCTGATGATTTCCGGCTCCGCGCCCCTGCTTGCCGAAGTGCATGACCGGTTTGCCGAAGCGAGCGGCCATCGCATCCTCGAACGCTATGGCATGACGGAAACCGGAATGATCACGTCAAACCCCTATGACGGAGAACGCGTTGCCGGAACCGTCGGCTATCCGCTTCCGGGCGAGGAGGTGCGCATCCGCGATGGCGAACGCGCGGTTGCGGACGGCGAACCCGGCGTCCTTGAAGTGCGCGGACCGAACGTGTTCCGCGGCTATTGGAAGAAGCCGGAAAAGACGACCGAAGACATGCGCGAGGGCGGCTGGTTCGTTACCGGAGACATCGCCACCCGCGCTGCCGATGGCCGCATCACGCTGGTCGGCCGGGCGAAAGACCTGATCATCGCCGGTGGCCTCAACATCTATCCCAAGGAGATTGAGGAGGCCATCGACGCCATGCCGGGCGTGGAGGAGAGCGCCGTCATTGGCGTGCCGCACGCGGACCTTGGCGAAGCCGTGGTGGCCGTTGTCGTGGCGCAAAAGGGCGCCACGCTTGATCCCGATGCCATCCTCAGCGGGCTTGAAGGTCAGTTGGCAAAGTTCAAACGACCGCGCTTGATCGACGTGGTCGAGGCGCTGCCGCGCAACGCGATGGGCAAAGTGCAGAAGGCCGAACTGCGCAAAATCTACGGATCGGCCTTCGCCTGACCGTCAGTTTTTCTTGAACACGCCGCAGGCGATCCGGTCGCCGCTGTTGCCCGAAGGGTCGGTCATGTAATCGTCCGGCGCGGCGTGAAGCACGATTGCGGTGCCATCCTTGTCGAACATCTGCGCCGCCAGCGCCTTGGCCGAACCGTTGAGCGGAATATCGGCGAAAAGCAGGCCCGATGCGTCGGCGGTGACGTTGGGCAGGTCCCCCATGTGGCTACCCGCCGGGTTTTTCGCGCCATGCTGCGCGTTCATCGGATTGAGATGGCCACCAGCGCCCGCGAACTTCGGGCCCTTGCAGCTTCCGGTGGTATGGAAATGCAGGCCGTGTTCGCCCTCGCTAATGCTGGTCGCAGCAATGCGAAGCGTCGCCTTGTCACGACGCACCACGATCACGGCGTAACCGGCATCGCGGCCATCCTGGGTGAACAGCGGTGCGCTGGCCAGGGGTTGAGCGAGCGGTGCAGGAGGCTTGGTCTGCGCCGATGCTGCGGTTGCGCCAATCAGCAGGGCGCTGACAGCCATGGTGCGAAAATTCGACATCACGTTCTCCGGAAAGTGGCAGTGGCGCGGCCCGGTTGTGGCCTGCATAGGCCAAACGCCCAAATTCGCGAAACGTTCCCGTTCAGTCGCGCGGGCCCCGCTGGAACAGGCGCATGGCCAGCTCGCCATAGCTGGGATCGTTGACATAGTCCGGGAAGGGGATCTGCGGCCCGGCCAGAGGGCGGCGGATCTTCATATCATAAGTGACGACCCTCTTGGAAAAGCGCCACTTGCCATCGGCGCACTTGCGGTAATTGTCGATGTAGCGGACTGCCATCAGGTCTTCGAGCTGTCCGCCCTGTCCGTCGGGAATGGCGTGATAGGCAAGGGCATAGACCTCGCCGCAGCCGGTGCCGGCGTCGACGTCCACGTCGATCAGGTGGTTGCAGGCGTGGTGGCCGGAATAGTTCATGTAAGGCAGTGATTTTTCGATGAAGTCGCAATAGTCCTGCTGCGGGCCAGTGAAACTGTCGCCGTGGTCGTCGGTCGCGTCCTCGGTATAGAGGTCGCGCAGCAGGTCGATGTCTTTGCGGTCAATTGCTCGAGAATAGAGCAGCACCAGGCTGCGGATTTCATCCTTGGCGATCAGCTTTTCGATGGCCTTGCTGTCCATGACGATCCTCTCTCCTGAATCAGGTGTGGCGGGTAAGCCCTTCAGCCTCTCGCGGAATGGTGAAGCGGGCTCGGTAGTCGGCAAAACGCTCCTCCACTGCATCGGCGCGCAGGCCGAACTGCGACAGGGCGTAATCGTTTGCGCCGCGCGCGTTCTTGGGATTTTCGCGACGCCAGCCGGTGATAGTGGCCATGACGTCGTCCGGCGATTCCATGCCCAGTTCGCCGTGAACGCGCGCCATTTCCCCGCCCGGATCGGCGACAAGCGCATAGTAATCGACATGGACGACGCGGGAGGCTTGCGGTCCGTCGCAGAAGGCCATGATCCGCGCGATGTGCCATTCGATGAAGTGAAGCATCTGCTGGCCGACGCGATGTGGGTCGACCTCGTCGTAGCGCGTGCGCCGCAAGGTAAGCGTCATCTTGGCGATGGAAGCCAGCACCTGCAGCGGATCACGGTGGGTCATGGCAAAGCGCGCTGCAGGATGGACCGCGCAGATCGCGTCCATGAACAGCACGTGGTTCGGATATTTGAGCGCCCAGGGCTTTCTCGCACCGCGCCATTGCAGAAGCTGAAGCTGGCGCTTGTGAACACCGTAAGCGGGCAGGGGATCGCAGGCGCTGGTCAGCCAGTCGAAATAGGTGGGCACATCGAACACGTTATGGAACCCGGCAGCCGTTACGCCCTGTTCCAGAAACGCGTGGCACTCGTCGGAACCGTCTTCGTCGTAAAGGTGCAGCGCGTCAAAGTTCTCCGGTTCTGCCGGACGGGTGCGCGCCCGGATTTCGCGGGCGAAGGCGCGCCGTTCCTCGACCGATTGCGCATCAACCGCCGGAGGGGGCAGGGGCACGAGGCTTTGCCAGGTGCGGACAAGCTGGAACCGCCGGTCGCGGTCAAACAGATACTGGAAATAGGTGGTGCCTGATCGCGGCAGCCCACAGAGAAACAGCGCTTCGACGGGTTCTTCGGCGATTTCCGGATGTTCGGCCACCCATTTCAGCCCGCCGATGCGGTCGGCCTGCCGGGTCACCAATGCGCGGCGTGCGGCGGCTTCTCCCTTTGCGCTGAGCTTCGCGTCCGCGTTCAGCGACTGGCAAAGCGCATCCAGATTGTCGGCAATGGCTGGTTCGCTGTCGGCATGTCCGGCCTTGTCTTGCGCTTCGGCAAGAATGGCGGCGGCGTTCAGGCTCACCGAAGCAACGCTCCACCATCGACCTGGCAGATCTGTCCCGTCACCCAGCTTGCCTGCGCCGAGGCGAGCCAGACGACCATCGCCGCCACCTCTTCTGGTGTCCCCAGCGGCATGGCCCGTTGCAGCAACGGCTGGCGGCTGCGCATCGCCTTGTCGAACTCGGAGGAATTGCCAAAGGCGTTGGCGAAGAAATTGCTCTCTGCGTTGAAGCGGCTGCCCTTGCTGAAAGCGGCGGGGTCGGTCGCCATCGTGCCATAGGGGGCAACGCAGTTCACCCGCACGCCATGCTGGCCGACTTCCTTGGCCAGGACCTGCGTGAACGCATGGACGGCGCCTTTCATCGCGGAATAGACGGCAAGTTGATAGTCGCCGACAATTCCGGCGGTGGAGCCGAGGTTGACGATGGCACCGCCCTTGCGCGCGATCATGCCGGGAAGCACCGCATGAGTCATCGCCAGCACGGTGCGCATGTTGATGTCGAAATCGCCCTGCCACAGCGCCGGATCGCTATCGACGAACAGGCCGGTGGAGGAATTGCCTCCGACGTTGTTGATCAGCACGCCCACCGGGCCGAGGTGTTCTGCCGCATGCATGATCTGCTGCGCGGCGCCATCGGCCAGCATGTCCACGGCAAGGAATTGCGCTGCCGCAGCGCCCTTTTCCATCGCCAAATCAACGACTTTTGCCCCGGCTTCGGCATCGCGGCCGGTGAACAGCACGCTTGCGCCTTCATTCGCCAGGGCCAGTACGATGGCGCGGCCGATATTTGCCGTGCCGCCCGTTACGACGGCAAGCTTGCCTTTCAGGCCCAGGTCCACGGCAATATCTCTCCCGATCAGGTAAGTCCCTGTTCGGCCTTGTATTCGCGCACCGCCTTGTCAACCATCATATACAGGTGGCGGCACAGCACTTCCTGCTGCTGGAAATAGACATGTTCAAGCGCGCCGCTCGAAAGCCCGCGCTGGCCTGCCTCGATCACCGAGATGTCTTCGGAATGGATGTCGCGGGTCAGCCCCATGCCGAATTCGCGGGCAAAGCGAACAGCGGGCGTCTTGTCTTCATTGATCCAGTACAGCCGGATCACGCCGCGCGATTTTTCCGGGCCGATGGGATAGACGGTGTGGCTGAAATTGTTGCCGCTCGATCCCAGCATGAAAAAGCTCGGGAACACAGCGAAATAGGTGCGGTTTTCCGGGTTTTCGGGAATGTCCCCGCGCATGGCCATCTTCATGCCCGCCATGACGCCGAGCTTCTGCACCGGGGTCATCAGATCCAGCCCTTCGGGGTTGGTCCAGATCGTCTGCGTTCGGTGCGGATCGTGCAGTTCCTGCGCCGCCGGATAGCCGAACGGATTGGCGGGCGAGAACGTTGCCTTGCCGGTGCTCGAATGGATGAAGCGCAGGTGATAGCTTTCCTGAAAGTTGTCGTAGGTCAGCTTCCAGTTGGCATCGATGTCATAGACGTATTCGGAAAAATGGGTCGCGTGGGCACACGGAACCTTTTCCATGCCATCGGCCAGCGGTCCCAGCCATTCGCGCACGGACTGGCGCGGTTCCTTGTCAAAGTTTACCCAGATCAGGCCGCCGTGCACCTGGCAGGCAACCTGGCGCAGTCCGCAATCCTTCTTGTCGAGGCCGAAGCGTTCGAAATCCGGGGCGGAGAGCAGCGCGCCGTCGGTTCCGAAGGTCCACATGTGATAGCGGCAGGAAAACTTGGCCTGCTTGCCGCAGGTTTCGTCCGTCAACTGCGTGCCGCGGTGCGTGCAGGCGTTGTGAAAGGCGCGCACTTCGCCATCCTTGCCGCGCACGATCAGCAGCGAGGCGCGGGCGAATTCCACCTCGCGGCGGATGAAGTTGCCCGATTGCGGCACTTCGCAGACATGGCCGATGGGGAACCAGTTGCGCAGGAACACGGCCTTGCGTTCCAGCTCGAACCATTCCGCATCGTAATAGGCTTTGGCCGGAATCGGTTCGAGCCCCAGATCGGGCACGGGGGCTTGGTTGAATGCGCCGGTTTCCAGATTCATGACGGCAGTCCTCTCCGCTGCGATTGGCCTCTTGCAGCGAAACTAGACGAATGCGCGAACTTTTACAACAGGTCTGTCGAAAAAGATCGGCATGCCTCGATCAGCGCATTCAGCCGTTCGCGGTCATCCATGCCGGACAAGGCCAGCGACATCTGCGGAACCTCAAGGCCCACGGTCAAGCCGTCCGGAATTGCATCCAGAAAAGCGTGAAGCGGCAGTTCGCCGGTGCCGGGCGCGAGACGCTCGCTTTTCGCACAGGCCATGTAGGCCTGCGCATCGAGCCCGGCCCGGGAATCGCAAAGCTGAACATGGCCGATCCGTTCGAGTGGGAGCGCTGCGATTGCGGCAAGGTCGGTTCCGGTCCGGAAAACATGCATGGAATCGAGAAGGATCCCCGCGCTGTCCAACCCGCTCGCGCTGACGCAAGCGATGGCCTTGTCCAGGCTGTCGACGGCAACGAATGGCATGTATTCAATCGTGGCAGCCAAACCGCGTTCGGCCGCGAGGCTCGCGAAGAGGGCGAACTCATCGTGCATGCGGGCTTCGTCCGGCTCCAGCCCGACGCAATTCACCCTCTCCGTCCCAAGCTCGGCCAGCCGGTCAAGATTGGCGGCGCTGTTCGCCATGGCCATCTGCGGGTGGATCAGGAACCCTTCACCCAGAACCACGCGCACGCCCCGTTCACGAAGGGCAGACTGCACGGCGCGGTGCAGGGCCGGATCCTCGCCAAGGTTCCAGGAGGGTCTCCCTTCGGGAATGGTAATGACCGGACTTTGCGCCAGCCCTATGCGCGGCACGCCCAGATCGGCGCAGAGATGAACCATGTCGACCGGGTTCAGCCCATGCGCACTGATCAGTTCGATTGCCAGGGGATGGCCGCCGCCTTTCACGCAGGTGTGCCTTCGCGCAGCGATCGCAGCATGCGGATCAGCAGACGCACCTCATCGGTTGAATAGTCGGCCAGCGCGTTGCGAAGGATCGAATCGATTTCCGACCGGATCACTTCATGTTCCGCCAAACCCTTGGCCGTCAGAGTCAGTTCCGTCCGGCGCTTGTCGGTGCTGCCGGGCTTGCTTGTAATCAGCCCCGCTTCGGCAAGGCGCGCCAGTTCGGCAGACATCAGGCTTCGGCCGATGCCCATGACTTCCGACAGTTCGTTCGGGAAGCAAACGCCTGCCTTGATCAGATTGATCAGCCAGGCGCCACGCGGGCCGAGCGAATGGCGTTCGGTCACATCGCGGGTGGCAGCCAGCAGCGGGCGCGGCGCGAAAACCAGTCCGTGGCTGAGGAGGCCTATATCGTCCCAGGTCAGCGGTGCGCCGGCTTCCGGTTCCGCCTGAGCAAGAGCTTGCGCGCCAATGCGGTTGAGGATCGCCTCGCGCACAGGGTTGTTGAATTTTCCCGACATGGGCGCTCTTTACTGGGAACGCGCCGCAAAGGAACTGCAATAGGATGCGGGGCTGACCGTGGAGGTCAGAATCTGGCAGGTGCCGCAATCGCCCTTCGCCTGATAAAAAGCGCACAGGCCGCACCGCATCTTGGGGTCTTTCGACAGCTCGACGAATTCCAGCGATGCGCGCAGGCTCTTTTGCGAAGCGGGAAGGCCAGCCGGATCGAGGCACGTGTTGGCCTGCGCCGCGGCCTGGCGCGAGAGACTAATCGCCACAGCCGGGGCCATGGCTGCCAGCCCCAGAAAAGTGCGTCGCGTATTGCTCATCAAGGCTTCTCCGCAGGTCGGCCGCTTTCGACCAGTTCCAATTTGTAGCCATCCGGGTCGGTTGCCATGGCCATGCGATAGCCTTGGGCAACATCCCGGACATCGCTAACCTTATGGCCAAGCGCGCGCAGCCGGGCAACAACGCCCGAAATATTGCGCACGCGCAGGACCAGCCGTTCAAACGCCGTCCCCTGCGTAAAGGTGCGCGGCGCCTTTGCCGTAAGATCGATCAGCAGGATGATGCCGGGCTTTGACCGGTCGCCGGGAAAGCCCAGCATGGTTTCGTGCCGCTTGTCGGAACCCATGTCCATGGTCACCACCATGCCGAGTCCCTTGGTATAGAAATCGACGGACCGTTCTCGGCTGCCGACGTTGAGGACCGGACCCAGCACGTTTACGGCTGCACCCTCGTCCGTGGGGGGCGGCGGAGTGGTCTGGGCCTGGGCAGATTGGGCCAGAAGCAGGGCGATCAGGGAAAGCGCGCGCTTCACGCCATTATTTCCGTGATCGTCCTGTTGGTTTCCATCGATTTGGTGCCCCACCGATCCATGGGGACGCCCATCGCCTGCATCACTGTCAGGCCAACGCGGCTGACGGGCGAGCCGGCGCCATCCACGAACAGGCCTGACTTGATCTTTCCTCCGGCCGAACCGGCGATCATGATCGGCATATTGTCGATGGTGTGAAACTTGGCGAATTCGGTTTCCGAATGGGCAAAGACCAGCGTGTTATCCAGCAAGGTCTTGTCGCCTTCCTTCACCTTGTCGAGCGCGGAGACGAAGTAGAGCCAGGCCTCCATGATCTTGGTGAGGAAGTAGGTCGCCTCAGGCTGATAGCCGAGTTTGGTGTCGAGGATTTCCTCATGCGTCAGCTGGTGGTGGGTGATGGTCGAGCCGATCCGCGTCAGTGAACTCGCGCCGTTGTTGAACATCATGTTGAACACCCGCGTCTGGTCGCAGGCGAGCGCCATGACCAGAAGGTTGGTCATCAGCTCATGGCTCAGCATCACGTTCTCGATTTCCGAGTTTACCGGCAGGCCGGGCGCCTTGCGCGGTACCAGGCAGGCCTGCAACGGCTCGGGCTTGGTCAGCTCGGCATCGAGCTGGCTTTCAAGCTGGCGCAGCGAGGTGAAGTACTGGTCGAGCTTGGCCTTGTCAGCCGCACCTACGGCACGCTCAAGGCTCTGGCGTTGCTCGGTCACGCCAGACAGCACCGAACGGCGCGCCATCACCTGCGGATCCGGCGTGAAGTTCGCGCTGTTCGGATCCTTGAAACCGGTACCAAAGATGCGCGTGTACAGGTTCGCGGCCGATACTTCCGACGGGTTGAGGTTGCCACCGCCACGACCGGAAAGCGAATTGCGCGGATCGCCGGTGGAGGACAGATCGAGCGAGGCGAAGCGCGAGCGCGTGCCGATGCGGTCGCCAATCGTGACGTCGAAGCTTTCGCCCGGCAGGCCGCGTTCCGCGGTCAGCGCGCGTCCCGTGCGCACCGCCGCGCCGCCACTGACGTGCGGCAGGTTGGGCGCGCCATCCAGCGGCACGTTGAAATTGCCGAAGACCGAAATCTTGTCCTGCAGGGGGGCAATCGGCGCGAGTTCGGGCTTCAGGTCATAACCGCGGCCCACCTTGGTCGGAAACCAGCGGTTGGGATTGACGCCCAAGCCCCAGAACCAGGTGCCGAAACGCACAGGCATCGGCTTTCCTGTGGCAGCCATGGCCTGACCGTTGCCGTCAAGGAAGCAGTCGAGCAGCGGAACGCCAACGGTGACGGCGGCTCCGCCCAGCATGCCCCTGAGCGCGGTGCGGCGGTTAAGATCGTATCCCATCGGTTTTCTCCTCGGGCTTTGTTCGTATCACGTTATCGGTTGAAGCTCACGTGCGTGGCACCGCTGACGGGGCCGCCTTTGGGGACCTGCCAGGTTTCCGGCCGCGTCATCACGCTGAAGAACAGCGCGCGGATGCCATAGCCCTTGGCGGCGAAGGCCTTTTCGGTGGTCTGGACCAGAGCTTCGTTGTTCGACGGGCGACCGGTCGCATATTCCATGGCGCGAGAGGCGACGCATTGGGTGGTTGCCCCCGATGCGTTCATCGCCTGACCGAGTCCGAGCGCGCCGCTGAACTTTGCCGAGCCGAGTGCGCCGCTGACATCGATTTGCGCGTCGTTCTCCACCGGGCGGTATTTGCCGATGCCGTCGAACTTCTCGAGCGCAAAGCCTGGCGGATCGGTAATGCGGTGGCAGGCGGCGCATACCGGATCGGTGTTGTGAGCGGTCAGCCGGATGCGGGCGGTCGGCATGGCCTTGTTTTCCGTGTCCTGCACCGCGGTGAAATTGACGTTGCCCGGCGGGTTCGGCACCGGCTGGCACATCATCAGTTCGCGGATCGCGCGGCCGCGCAGGGTTGGTGAGGACCGACCGGAATGCGAATAGAGCGCCAGAAACCCGGCCTGTCCCAAAAGTCCGGCGCGATCGTCCGACGGGGAAAATTCATAGGGTACCCACCCGCTGGAGACCGGTACCCGGACTTGATAGAGCCCGCCCAGCGCCCGCGTCATGAACGTGCGCGGCGTGGTGAACAGCTCCCGATAGTCCCCATCGCGCGCCAAAAGGTGGTCGGAGATGGTGCGGAGCATCTGTTCGGGCAGCGCCTTCAGCACATCCTGGTTGAAGTAGGGGTAGATCAGTGGATCCTTCGACAGTTCGTCGAACTTCTCGAACTTCAGCATGTCGGCAAAGAAGGCGCGGACCCCGGCTTCCATGCGGGGCGATTGGACCATGCGGTTGGCAACGGCTTCCAGCTTGACCGCATTGGTCAGGTCACCGGCGGCGGCAGCATCGAGCAGGGCGTCATTGGGCGTGGTGTTCCACAGCGTCATGGCCAGACGCGTGGCGCGGCTGTAATTGTCCAGTCGAAGCTGTCCGGGATTTGCCGGGTCCGGTTCCGCCGTCTCGACGATGTAAAGGAAATTGGGGGAGGTCAGCATGGCGGCCAGCGCCAGTTCCAGCCCCTTGTCGAACGATTGCGTCGGTCCGGCGCCGTCGCCTGCCAGCTTGACGTAAAAAGCCTGTTCTTCCGCCGTCAGTGGGCGGCGGAAGATGTAGCGGCCCAGTGGCGTCAGAACCTTGCTGGCGCAGTTGGCGTCGGCGGCTGCCGGATTGGTCGGCGTGCAATCGACGAACTGCGCACGGTGCGCATCGTTGAATACTTGCGCGGCGATGACCCGCGCCATGGCATCGAACTGTTCGAGTCCCGCCGGTGAAATCGCGGCATCGCTCGATCCGCTGGCAATGAGTTCGCCCACGGGACGGACCACCGGCTCAAACCGTCCAGCGACCGTGATGTCGGGGCCGAAGATATCGCCAATCGCGTTGCGGTACTGCGCTTCGGAAATGCGCCGCATGGCAACGATCTGGCCGAGGGGCGAGGTTAACGTTGCCGCGCTTGGCCCGGGGCGGGCCGGGGGTGCTCCAGCGTCGGCTGCCGTCCAGCTGCCGACGGCGAGGCCCGATGCGGCAAGAGCCAGTGCGAGCGCGGCCTTGCCGGGCATGATCGATCGAAGGCTCATCGGCTTGCCGTCCTCTGGTTTACGTCATTCACAAAGGCCGGAATGGCGGCAATCCGCTGCGTGCTGGAAATGCCGTTGCACTTGCCGGTCTTGGGATCCTTCAGGCCATCGGCGTACTTGCGCAGCGCGGCCAGTTCCGCCGCGCAATCGATGCCGGCGACCAGCGCCGATCCCGCTCCGCCCAGCGCGGGGCTGATGATCGGATCGTGCACCGGGCGATAACCTGCCATCATGCCGCGAACAGATCCGTCCGGCTGGAAGGTCAGCCGCAGGCGCGCCTTGCGATAATCGAACCGGCTGCGGTTGCCGCGAATGTCGCGCGCGCCGCCCTGTCCCCAGGTCTGGGTAAGCTTGATGTCGGCCGGATCGGTAGTGAGCACGCCGTTGACGATGCGGCCTTTAAGCACGTTGCGCTCACGCGGAGGCTTCGTGCTGATGGTGTAGGTAACGCCGGGAAGGAAGTTCCCCTTGTTGTCGATCATCGGGCGATCGGGGGTATTGGCATAGACGACTTCCACGTCCGGATCGTTGGCCAGGCTATCGACCCCGCGCAGCAGGATCACCTGCGTCCATTCGCCTGAATTCATGAACTGCTTCATGCCAACCTGGTTGTCGCCGCCGGTCCCGTCCTTGGTTCGCCATTCCAGCTTGCAACCCAGCGCGCGGTATTCCTGATTGTCGATCCCGGATTCGCCGGTCGGGGTCGTGAAGCTGTCATGCGCGCAGGTGTCGTTGCCAGCCTTGCCGTCGTTGCCGTCAAGATCGAGGCCCCAGGCAAGCTTGCTTTGCACAGAACGCATTTCCGGCCGCTTGAAGGCATCGGGTTGCGAACAGATGTTGGTTCCGTTCGGGCCGAAGGCCGTAAGCTGCCAGGCGCGTGTGAGTTCTTTCTCGTTCTCCTTGCGGGTCAGCCGCTCGCGCTCTTCCGGGGATAGCGAGGCGAGAAAGGCATCGCGCAGTTTGAGGACCGGGCCTTCGGGGCAGGCATCCTTGCCTTCGACCAGCGGAACGACGAATTCGCTGACCACGAAGCCCATCGTCCCGTCAGCCGGCGGCGCGGGCAGGTTTTGCGGTGTCGGATCGCTGATGGCGGGGCTGGAAAGCGGCTGCGGCGCGGCTCCCATCGATCCCGCGCCAAGCGCGATGGCGCTGGCCAGCAGCATCTTCGTGCGGTTCATGGCGGGCGTTCCTTTCAAGCGACGGATCACGGCAGCAGCACCTTTGCCGATGCGGGCAGGGCATCCGGTTCGGCCGCAGCGAGATTGCGGTAGACCGGTTTTCCGCGATAGAGCCACTGCGGCGTGTCGCCAGCGCGCGACACGGTCCATTCGCCGATCCCGCGGCCTGCGGCCGGCGCGGCAAGTGGCGACCAGGCCTCGCAGGCTTTCTTGCAACTGCCGGCAAACAGCAGGCGCCCATCCTTGTCGGCGAGCACGTAACGCCCGTCATGGAATATGGCGGACACCGACTGCGGCGCGGTGATCTTGGGTACGGGCGGGACGAACTTGAGCGTGTTCCACGTCATGTCCTCGGCGCCTTCAAAGGCGGTCGAGCCGGGCTTGTCCCCTTTGCGGACGAACACGAGATGCCAGCTCTTGTAGACCCATTGCGGCCCGGATGCCCCCTGGATGATCGTCCAATCGGGTGCGCGCTGCGTGTTGAACAGGCCATCCGGGTTAAGGTTGGAGGTTGAATTCGCCGGACGCGGCGGCGGCGGTGCGGCTTGACCGGGTGCCGGCGGCGGCGATCCGAAACCGCGCGGGAAGGCGATGTTGGGCTTGGATCCCGGCGGAGCCAGAAGCGGCTCCCACTGCTTGGCGCACTCATCCTTGCAATAGAGCGCCGGATCCGCGCCCCAACGGATCAGGGTGCGCATGTCCATGCCGTAGAGCGTCACGCCCTTTTCGTTGGCATAGATCGGCCCGGCGCGGTTTTTCACCACTTTCACCCCGGCCGGATAGGTGTCTGTCGTGGCCGGCGCGATCGGCAGGTCCGCAGGTTGTGCCATGCCCGCCTGAGCATGGGCGAGCGCGACGATTGCCACACAAAGGCGCAAGGCATCCATATCCCGATTCCCAAGAAGCGCCGGTCATTCCGGCTGCGTCATCGGGATAGTAGTTCAAAAGTTGAACGACTCAAGCGAGCATTTGTATCAAGATGTCAGAGCTTGGCGGCTTTCCCTGAAAAGTCGGGGTACGAGCCCAGGAAAAGCATCAGGAATCCGTTGATGACGCAGATCGGAATCACGGCCCACAGCAACGGGTGGTAGGTGTGGAAAGCGTCATAGATCGCCGCGCCGATTGGCGGGCCGAGCGCTGTGCCGAGCATCAGCATCGAGCCGAGCAGGCCATAAACCGCCCCGAATGACTTCAATCCTACATAGCGCGACACAAGGAAGGCCGTCACCGAAAGACCGGCACCGGTGTAGAGGCCATAGATCAGCACCCCGGCAATGACCGCGCCCTTGGCCTGGAACAGGTCGAGAATAAGCAGGAAAGCCAGCGCGCCGATGCCGAAGGACAGCGCGGGGATGAGCTTGCTTTCCGAACGGTCGAGCAGCCAGCCGGAACCGAGTTTGCCGATGATCCCGGTCACCCCGGCCGTGGCGGCAACCAGTGCTGCGCCGCTTTCGCCCAGCGACGTGTCGCTCAGGATCGGCTTCAGCTGAAACGTGATGCCGGATCCCATCAGCGAATTGAGCAAGTTGGCTACGAAGATCAGGATCATCGGCCGGCTGCGCACGGCTTCCCAGAAGCCGAGTCCCGGCAATTCGACCGCAGTCTGGCCTGCCGGAACGACGGGGCGCTTGGCATCGCGGAACATGAACAGCGCCAGAAGCAGCGCCAGACCGCCCCAGCCAAGCCCGAAAATGAAATAGGTCTGGCGCCAGCCGTAAGCCGGGATCAGCCAGCGCCCGAGGATAGGCGCGCCCATCTGCGCCAGCGCCGAGCCGGAAAGCATGACCGACAGCGCCAGTGCGCGGTGCCGGGTGAAGGCGTTGGAGATAGCGACGGTCCACACGGTCGACTTCACCGAAATGCCGACGATGGCCAGGATGAGCCACAGGCCGAACCAGGTGGCGACATTGCCCGAGGTGAAGCCCAGCGCGGCAAAGGCCAGCGAGGACAGTGCCAGTCCGGGAACGGCGATCCGCCGCGCGCCGAAACGGTCGATCATCGCACCGATTACCGGGCCGAGCAGGAAGGCGACAAAGGCGTAGATCGAATAGCCGAAGGCGATGTCGCGCCGCGGCCAGCCGAATTCCCTTTCCAGCGGCTGGACGAACATCTGGTTCGAATAGGCGAACAGCGAATAGAAACTCATGCCCAGAAAGGCTGAGAGCACGAGCGGCCAATACTGGCGCCATTCGGCCTGGGCCGAAGCCGGTTGACCTTCCATCCGCCATCCCCCCCCGTGATCCGGTGTTCAGCCCAGTCTGGACAGCACGCGTTCACCAAAATCGGCGGCAAGGTCGCACCATTGGCTGCGACTGTCGACGAATATGCTGGCCCCGGCGCCATGTGCGCCCTTGTCGCGGTAGCCGGAAATCACGTCGATCGCCTCTTGCGGACTGTAGCCCGGCTTGATGGTGAACACGCTCGACAGAATGATCTCGGGCGGAGTTTCGCGGCCGACCTTTTCGCAATGGGCGCGCAGGTAAGCCAGCGCTGCGTCAATGTCTTCCTCTTCGGACAGCGAGACAGTGCGCGCCGTCGCGGTGACGGCAGCCGGTGCGAAAAACGGGTGCCAGGCATCGCCCAGTTCCACCGCACGGCGAATGGCGCGGCGGCTGTTGCCGCCGATCAGCAGCGGCGGATGCGGCGTCTGCACTGGACACGGCCGGACGCGATTGCCCAGCGCTTCGTATCCGGTGCCCTCGAAGGTGAAATCCTCGCCCGTCCAGGCAAGTTTCATTGCCCGGATGTATTCGTCCATCAGGTCGTTTCGCGAATCGAAATCGACGCCAAGCGCCTTGTATTCGGCCTTCATGTAGCCGGCGCCCATGCCGAGGACGACGCGCCCCTTGGAAAACACGTCGAGCGACGCGACCGAGCGGGCTGTGATGAAGGGGTTGCGGTAAGGCAGAACGAGAATGTTCGTCTGCAACCGAAGCGTGGTCGTCACCGCCGCGATCAGCGACAGCATGACGAAGGGATCCTGCGCGTAATGGCCGCCGTTATCGAGCCAGCGCGAGGAAGGAACCGGGTGGTCGGTGACGCAACCCGCCGAAAATCCCGCCTTTTCCGCCGCCTGGCAAACCTCGGTCACGGCTTCCATCGAAATGAATTCGTCTGGCAGGTGGATGTGATCGAAGGGAAGGCTGACACTTACAGGATAGGCCATCTGATACTCTCCCGGCGCGCCCTGTTGATTTCCGATCAGCCTTGTCGTGGCATCTCCGGCGGCAGCACCCATTTCCCACTATCGTTGCGAATCCAGCCACCGCTAGCCCAGGTGCCGCCGTCGACGGGAATGATCGTCCCGGTGATGTAGGAGGCAAGCGGGGAAGCGAGGAAGGCGACAAGGTTGCCACATTCGTGATCAATTCCCGCCCTTCCGACGGGAATCCGCCGCCGCAGGATATCGGCCCGGGCGCCTGTCATTTCGGGCCAGGAGCTTTCATCGACCGGGCCGGTGAAGTTGCCCATCGTGCCGGGCGTCACGGTAAAGTCAGGCGCTATCGCGTTTACCCGGATCGCCTGTTCGGACAGTTCGACCGCAAGCGTGCGTGTCAGGTTGTTGATCCCGGCCTTGCAGGCGGCATAGACAGCATAGCCCGGGGCCGCACGGCTGGCCTCGATCGAGGTGACGTTTACGATCGCGCCGCCGCCCGCCGCGATCATGTGCGGGATGGCGGCAGACGTGGCAGCCAGATTGGATACGAGGTTGAGGTCGATGTGCCGGCGCCAGTTCTTTTCCGCGAGGTCGGAAAAGGCGCGCCAGGTTACGCCGCCTGCGTTGTTGACGAGCACATCGAGCCGGCCGAACCGGGCGGCCGCGGCATCCACGGCCTGAGCAACCACAGAAGTTTCCATGACATTGCCCGGAATGCCGATGGCCTGTCGGCCCATGGCCTCGACCGCGGAAACGACCTCTTCGCAGCGTTCAGGAATGACATCGATCACGGCAACGTCCGCCCCGGCCGCGGCAAGCGACAGCGCGGCGGCCCGGCCGATGCCACCGCCACCGCCGGTGACGAAGGCTGCTTTGCCGGAAAGGTCGATGATCGGCTGTGTCATGTCAGTCATCCTTGGTGGCGCACAACAGCCCTTGGGCTTCGGCGAGGTCGGACGGTTCATCGATATCGCAGGCGAGCGCTGGACGTTCGATGCGAAGCATCGTCATGCCCAGACGTGCGGCCTCCGCCTCATGCCGTGGGCAACTGTCCAGGCCGTATCTATAGCTGAAGTCGCTGGCCTTCGGGAAAGATAGCGACAGGGCGTTGGTGCCGGTGCCGTGCCGATCCGGCGCGATGCCTGCGACGCCATCGGGCAAGGCGACGAGCGCAAGCACATCATTGCGTTCCAGATGCGGCAGGTCTGCTGCGAGCGATACGACGCGGCTGGCTCCCCGCCGCAGCGCCTCGACGCGCGCATGCGTAAGCGCGCCGTTCAAACCGCCTGCGGGTTCATCGAGGAGAGTGACGCCTACCGGCAGCGGCTGAGAGACAGTGCCAACCACCAGCACCTGCGCCGGTCCCACTGCCGCACAGGCTGCGCGAACGGCCACGCGCAGCATCGCCTGCGCGAGATGATCGCGATCATCGCCCGACAGGACGCCCGCAAGCCGCCCCTTGGCCGCCGGGGCGCCCTTTGCCGGTATGATCACCCATGTTGTCACGGAATGGCGGGGGCGCTCGTCAGGCCGGTGAAGCGGATGCCCGCACCGTCTGCGCCGTAGGTCTTGTTCATGTAGATGAGGATCGAGGTCAGCGCTTCGGCAGCAGCCGAATTGACCAGGGCGCCGCCGGATAGGCCGCGCAGCTCCATGTCGCCGCAAAGCCCGACCACGACCTTTCGCGCTTCGACATCGTCGGAGAAGACGAGCACGTCGCAATCGATCTTCTCGTCATGGATCAGCTTGTGCGCGGCGACCGAGTGGAATGCGGAAACCAGTCGCACACCTTCGCCAAGATGGGCCTGCGCTTCGGCGGCGGCGCTGCCAGCTTCGGGCAGCTGCACGCGCATGACCTTGGGCGGCACCAGCGGCACGGTGGCATCGACGACAATGGCCGATCCAACCGCGTCCTTGATCTGCGCCAGGGTGCCGGCGTGGGCGGAGTAGGGCACGGTCACGATGACAACATCCTTGCCGCGCGCGGCATCGTCGTTGGTCGCACCGCCGGTCGCGCCGATTTCCTCGGCGGCAGTCTGGGCGCTTTCGGCCGAACGGCTGCCGATCGTCACGTCATGGCCAGCCTTGGCCAGACGGCGGGCAATCGCCTTGCCCAATGCGCCGGTTCCACCGATCACCCCGATGCTTGCCATCCCAAAAATCCTTTCTCTTTCCACTCTGGCTGAATTGCGCCATTGCGCATAGCCGTCATCTGGCGCTAGGCAATCCAAATATGCACCAAGATGCAAAAATGTCCTGGATGAGTCTTCGCCCGTGAATTCACCGATGCCCACTATGTCTGTGGAATTGCTGCCCGCAATGCCACATTTTGTTTCAGGCGATGATGTCGCCGGGGCGATTGTCGATGCGGCGGCGCGGGCGGGAATTGCCATTGGCGACAAGGATGTTGTCGTCATTGCGCAAAAAATCGTCTCGAAGGCGGAAGGCCGCACGGTCGATCCAGCAAGCGTCGATGTTGATCCGCAGGCGCTGGAGCTGGCGGCGCTTACGGGGCGGGAGGCTGCGCTTGCCCAACTCGTGCTCGATGAAGCGCAGGTTGTCATGCGGGCAACCCCGCAAGCCATTATCACGCGCCATCGCACGGGCCATGTCACGGCCAATTCCGGTATCGACGCGTCCAACGTCGAAGGCGGGCAGGTACTCCTGTGGCCGCGCGATCCCGATGCCTCGGCGCGCACCATTCGCGATGCCATTCCCGGACGGCCAGCCGTCCTGATCGCGGACAGCCTCGGCCGGGCCTGGCGGCAGGGCACGCTGGGAACGGCGATTGGCTGCGCGGGCCTTGTCCATACCGATGACCGGCGCGGACAGATCGACATGTTCGGCCGCACCTTGCAGGCAACGATTGTTGCGGTTGCCGATGCGATTGCAGCATTCGCTGTGCTGGCCATGGGCGAAGGGGCCGAGGGCACCCCGGTCGCCGTGGTGCGCGGCGCGCAGCGGTGGATCACGCCGGACGACGGCACGGGCGCGGCGGCGATCATGCGGCCCGTAGCCGGGGACATGTTCCCGTGAGTGGGCACGTCCTTGCCCTGTCCGGCGGTGTTGGCGGAGCGAAGCTTGCCGCCGGTCTGGCCGATGTTCTCCCGGCGGATCGCCTGACGATTGCCGTCAATACCGGCGACGATTTCGAGCATCTGGGCCTGACGATCTGCCCCGATATCGATTCCGTTCTCTACACCATGACTGGTCTTAACGATCGGAAGCGCGGCTGGGGCATGGCCGGGGAAACCTGGCAGATGATGGAGCAACTGCGTGCGCGGGGTGAGGAAGACTGGTTCAACTTGGGTGACCGCGACATGGCGACCCACGTCGCACGCAGCTTTCGCCTGCGTTCGGGCATGACGCTGTCGGAGGTGACGGCCCATCTGGCGCGCTCGCTGGGCCTTGCCCACACCATCGTCCCCATGAGCGACGCGCCGGTAAGAACCCAGGTGAAGACACCGGCCGGCTGGACCGACTTCCAGCGCTGGTTCGTCGGCCAGCAATGCGGCCCCGCGGTGTCCGCCATCCGCTTTGACGGAACGCCCGGCGCCGACATGTCGGCAGGTCTTCGACAGGCGCTGACACGCCCGGATCTGGCGGCCATCGTCATCTGTCCGTCCAACCCTTTCCTCAGTGTCGATCCCATCCTTGCGGTCGATGGCGTGCGCGAGGCTATCATGGCGCGTTCGGCTCCCTGTCTCGCCGTTTCGCCACTGATCGGCGGGCAGGCGCTCAAAGGCCCCCTGTCCAAGCTGCTCAATGAAATGGGCCTGAAGGGTACGAATGGCGATATTGCCGGCCATTACGGTTCGCTGATCGACAGGCTCGTGATAGATCGCACGGACGGTGAAGATGCCGCGCACTTGCAGGCGGGCGGCCATGCCGTCACCTTGGCGCAAACATTGATGAAGATGGTGGACGATCAGGCCAATCTTGCACGCGATGTGTTGGCCGCCGCCGGGGTGGAGTGCTGAATTGGACGCTGTGACCAGCCTGAAGGCGCGGCTCGTTTCGATGCCGACCGAGGCCCTGCTTGAAGAGGCCTGCGCACGCCGCGATGCCCGTGGCCCGGCGCGGATGACCTACAGCCGCAAGGTGTTCATTCCGCTGACGCGGCTGTGCGCCGACGTTTGCCACTATTGCACCTTCGCCACCACGCCATCGCACGTGGCGTCACCCTATCTCTCGCTTGACGAGGTGCTCGACATTGCTCGCGAGGGTGCCGCGCTGGGCTGCAAGGAAGCGCTCTTTACCCTGGGCGATGCGCCCGAACGGCGATACGCCGCCGCGCGGGACTGGCTTGCTGCCCACGGCTTTTCCCGCACGATCGACTATGTGCGCCACTGCGCCGAAGCCGTCCTGAACGAGACGGGGCTGCTGCCGCATATCAACGCCGGCGTGCTCGATGAAGCGGACTACCGCATGCTCAAGCCGGTTTCGGCGAGCTGCGGGCTGATGCTGGAAACCACCGCCGACCGGCTGGGCGACAAGGGCGGCCCACATCACGGATCGCCCGACAAGGTTCCGGCCGTGCGGCTGGCCTCGCTTGAGGCCGCAGGCAGGGCTCGGGTGCCAATGACCTCCGGCATCCTCGTCGGCATCGGCGAGACGGAAGAGGAACGCGTTGAGGCATTGATTGCTCTTGGCGAACTGCATCGCCGACACGGCCATCTGCAGGAAGTTATCGTCCAGAACTTCTGTGCCAAGGACGGCACGAAGATGGCGGGCATCCCGGGGGTGGAAGATGAGGCCTTCCTCCGCGCCCTCGCACTGGCCCGGATCGTTCTGGATGACAGCGTTTCGGTGCAGGCGCCGCCCAACCTCAACGATGCGCGTCTTGGCCGGCTGATCGGGGCGGGTATCGATGACTGGGGAGGCATTTCGCCGGTCACCAAGGACCACGTCAATCCCGAGGCGCCGTGGCCGGAAATTGCACGGCTGGAACAGATCTGCGCCTCGGAAGGGCGGCCGCTGGTCGAACGCCTGACCGCCTATCCTCGCTTCCTTGCCGAACCGGACTGGATCGACGCTGCCATTCGCCCGTCGGTGCTGAAACTTTCCGATGGCGAAGGGCTGGGGCGCGATTCCGCATGGAGCCCCGGCATTGCCGATGCGGCGCCGGGTACGCCCGATTGGCCGCTCGGCACGGTGCTTGCCGGGCCGGTTTCGCTGCAACTTCATGCCGTGCTCGATCGGGCTGCGGACGGGCACGAACTGAGCGAGGCTGACATCGTCTCGCTGTTCGCGGCGCGTGGCGCCCAGGCGCAGGCGGTGGTCGAGGCGGCCGATGCGCTTCGGGCCGAGGCGCGCGGCGACGAGGTGACCTATGTGGTCAACCGCAACATCAACTACACCAATATCTGCGCCTATGCCTGCACCTTTTGCGCCTTTTCCAAGAGCAGTTCGAAAGCAGGCTTCCGCGATACGCCCTATGACCTCGATCCTTCGGACGTTGCCGAACGGGCGCGCGAGGCCGTGGCCAAGGGTGCGACCGAAGTGTGCCTGCAGGGTGGCATCCACCCGCGTTACACGGGTGAGACCTATGCATCGATCCTGAAGGCCGTGAAGCAGGCTTGCCCCGATCTGCATGTCCACGCGTTCTCGCCGCTGGAAGTTCATCAGGGGGCGACCACGCTCGGTATGTCCGTGGCCGATTTTCTGACCCTGCTGAAGGACGCAGGTCTCGGCTCGCTGCCCGGCACGGCTGCGGAAATCCTTGATGACGAGGTTCGCCGGATCATCTGTCCGGACAAGCTCACCACCGACCTGTGGCTGGACATCGTCGGCACTGCGCACAAGGTTGGTCTGCCAACCACCGCCACCGTCATGTTCGGGCATATCGAAGGCCCGCGTCACTGGGCGCGGCACCTGCTCGCCATCCGGCGGTTGCAGGGCGAAACCGGCGGTTTCACCGAATTCGTGCCGCTGCCGCTGGTCCACATGGAATCGCCGATGTACCGGCGCGGACAGAGCCGCAAGGGGCCCACTTGGCGCGAGGCCGTGATGATGCACGCCGTGGCGCGCATCGTGCTGCATACGCGCATATCCTCGATCCAGTGTTCGTGGGTGAAGCTGGGCGCCGATGGCGCAGCGGCCATGCTGAAGGCCGGCTGCAACGATCTGGGCGGCGTCTTGATGAACGAAAGCATCAGCCGCGCGGCCGGGGCCAGCCACGGTCAGGAACTGACGGTGGACAGCCTTGCAGACATTGCCAAAGCTGCCGGACGCACGCTGCGCCAGCGCACCACGCTTTACGGACGAGTGAAGGAACCGGCCTCGGTCTGAGCCTCGCGCAGGGGCTGGAAGCGGTTAGCCTCTCGCGTAGACGGTCAGTTGGCGGATCTTGCCAGCGTCGTCGAAACGATAGTGGTTGGTTGTCTGGCGCACGGAACCGTCGCCAAGCCGCGCTTCCACCTCCACCGCCACGCCATCGCCGCCCACGAACCAGCCTTGCGGAATGGGGAAGGGGGAGCCCGACGAAAAGACCATCGTCTGAAATTCGCGAATTTCGGCTGGCCCGGTCATCGTCTTGCCGTTGGGGATGGAATAGACGGCATCTTCGGCAAACAGCGCGACAAAGGCGTCGATGTCCTTGGCTCTGACAGCGGCGAAATAGGCTTCGGCGGTAGCGCGCGGTTCGCGCGGGGGCGCCTGGCCTTCGGCGTCGGCGGCTGCCTGACGGATGCGCGACAGCATGAATTCGCTGGCGGCCAGCAAGCTGGAAAGCGCCTGGCGCCGGTCTGTCGGCAGGTCGCGCGCGTGGTCGACGTCCTTCTTCAGCAGGTCGTGAAGCCCCAGGAAGCTTGACGGCGCGCCCACGCCCTCGCGCGGCAAAACCATGCGCGGTCCGACGCCAAGCGCAAAGCTTTGCGCAGAACCTGCGTTCAGCGCGGCGGTGATCTCGGCCCGGTCGAAACCCATCGACAAGGCCACATCGATGATCGCTGCGGACATCCCGTAATTGGCGACCGAAATCAGGTTGTTGATCAGCTTGCCCTGCTGCCCGCGACCGACGGGGCCAAGGTGGGCAAGGTTCTTGCCAATGGCGTCGAGCCACGGCCGCGCCTCCTCCAGGTCGGCATCACTGGCGCCGACGAACAGCGAAAGCTGGCCCTCAATAGCGGCTGGTCCGCCGCCGGACACGCCGACATCGACAAAGCCGACCCCGAACTGCGCCGCAAGCTCGGCTTGCCGGATCGCCAGTTCGGGCGCGATGGTGGAATGAAGGATTACGACACCGCCCGCGCCCAGGGCCTCGTAGAGCCGGCCCTGATCGACGAGACTCTCAAACTGATCGTCCGTCCGCACGCAAATGCCCAGCAGATCGCTCTCCCGGGCGCAAGCCATCGGGTCGGTGGTCTGGCGCGTGCCCGGCTCATCGAATGCGGCCAGCATGTCGGGCGAAATGTCGCAACCGATTACCTCAAAGCCGCTGCGCGCCAGACGGCGGGCGATCGGCGCGCCCATGGAGCCAAGGCCGATGAAGCCCGCCTTCAAGGCCGCAGAACCCAGCCGCCGTCGACGTGGATGGTCTGCCCGGTAATCCACTTGCCCGCGTTCGAACACAGCAGCAGCATGGTGCCGACCAGTTCGTCCGGCGCGCCGCGCGCACGCATGGCGCAAGTCATGTTGAGGAACTGGATGAAGGGGCTGTCATCCGGCACCAGCATCTTGCCCGCGTCCGAGGTGACGTTGCCCGGCGCAATCGCGTTGCAGGTGATGCCATCCTTGCCAAACTGCTTGGCTAGGCTGGTGGTGAGGCCAACCAGCGCCAGCTTCGTGATGCCGTACAGCCCCGTCGCCGGAAAGGCGCCGCCCGACGTCTGGTTGACGATCCGGCCTCCGCCGCGCTCCCGCATGGAAGGAACGACGGCACGGCTGCACAGCAGGGCGCCTTCCAGGTTTACCGCGAAGGCCTTGTGCCAGGCGTCCATCGAAACAGTTTCGAAATTGTCGTAGCTGATGTCGACCATCAAGGCGGCGTTGTTGACCAGCACGTCGATGCCGCCAAAGGCGTCCACCGCGGCGGCGGCCATGGCCTTGGTCGAATCCTCGCTGGCAACGTCGACCTGAACGCCGATGGCCCTGCCGCCGCTGGCGACAATTTCCTCAGCGACAGCATCTGCGCCGTCTCCGTTGAGATCGGCCACGACCACGCTCGCGCCCGCTTGCGCAAGCCCGAGAGCGTAGGCGCGGCCGATGGAATTGCCGCGGCCGCCAGCGCCGGTGACCACGGCGACTTTGCCGTCAAGTCGGAACTGATCGAGAGTGAAGCTCATGCAATTTACCTTTTCGTTCAGCCCGGGAGTTCAGCCGGCCAGATTGACCCACACGTTGCGCACCTGCTGGAATTCGCGCAGCCCTTCCACCCCGCCAAGGCGACCGTGTCCGGAATGTTTCATGCCGCCGAAGGGCACGCAAGGCGTCATGCCTTCGCCCGATCCGTTCACCTGAACCATGCCGGCCATCATCTGTCCGGCTACACGGTGGGCGCGGGCAAGGTTCTGTGTGTGGATATAGGCGCCAAGCCCGTAGTCGGTGTCGTTGGCCAGCGCGACAGCCTCTTCCTCGCTATCGAACGGTGTCACGACGAGCACGGGGCCGAACACCTCGTTACGGAAAATCTCGCTTTGCGCAGGCACATCGGCCAGCACGGTCAAGGGCAGGAAATAGCCGTCAGCCGCGTCTCCACCAAGTCGTTCGCCACCGGCAATCACGCGTCCCCCAGCGGCCACGCCGCGTTCGATCATGCCGGTGATCCTGCCCAGCGCGGCCTCATTGATCACCGGGCCAAGCGCGGTGTCGGGCAACATCGGATCGCCCACCTTCACATGGGCAGCCATCGCCCCCAGCATCTGCAGATAGGGCTCGTAGATTGAGCGCTGGACGAGCAGGCGCGTGCCGTTGACGCAGCCTTGTCCATTGGCGGAAACCCCACCTGAAAGCCCGCGCTTTGCCGCCTCTTGCAAGTTGGCATCGTCGAACACGATGACGGCGGACTTGCCACCCAGTTCAAGTCCCACGGGCTTCAGGCTTTCGGCCGCATTGGCGAGAATTTTCTTCGCGGTTGCGCCCGATCCGATGAATTCGATCTTGCCGATGCCCGGGTGCGAAACCATCGCCGCGCCCACATCCGCGCCGCCCGTGACGAGATTCACCACGCCGGGCGGGAACCCGGCCTGACGGATCAATTCGACCAGCCGCATGACCGAATAGGGAGCCAGATCGGGCGCCTTGATGACGATGCAGTTGCCAGCGGCCAGCGCCGGGGCCAGCACCATGGTCGCCGCGAAGATTGGCCCGTTCCAGGGCACGATCACGCCAACGACGCCGTAAGGTTCATATTGCACGTAATCGTGCGCCGGGCCGCCCCAGGTAGCAACCGTGCGGCCTTCGATCTTGTCGGCCCACCCGCCGAAGTAACGGAACTTCTGCGCGCCATCATAGCCCATATAGCCTGCGGTCATCGCGACGTTGCCGTTCTCGGCGACCAGGATCGGCGCCATTTTGAGGCTTTCCGCTTCCAGCAAGGCTGCGAGTGCGAACATCAGGTTCCGGCGCTTGTCACCGGTCATCGCGCGCCATGCCGGGAAGGCGGCCTGCGCAGCTTCGACCGCGCGATCGACGTCGGATGGCGCGCCCATGCGGAATTCGCGCGTGACCGTCCCCGTGCCGGGATAGACATGGGCAAGCAATTCGCCCTTGCCCTGTTCTTCCACGTGATCGCCAATGATCAGCGTGCTTCTGGGCAGCAATTCGGCATTGGGGTTTTGATAGCCCATGGTCATCCACTCCAGAGCGATTCTCTATGATCCTTGAGTAATGTGCGTAGTTATGCGCGGTCAAGACTAAGAACGCGATGTTTGTTCTGGTAAAACGGCTATTACTATGCATAGAATTGGCTGATGAAACGAAATCTCGTCAGTGACGTTGCCGAAGCTCTGCGCGAAAGGGTGTTCGCATCAGAACCCGGTGAGCGGATTGGATCGCTCTCCGACCTGACGCGTGAACTCGGCGTGGGGCTGGTTACGCTGCAACAGGCGGCCCGTGTTGTTGAACACGAAGGCTTGCTCGAAGCGCGGCGGGGGCCGGGAGGCGGCTATTACGGCGCCCGTCCAGACGAGGCCGCGCTGGAAAGAGCCATTGCCGTCTATCTTCGCACGCATCCCGCCTCGTTTGGCGAAGCGCTCAATATTACGTCGCTGCTCTTCAACGAAATCTGCGCCGCGGCGGCGAACTGCGGCGATGCTAGGCTGCGCGACGAACTGGCGCAGCTTGCCTTGCGTATCGATAGCAGCGACAGCGAGGCCGAGCGCGGCGGTTTTGAAAGCGACTTTCAGGATCTGTTGTTCCGAATGGTCCGGTGGCCGCTGTTTGAGCTTCTCACCCAGGTTACCCTGCGCTTTGCCGGCACGCGCGATGCGCGGGTGATCGATCGGCTGGCGCTTTCAGCCTGGAAGGGCGGCCGGCACCGCATTATCGCAGCGATCCTAGCGGGTGATAGTGAACTCGCGCGGTTTGAGGCGGAGCGCAGCAATCGGAGAGCGGTGATGGGGCAGGGATGAGGTTGCCGACAGATTGACGGCAATCAATGACCCGAGGTCGAAAAAGGCCTTTGCCTGACTTTCGGGAGATGCTGCCATGGCACGATCACTGCTTCTGTCCTTCGCGATTTTGGCGACTGCGACTTCGGTGGAGGCGCGCGGTCAGGCCTTGCCAGGGGCCGAGTTGGAAGCCTGCGTAACGCAGCCATCGCCCGCTTGCCTGCTTGACCGCGCGGCGGCGGAACGCGAAGCCTTTGCCCGCGCCGCGCCCAAGGACGAGCCGTTCAACCGCACGCGGTGGCTGGTTGACATGGCAACCACCGAACAGGCTGCCGGTCGACTGGCCCAAGCCGCGCGATACTATGCGCAAATTCCGCCGGCCGAGATGCACGAACTCTTCATCGACATCGACAATCGGTTTCTGCCGATGCCTGTGGGTCTTGATGCGGATGGCGCTATCGCAAAGGCGCTGGAAGCTGCCGCATCGGCGCCGCCCCAAGGTTCGGAGCGGCCGCATGAGGCGATGGATCGAAGGGCGCAGGCGGGTTGGTTGCTTCTGGCTTTTGGTCAAAAGGACAAGGCGGATGCGATCTTGCGTTCTGCAACGCGGGATTTGCTCGGCCAGTTTGGCAGCGGCAACACGCAATCGCTCGGCGCGGCCTCGACGCTTATGGATGCTTTGATCGCGCTTGGCGATCAGCCGCTGATTGACGCGATGACAAGCGCGCTGAACGCGCTTGACCTGCCGGCATCGGACGATGGGACGTGGCTCAAGGAAGAGCGGCAGCGCGCACTTCGGGCCTTGCGACTTGCCCGTATTCGAACGCTGAAGGATAGCGACCCATCGAAGATCGAGCCTCAAGCGGGCGATGATGATTACGTGATGGGCCAGATAGCCTACGCCTGGGCCTACGCAGGTCAGGTTGATCGGACTGCGAAACTGCTGAAATCGGCGCCCATGCCCGATCAGGAACTGGCGTCCGTCGTGAGCCAGCTGTTGATGCACGACAAGCCGGATACGGCTCTGCTGCTGATCAACCGGACAGACATTCCGATTGGAGATAGCGGTGTGCTGACTGAAGTGGGCGAAGACCTCATTCGCAGAGGACGGGTCGCGGAAGGGGAAGCCCTTCTGGACCGGGTGACCAGTCCTTATCAACGCGCGGAAAGCATGATCACGCGGGCCCGGCGCAGAGCGGAAAACGGCCAGCCTGACGAGGCGCGCGCACTGTTGGAAAAGGCGGTTGCCATCGTGAACAGGCAAGAGGAGTTCAACGAGCGGGTCATTCTCGGCCTGGATGCGGCAGCGGTCTATGCGCTTCTTGGGGACAAACAGGCGGCGCGAAGCCTCGTCGATCCGCGGCTTGCGAACCTGAAGAAGGCCAGCAAGACTATGGATCCGCTGACGCACTTTGCCATCGCCGGGAAGGCCGCCGCCGTTCTGCTCGAACTTGGCGATGGCGCTGCGGCCCTGGGGCCGATTGATGCTGCTACGGAGCGGGGCGACGAGAGCAGCCGTGTCATGGGCGGGGTGATTGCCGCGCGGACGCTTGCTGATTGGGGGCGGCGCGACCTTGCACGGCAGTTTGCGCAGCAAGCGCTCGCCGCCGGGGTGGTTAAACGCGGCGTCAGCTACGAAGACTGGTCGGGCCTGTTCCGGCTGTTCGCCGTGCTATTTCTCTCGACAGAAAAGCCGGCAAATATCCCCGCATCGAAGTAGGGCGGGAAGCCGCGCCGACGCCGCGGCGCCCCATCGTTACATCGCGGAAATCTGGTCCCACATCGCATCGGGCATGCAGGTGTATTCCAGATAGTGACCAAAGGCCTTGCGCCCGTCGAGATAGGCGAAGCTCAGCGCGCCGGGGCCGGAATTGCGTTCGAAAACCAGCGGCAGATCCTGTTCGTCCACCGCCTTGCGGAAGGCGTCATAGTCCGGAACGCGCAAACAGATGTGGTGAAATCGCATCTTTCCGCCGTTGTCCTTGGCATTGGCATAGGCGCCGGTCTCATCGATCTCGACCTCGATCAGTTCATATTGCACGCCGCCGTGCATGAACATGGTGATGCGGCTTTTCTGGCGCTTGGGGCCGTCCGGCGTATCGACCATCTGGTCGACCGGAATGATCATCGGGTCCTTGGTCAGGCCGCGCGCCTTGAACTCCGCGATGGCGGCCTCGATGTCGTCGCAGATGTAGCCGTTCTGGTAATGCGTTCCGATCAGCATGGTCTTCTCCCTCAGCCTTCGCGGGCTACGTCGTAGCGTGAGAGGTAACGTTCGAACATCGGTTCGAGCTGTTCCTTGGTGACGCCGTATTGCGCGAGCTTGTATTCGTGGCGGCCGAACTTGTCCTGCGGGTTATCTTCCACCCATTTCTGGACGCCTGCCTCGGCCGCGCTGGTCCATTCATCGCCCAGCGCCGTATAGACCTTTCTTGTCGTGCCAACGGGATCGGAGACCATGTCAGCGTAATGAACGTCGATGATGCGGTCCTCGCCGTGGCGATCGCGGAAGTCCATGATGCGGTTGGCATGTTCGGCAGCCTGCCACGGATAGTCCTTTGCCAGCCATTCGGAATCGACCTTGCCAAGGTGGCCCATGTGGCTGAGCGAAATGACGCTCATCAGGGAACCGGTAGCGGTGAACGGGTCACGGTGCGTCCAGATGATCCGCGCGTCGGGATAGACCTTCAGGATCGTGTCGAGCCACAGCGAATGCGACGGCTTCTTCACGTTCCACACGCCGCCGGCGTGGTGCTGCAGCACCTGTAGGAACTTCTTGTGATATTCGTAAGCGCTGGTCATGTCGCAGGAGAAGATGAATTCCTTGTAGGCGGGAAGAACGCCTTTGGATTCAATCATCAGCGTCTTGAAGTCGTGCGCCATGAAGAACACGCATTCGTTGGGATAAACGGCCGAACCGCGATAGTACTTGCCCATCGCCGGGTTGGCGGCGAGGGCGGCGCGTTCCGCCTCCAGTCGGGCAAGCGCGCGCGGATCCTGCGTCAGCATGGCGTTGGAGCTTACGGGCGGCACCGGATCGTCGATTTCCCAGGTCAGTGGCGAACGGCGTGCGGGATCGGCGGCCAGAAGGTTGCTCATCAGCGTGGTGCCGGTGCGCGGCACGCCCATCACGAAGACCGGACGCTCGATCGGACGAGAGAGCAGTTCCGGGTTCTGGCGCAGATATTCGGATACCTTGAGGCGACCCTTCAAATAATGGACGATATCGTTGCGCACCCGCGCAAAGCCGCCTTCGCTGTAGTTATCGGCGTGCGCGTTGACATCACCGACCAGCACGTCGAGGCCTTCACGGTAGCTGTCGCTATCGAAATCCTTGATGCCCGTGGCTTCGCGGGCCTCGGCAATAAGGGCGTTGGCGTCTAGCAGGCTGGACATGATATTCTCCCAAGATCGCATGGTCGCCCGTGCGGGCATTTTCCGGGCGCGATAAGGGAGCGTGAATCGCGCCGAGGCAATCGGCCTGCTCCACAAAAATGGGCCGGACTATCGAATACCGGCCACTACCGACTTCATTGGTAGTGTCACGCGTCAAGCGCGCGCAACTGTCGTTGGCGGAACTGGCTTGGACTTGTTCCAACCGCACGGCGGAAGGCATAGGTGAAGCTTGATGGTGTTGCGAAGCCCATGGCGAAGGCGATGGCCTTCACGCTCTCTCCCGAAGCCAGGAGGCGCTTGGCCCGTTCCATCTGTCGGCGCTCGACATAGTCGCCGATGGAACAGGCACGACTTGCGCGAAAGCCGCGAGTTAGCTGGCGGACCGAGAGGTTGCAGATTTGTGCCAACTCAGTGAGCGAAGGGGCAACGGCATTTTCGGCAATCCGTTCGTCGATCAGGCGCAAGCGCCAGGATGCAAGCCCGCCGGTCAGCGCCGTGTCTTCAACCTCAAGACTGAATCGGGCAATTTCAACGGCGAGTTCGCTGCTCAGGGCTTCCAGCATCGCAAGGCTGGCGAAGCCGGGGTGATGCACCTCTTCGGTCAGGCGGAACAGCAGGTTGCGGATCCGGCTGCTGGTGATGTCGAGCGTGGTGGCCAGCTGGGTGTCGGTCCACTGTAGCCGCTGGCCGAGGAGGAAATCGACGTTTTCGGCGCGCAGGTAGCACAGGATCGAGGCCTGCACGCCCGCCGCCCCCTTGATCCGCAGGGCTTCGTCGGGCGGCACCAGGAAGATGTCGCCCAGCCGG
>JBJTLW010000063.1:0-41186 GCA_046063225.1 Novosphingobium sp. | reverse complement strand
GCGCTTGCCATCGACGCGGATCTGGCCGGTGCGCGCCCAGCGGCTGACCATGGCAAAGCTGACCTGCGGCAGATGGCGCTTGAACCAGCGGTCAAGCCGCACGCCGTCATCATCGGCCTGGACGGTAAACTGGCGGACAGTCTCGCTCATGCCATGGCCCTCATCATCATCAATCCGGCAAACAGCGCGGCAAAGCCAAGCGCCAGCGAAAGCGCTGCATAGCCCAGCGCCAGGCCAATCGCCCCGCGTTCGACGAGCAGAGCGAATTCAAGGCTGAAAGCGGAAAAGGTCGTGAAGCCGCCCAGCACGCCGACGCCCAGCAACAGGCGAGCCTGCTCCCCGGCGCTGCCGTGGCGCGCCAGCCACCCGGCCAACAGGCCCATGGCGAGGCTGCCGATCACGTTGACGCTGAGTGTTGCCCAAGGAAAGGCCGAGGCGGCGACGGGGCCGATGGCGCGGGTCCACAGGGCGCCGGTGGCAAAACGCAGCCACGCGCCAAAGCCGCCGCCGAGGGCGACCAATGCGGAACTGGCCATGAAGGAAGGGGGTGTCATATTTTGGCCCTTAGCCGCAGCGGCGGCCTGTGACCAGAAAGGAACTCTGGTGTATTGCTATTGCAATACACATGCGGTCGGCTAAAGTCTCGGCGTTCACAAGCGAACTGGGAATTTCATGAACCGCACATTTGCCGCCGCCCTGCTGTTTGCCATGCTGTCGACCCCGTCCGTGCAGGCCGCTGGGCGGGCGCAAACCTTTGCCGGGCCGGCAAGCGAGGTGCTGGTCCTGGGAACGCCTCACCTTTCGGAATTCGGCGATGGTCTGGACGTACGGACGCTCGATCCGTTGATGGACCGGCTTGCCGGGTGGAAGCCGGAAGCGATCGCCATAGAGGCGCTGTCCGGCGTCCAGTGCGATACGCTGGAGCGAAATCCGGCGCGCTACGCGCAGGTGGCGAGCGACTATTGCGGTGATCGCAAGGCGGCGCGGGCCGCCACCGGTCTGGACGTGCCAGCGGCGGTCGCCGAGGCCGAGCGGCTGCTGTCGCAATGGCCTGCTGAGCCAACCCCGGCGCAGCGGCGGCACCTTGCTGCCGTTTTCCTTGCCGCCGGGGAGCCGGCATCGGCACTGGTCCAGTGGCTTCGCCTGCCCGATGCGGAGCGCCGCGAGGGCGATGGCATCGATGGCGCGGTGTTGCGCGTGCTGGAGCGCACAGCCTCCCGGACCAATGAAAACTATACCATTGCCGCCCGGCTGGCCGCCCGGTTGGGGCACGAACGGGTCTATCCCGTGGACGATCACACGGCTGACGAGAATTTTCCCGATCAGGCCGCCTTCGAAGCAGCGGTGCAGAAGGGCTGGTCAAACCCCGCCTCTGCGCAGTTCCGCGCGATCAGTGAACCGCTGACGAAGGCGGCAAAAACGCAGCAGGGCATGATGGCGCTCTATCGCTTCTACAACAGTGCCCGGACCATGCGCCTCAACTTTGCGTCCGATTTTGGCGCGCAATTGCAGGACCCGTCGCCGCAGCGCTTTGGCCGCCGCTATGTCGGCTGGTGGGAAACGCGCAACCTGCGCATGGTCGCCAACATTCGCGAAGTGGCGGCGCGCAAGCCCGGGTTGAAGTTGCTGGCCATAGTGGGCGCGAGTCACAAGCCCTATTACGAGCGCTACCTTGCCCAGATGCACGACCTCCGCCTCGTGCCGATTGGCCCGCTGCTGCGCTAGTCCGGCTTGCCCAGAGCGCAGACGGCTGCGGCGATCAGCGTTCCGGCGACCAGCTGCCAGGGAAAGGCAACGGCTTTCATCACCAGCGGCAGGCCCAGACTGTCGATGACATAGGGCTGGAAGGCGAGAACCGTCAGGAAGCCAGCAGCAAACGCAGCGATCACGCTCGTCGAAGAGCCGCGCTTGGTGAACAGGGCCACGCCATAAACGCCGAGCAGGCCGGAATAGGCAAAGCTCATCACCCCCAGCACGAAATCGAGCAGCGCCGCATCGGAGTAGCGCTGCCAGTAATAGGACAGGATCGACATGGCGAAGAGCGCCAGACCCAGCACCACGCTTGCGATCCGCCCGGCGCGAACGAAGTGCGCTTCGCTGCGCTGTCCGGCGAAGGGGCGGTAGAGGTCGTTGACCAGCACGTTAGCCATTGAAATAAGGCCTGAATTTATCGCCGCCGCCGCAATCACCCCAACGGTCACCAGGCCGCGCAGGCCGGGCGGCACTTCGGTGAGGATATAGTGCATGAACACCGTCACCTTCTCGCCGTTGAAGCTGGTCGCCGCCGCGCCATCGTAATGCAGCCAGAGCAGCGAGCCGATGACCAGAAACAGCGCGATCACCGGCAGCGACACCACGACCGAGGCATAGAGCGCGCGCCGGCCCTTGGCGGCATCCTCGCAGGCGAGCAGGCGCTGGGTGATGTCCTGATCGAGGCCGGAACTGGCGAGATTCAGCAGCATGACGCCGGTCAGCACGGCGAACAGGCCGAAAGGGGCAGAGAGGCTGAAGGTGAAATCGACCGGTGCCAGCTTGTTGCCCGATGGCGCGCTCGCCAGCGCGGAAATCGCCTCGCTCGTGGACATCGGCAGGCTGATCCACAGCGTCACCGCCACGACCAGCGCCGCGCCGACATAGAGCACGACCTGCACCAGATCGGACCATATGATCGCTTCCAGACCGCCCATAAAGGTGAAGACGAGCCCGAAAACCAGTAACAATGCCGATGAGATAACGATGTGTTGGGGCGAGATGTCTAGGAACAGGATCATCGAAACGGCGATCGATGCAAGATAGAGCCGCGCTCCGCTCGCCAGCACCCGGCCCAGCAGGTACATCACCCCGGCCGCCCGCCGCGCCCGCGCATCGAAACGCGTCTCCAGCAATTCGTAAACGGTCGTCACGCGCAGGGCATAGAACCGCGGGATCAGGACATTGCCGGCAATCCACGCCGCGATCAGCGCGGCCAGGACGCCGCCGATGTATGTGTAATTGCCGCGATAGGAATTGTCCGGCACGCCAAGGAAGGTCGCGGCGCTCTGCACGGTGGACAGCACCGAAATCGCCACCAGCCAGGTTGGCGCGTGGTGGCCGGCCAGGAAGTAGCCTTCGCTGTCCATGCCGCGCCGGGTCGTCAGCCAGCCGGCAAGGGCTAGCAGCGCGACGTAGCTGATCAGGACGGCCCAGTCGGCGGGCGTGAAACTGGTGTGCATGGAACCCCTGTCCGCCGGCATCGCAGACCGCGCCCTGTTTGCCAAGGCCGGCTCGGAATGGCAGAGACGATACCCGGATCAACCCGCAAAAACGCGCAATTGGCGTTAGATGGGTTGCCAATAGTGCGACTCTTTGCTAGCCGCCCGCCGGTTCGAGCCGATCCTGTCGGGGATTCGGCGCGTTTTCGTATTTTTCCGGTTTGGGTGATTCCCGCAAGAAGCGGGCTCTCGCCACCGTTTGTGAGGTTTGGCTTTTTATGCAGATCATGGTTCGCGACAACAATGTTGATCAGGCTCTCCGCGCGCTCAAGAAGAAGCTGCAGCGCGAGGGCGTGTACCGCGAAATGAAGCTGCGCCGTCACTACGAAAAGCCGTCGGAAAAGCGCGCCCGCGAAAAGGCTGCTGCCGTACGCCGCGCCCGCAAGATGGAGCGCAAGCGCCTGGAACGCGACGGCGTAAAGTAAGCCTACCAAGGCTTGCTCCCAACCTTGCGTTGGGCCAAAGGGGCGCGGAGCAACACCGCGCCCTTTTTGCTATCTGCTTACAGGATCTGCCCATGACCGAAATTACCCGCGTTCCGCTTCAGCCCGTCGCCAAGGGTTCCGTGGCCAAGATCTGGCTGGGCGCGCTTGCGCTCGTCGCCGCTGGTGCTGGTCTCGCCTGGGGGACCACGCGCGATTACCAGACGCTTCAGGGCGGCGTGCAGGTGATCACCCTGAAGAAGGGTGAAGGGGACAGCCCGAAGAACAGCGATATTGCCCTGATCAATTACAAGGGCACGCTGAAGGACGGCACCGTTTTCGATGAAAACAAGCAGGTGCCGATGCAGATGCAGGGCGTGATTCCCGGCTTCACCATTGCGCTGTCTTCGATGCAGAAGGGCGGCAAGTACAAGGTCATGATCCCGTCGGCCGAAGGCTATGGCGAAAACGCCAATGGCCCGATCCCGCCGAACAGCGACCTGTACTTCGATATCGAAATGCTGGGCTTCATGGATTTCCAGCAGTTCCAGATGCAGCAGGCGATGATGCAGCAGATGCAGCAGCAGCGCCAGCAGGGCGGCGCGCCGGGCGGGCGTGGTCCCCGCGGCGGCGAAGGTTCGCCCGAAGGCGGCCTGCCGCACCAGCAGCGCCCGTAAGGCACGGGCCCGACTTTTACCCAATCGAGAGGTTCATTCATGTCGGTTGATACTGCCACTGTGGCCAAGATCGCCGCGCTGGCCCGGATCAAGGTTTCCGACGGAGAGCTTGAGGCGATGGTGCCCGAGCTTAACGGCATCCTTGCCTGGGTTGAGCAGCTTGGCGAAGTCGACGTTACCGGCGTGGAGCCGATGACGGCCGTGATCGAAAATCACCAGCGCCTGCGCGATGACGTGGTGGGTGCCGATCCGCTGACCGGCGGCGGCGTGCGCGACAAGGTTCTGGCCAATGCTCCTGCCGCCGAACACGGCTTTTTCGGCGTGCCGAAGGTGATTGAATGATGCGGCAAGCGCAGCGAAACATCCTTCGACAGGCTCAGGATGAACGAACCTTGTTGAAGACCCATTTCTCCATCCCCGCTCAGCCTGAGCCTGTCGAAGGCAGAAAGCTGACGGTAGGACCAGAAGCATGACCGACCTGACAGAACTGGGCGTTGCCGCCATCCGTGACGGCGTGGCCAAGGGCGAATTTTCCGCCGTCGAAGTGGCCGAGGCGTTCAACGCCAATGTCGCCGCCGCCAATGCGCTCAACGCCTTCATCGTCGCCACCCCGGAACTGGCGGTGGAAGCAGCGAAGGCCACCGACGCGCGCCGCGCCAGGGGCGAAGCGCTGGGCAAGATGGGCGGCGTGCCGATCGGCATGAAGGACCTGTTCGCCACCAAGGGCGTGCAGACCACCGCAGCCAGCCATATGCTTGAAGGCTTCACGCCTGAGTATGAAAGCACGGTCAGCCAGAAGCTGTGGGATGCCGGCGCAGGCATGCTGGGCAAGCTCAACCTTGACCAGTTCGCCATGGGTTCGTCGAACGAGACGAGCTATTTCGGCAATGTCATCTCGCCCTGGCGCCGCAACGATGGCGGAAACGCGGCCATGGCGCCGGGCGGATCTTCGGGCGGGTCTTCCGCCGCGATTGCCGCGCGCCTGTGCCCGGCGGCGACCGGCACCGACACCGGCGGTTCGATCCGCCAGCCGGCGGCCTTCACCGGCATTTCCGGCATCAAGCCAACCTATGGCCGCTGCTCGCGCTGGGGGATCGTAGCATTCGCCTCCAGCCTCGATCAGGCAGGCCCGATGGCGCGTGACGTGCGCGACTGCGCGATCACGCTGGAAGCCATGGCTGGCTTCGATCCCAAGGATTCGACCAGCCTGAACATGCCGGTGCCCGAATGGGAAGCCGGCCTTTCCGGCGATCTCACCGGCAAGAAGGTGGGCATTCCCCGCGAATATCGCATGGACGGCATGGACGCAGACGTCCTCGCCTCGTGGGAGCAGGGCATTGCCTGGCTGAAGGATGCGGGCGCGGAAATCGTCGATGTTTCGCTGCCGCACACGAAGTATGCCCTTCCGGCCTATTACATCGTCGCCCCGGCAGAAGCCTCGTCAAACCTCGCGCGCTATGACGGCGTCCGGTACGGCCTGCGCGATCTGCCCGATGGTGCCGGCTTGCAGGACATGTATGCCGCCACCCGCGCCGCCGGTTTCGGGCCAGAGGTGAAGCGCCGCATCCTGATCGGCACCTATGTGCTTTCGGCTGGCTTCTACGATGCCTATTACACGCAGGCGCAGAAGGTCCGCACGCTGATCGCGCGCGACTTTGCCGAAGCCTTCACGCAGTGCGACGTGATCCTCGCCCCCACCGCGCCGACCGCCGCTTTCGGCCTTGGCGAGAAGACGAGCGATCCGCTGAGCATGTACCTCAACGACGTGTTCGCCGTGCCGGCCTCGCTGGCTGGCCTGCCCGCGATGTCGGTGCCCGCCGGGCTGAACCGCGAAGGCCTGCCGCTCGGCCTGCAGATCGTCGGCAAGGCCTTTGACGAGCAGGGCGTGCTGAACGCAGGCCTCGCCATCGAGCAGAGGGCGCAGTTCTCGGCCAAGCCGGAAAAGTGGTGGTAAGATGAGCGAATATCGCATCCAGGGCGCAACGGGCGAATGGGAGGTCGTGATCGGCCTTGAAGTCCACGCGCAGGTCACCTCGAACTCCAAGCTGTTCTCGGGCGCGGCAACCGCGTTCGGGGCCGAGCCGAACAGCCAGGTCTCCCTCGTCGATGCGGCGATGCCGGGCATGTTGCCGGTGCCGAACCGTGAATGCATCCGCCAGGCGGTGCGCACCGGCATGGCGATCGGGGCGGAAATCAATAAGTGGTCGCGGTTTGACCGCAAGAACTACTTCTACGCCGATCTGCCGCAGGGCTACCAGATCAGCCAGCTCTATCACCCCATCGTCGGCGAAGGGCAGATCGAGATCGCGCTCGATCCCAAGAACCCCGAGGACGTGAAGGTCATCGGTGTCGAGCGTATCCATGTGGAACAGGACGCGGGCAAGCTGATGCACGATCAGCACCCGACCATGTCCTATGTCGATCTCAACCGGTCGGGCGTGGCGCTGATGGAAATCGTTTCCCGGCCGGACATGCGTTCGCCCGCGGAAGCCGGTGCTTACCTTGCGAAGCTGCGCACGATCCTGCGCTATGTCGGCTCGTGCGATGGCAACATGGATCAGGGCTCGATGCGCGCCGACGTCAACGTCTCGGTCCGCCGCCCGGGCGAGGAATTCGGTACCCGCACCGAAACGAAGAACGTCAATTCCGTGCGCTTCGTCATGGCCGTGGTGGAAAGCGAAGCCAACCGCCAGGTCGACGTGATCGAAAGCGGCGGCAAGGTGGTGCAGGAAACCCGCCTCTACGATCCGGACCGGAACGAAACCCGCTCCATGCGGTCAAAGGAAGACGCGCACGATTACCGCTACTTCCCCGATCCCGACCTGCTGCCGCTGGAACTGGACGACGCCTTTCTGGAGGAATGCCGCGCCAGCCTGCCGGAACTGCCCGATGCCAAGCGCCACCGCTATGAAAACGCGCTCGGCCTGTCGCCTTACGATGCCGGCCAGCTTACCATGGAAGTCGAAACCTACCAGCAGTTCGAGGAACTGCTCGCCGCCGTGGTCAAGGCCAGCGGCAAGGGTGAGGGCGATGTCGCCAAGCGCGTTGCCAACTGGCTGCTTTCCGAACGCGCCGGCGTGCTCAAGTCGGTCGACGAAGGCGCGGCCCACCCGAAGAATACGGTGGACGCCAACGTCGCGCTGATCGTGGCGGCGGCGGACGGCGTGATTTCGGGCGGCAAGGCGAAGGAAATCTTCGCCACCTACCTCACCAGCGACATCGACCTTGCGGCCGAGATCGACAGCAACAAGCAGACCTCCGACACCGGCGCCATTGAGGCTGCCGTTGCCAAGGTGCTGGCCGACAACGCCGACAAGGTGGAACAGTACAAGGCCGGCAAGGAGGCGCTGTTCGGCTTCTTCGTGGGCCAGACGATGAAGGCGATGGCCGGCAAGGCCAACCCGCAGGTCGTCAACGAGCTGGTGAAGAAAGCGCTCGGCTGAAACAGTTTTTTCCAATCCCCCCCTTGCAGGCCTGATTTCCTTTGATAGGCTTGCAAGCGGAGGACTTGGGGAAATTTGTCATGAAAATTCGTGGTTTTCGCGCCCTTGCGGGCATCGCTGGCGCTTGCCTTCTCGCCGTGGCGCAGCCTGCCCTTGCCGGCAACGTGGTGCGTGACGGGTTTGCCTTTCCGAAGGACGGCGAGGTGAAGATCGTTGTGTTCCGTCCCGACGTCCAGGTGGGAAGCCTGCGCGTCGGCGGCCTCGACGAACCGAACGCGGACTGGACCGCTTCGGCCCGCAGCAACATGCAAAAGGCTTTCGAAACCGCCGCCGAAGCGCGCGAGGCAAAGCTGCAGTTTCTCGGCGATCCCGAAGGCGACAACGCCAAGCTGCTCGATGACTATCGCGGCCTGTTCCAGATCGTTTCTGCCGAAGCGATGATGCACGGCATCTTCTTTGACAAGCTGCCGACCAAGCTGGTCAAGCAGGCCGATCCCAAGGCCAAGAAGAAGTACCGCATGGACTGGTCGCTCGGCCCCGAAGCGGCGAAGCTGCGCGAGGCAACCGGTGCGGACTATGCCATGTTCGTCTTCACCAAGGATTCCTATGGCGATGCCGGCCGCAAGGTGGCGCAGCTGCTTATGGCGGGCCTGTTCGGCGCCTATGTGCCGGCGGGCGTCCACATCGGCTATGCCGGACTGGTCGATCTGAAGACCGGCGATCTCGTCTGGCTCAACGCCGATATCGCCATGGGCGGCGATCCGCGCGATGCGGACGGCGCGCTGAAGCGGGTGTCGCAGCTGATGACCGGCTTTCCCAAGCGCAACGCACTCGCGCTGGAAAGCGCGGCCAAGTAACCGGGCCTGACGGGTCGCACAGAACAATGATCGTCAAACGCCTGATTGCCTGTCTGGCCTCTGCCGCGCTGCTGGCCCAGCCAATCGCGGCGCAGGTCAGCGCGCCGGTCGCGCCCGCTCCGGTCGCCCCGGCGGCGGTGCAGGCCGATGCGCCCTATGTCCCGCAGGACAAGGACGAGCGGGGCCTGTGGATGCAGATGGACGAGGCGGAGCGCGAACTGAAGCGCTCACCGCTGGTCATCCGCGATCCCGATCTCAACGCCTATGTCCGGCAGGTGTTGTGCCGTACCGTCGGGCAGGCCAAGTGCGCGCAGGTGCGGCTCTATCTGATCCGCACGCCCGATTTCAACGCCAACATGGCGCCGAACGGGGTGATGCAGGTGTGGTCGGGCCTGCTGCTGCGCACCCAGAACGAGGCGCAGCTGGCCGCCGTTCTCGGGCACGAATTCACCCATTACGAGAACCGCCATTCGCTCAAGCTGTTTCGCGACATCAAGTCGAAGTCGGCCTCGGCGGCCTGGCTGGCCTTCACCGGCATTGGCCTGATCGCGAGCTTCGGCCTGCTGGCCGACATGTTCAAGTTCAGCCGCGAAATGGAGCGGGAGGCTGATCTCGGCGGGCTCGCGATGATGGCGAAGGCGGGATACGACACGCGCGAGGCGGCCAAGGTGTGGCAGCAGCTGCGCGAGGAAATGGACGCGACGGCCGCGATCCGGCTGACCAAATCGAAGAAGGACAAGAGCGGCGGCATGTTCGCCTCGCACCCGCCCACGGCGGAACGGGTCGCCTATCTGACCGAGGAAGCTGCCAAGCTGCCCGGCGATCCGGCGGGCAGCGGCGCTGCGTCCTATGCGACTGCCATGGTCAAGGCCTGGCCGGCCTTCGTCGACGATCAGCTGAAGAACAACGATTTCGGCAGCGCCGATTACCTGATCACCTCGATGGCGAGGACCGGCTGGACCGAGCGGCTGCTCTATGCGCGCGGCGAACTCTATCGCCGCCGCGCCGCCGATGGCGATCTGGACAAGGCGGCAGGGTTCTATTCCGAAGCGATCACCAAGGGCGGCGCGCTGCCCGAACTGTGGCGCGGGCGCGGGCTGACGCTGCTCAAGCTGGGCAAGGCTGACGAGGGCCGCGCCGATCTCAACGAATACCTGAAACGGGCGCCACAAGCGTCTGACAAGGCGATGATTGCCATGATGGCGGGAGGACATTGATGAAGAGGTTTACCGGGATCGCACTGGCTGCCGCGCTGGCATTGGCGCCGGCCGGACAGGCGTTTGCAGGCTGGAAGCTGGTCAAGCCGGCGACGCCGACGGCGGTGGCCAAGTCCACCTTCACCGTATCGAGCGGCGAGGAGTGGAACCGCAATTCCTATCGCCCGATCAAGAAGAGCGAGCTGTGGACGCTGGACGGGCTGGCGCTCAACGAGGTCTATTTCGTCTCCGGTCTGATCGCCGGCGAGCCGCTCTATCGCGAGGTCGACAAGAAGAACAAGCCGCTGCCAAAGATGGCCAAGGCCATGCAGCTGACCGATATTCCGGAATTCTTCGAAAGCTCGCAGCGCGTCGCGCTGAACACCTCGCTGTTCGAACTGACGGGCACCGAGCCGGTGAAGTTCGCCGGCAACGATGGCGTGCGCTTCACCTTCGAATACGCGGTGCAGGGCAACCCCATGCGCTACAAGGGCATGGCGCAGGCCGCGCTGGTCAAGGGCCAGCTCTATCTGATCAGCTACATTGCCCCGTCGATCTATTACTTCGATCGCGATCGCGCCAAGGCCGAAGCGATCATGGCCAGCGCCAAGATCTGATTCCTGCGCCGGGCGGGGCCACGCGTTCCCGCCCGGATCAGCCGCACGAAGCCTTGTCTCGCGGCCTGCTATCCATCGCGTCGATTAGAACGATCCGGATAAATCATCTCAACGCGTCTCCCCATCTGCTAGGGACAGGACAACAAGGTTGCCGTTTGCCGCCGATGCGCCTGTGCGCGCCGGACAGACGAGCAGGCCAAGTCTTGCGCGCGAGGGAGAAACATGAGCCGCATCACTGAAATACGCTATGTCGGTTACGCCGTATCCGACCTTGAAGCGGAAAGTGCCTATTACGCCGACGTCTGGGGGCTCGACCGCGTGCCGTCCGATGACGACATGGTATGGTTCAAGGCCCGCGGGCATGACGAACACCATGTCGTGCGCCTGCGCGCTTCGGATGTGAACCGGGTGGACGTGGTCGCCCTGGCGGCCGACAGCCGGGGCGATGTGGATGCGCTGTGCGAAAAGGTGGCCGCATCGGGCTGCAAGATCGTGCACGAACCGCGCGACCTGAAAACGCCGGGCGGCGGCTATGGCTTCCGCTTCTTCAACCCCGACGGCATGATGTTCGAGATTTCGAGCGACGTGGCGCGCGGCCCGCTGGCCGATGTTGCCCGCTGGGATGGCGTTCCGGTCAAGATCAGCCACATCGTGTTCCATTCGCCCGATCATCATGCGCTGATGGCTTGGTTCGTCGACACTCTCGGCATGAAGGTGTCGGACTGGCTGGGGGATTTCATGGGCTTCCTGCGCTGCAATTCGGCGCATCACCGCATCGCCATTCTGCCGGGGCCGCCGTGCCTCAACCATGTCGCCTATGATATGGAAGGGCTCGACGGGATGATGCGCGGCATCCACCGCATGAAGCAGTCCGGCAACGATATCCGCTGGGGCCCGGGCCGGCACACCGCCGGCAACAACACCTTCTCCTATTTCGTGACGCCCTGCGGCTTTGCCACCGAGTTCACCTCGGAACTGGAAGAGGTGGACTTCGAAACCCACCAGCCGACCACCTACACGCCCGCGCCGCTGATCATGGATCAGTGGGGCATCGGCGTTGGCGGTCCGCAGACGATGCCGCATCCGGCCCCCAATCCGGGCCTTTTTGAAGCCGTGGAGGCCTGATCAATGGCGCTTTTCGAACCCTTTCCCAATTACGTCTGGAACCTTTCGGTTTCGATCGCGCTCGAAAACGGCGGCCGGATCGGCGAAATCGTCGATATCATCGAGCCGCTGAAGGCCAAGGCCGAGGCGGGAGAAGATGCCAATACGCAGGACTTCATGGCCGAATGGGTCAAGATGGCCGACAAGCTGACCGGTCTTGCCGAAGAGGACATTGCGGCCGGCCGCATGTATTCCGCCGGCAACAAGCTGAAGCGCTCGGCGATCTATTACCAGACGGGTGAGCGCATGCAGGCGCATGGCTCGCCGGGCCGCGCCGAAACCTATGCCAAGGCGATCGGCAACTTCCTGAAGGGCACGCAGCTTGCCGGAGACCCGGTGGAACGGATTGTCATTCCCTACGAAGGCAAGGAGCTGACCGGCCTGTTCCACAAGGCGCCGGTCGATGGCCCGGCGCCCTGCGTGGTCTATTGCAACGGCCTCGATTCGATGAAGGAAATGCTGTGGATGGGGGGTATCCCCTATGCGCTGGCCAAGCGCGGCATCCACACGCTCTGCGTCGATCAGCCGGGCACGGGTGAGGCGCTGCGCCTGCACGATCTGCCGGCCACGCCCTATTCGGAGCGCTGGGCCTCGGCCTATGTCGACTATCTCGAAACCCGCGCCGACGTGGACAAGGACGCCATCGGCATGACCGGCATCTCGCTCGGCGGCCACTTTGCCCCGCGCGCCGTGGCCTATGAACCGCGCTTCAAGAGCGGCGCGGCCTGGGGTGCGAACCACAACTGGCATGAAGTGCAGTACAAGCGCATGAAGCGCGAAGGCGAAAACCCCGTGCCGCACTATTGGGGCCACGTGTTCTGGGTGTTCGGCGCGAAGGACATGGAGGACTTCCTCGAGAAGTCGAAAGACATGAACCTCAACGGCCACATGGACCGGATCACGGTGCCGTTCCTCGTCACCCACGGCGTCAACGACCGTCAGATTTCGCCCGACTACGCACAGCAGGCTTATGATCAGCTGGTCAACTCGCCCCGCCGCGAACTCAAGTGGTTCACGCCGCGCGAAGGCGGGGTGGAACACGTTGGCGCCGACAACCACGCCTTTGCCATCGACTATATTGCCGACTGGTTTGCCGAAACCCTTGGAGGACACACCGCATGAGCCGCCGTTATGTCGATCTTTCAATGACGCTTTCCAACGACGTGGTCAGCGATCCGCCGTTCCTGAAGCCGACGATCACGTACGAAACCCACGCCGATACCCGCCACGAACTGGTGGACTTCTTCCCCGGCTGCGACATCGACGGCATTCACGGCGGCGAGCCGTTCTGCGCGGCCGAATGGGTGAAGCTGACCACCCACAGCGGCACCCACGTCGATGCGCCTTGGCACTATCATCCCAGCCAGGACGCGGCGCTGCCCGGCGGCAGCCGTCCTTCGCAGACCATCGATGAAATGCCGCTCGAATGGTTCTTCAACCCCGGCGTGAAGCTCGATTTCCGTGACCGTCCCGATGGCCACGTGGTCAGCGCGGCCGAAGTGGAAGCCGAACTGGCGCGGATCGGGCATGATCTGCAGCCGCTCGATATCGTTGTCGTCAACACCTCGGCGGGTATGGCTCTGGCCAACCGTGATCCGGGCTATGTCGGCCGCGGCGCGGGCATGGGCTATGAAGCGACAATGTACCTGCTGGAACGCGGCGTGCGCGTGACCGGCACCGACGCATGGTCGTGGGATGCGCCCTTCAGCCACACGGCGAAGAAGGTGCTGGAAACGAACAATCCCAAGCTGATCTGGGAAGGCCACCGCGCCGGGTTCGACATCGGCTATTGCCACATCGAAAAGATGCACAACCTCGAAGCCATCCCCTCGACCGGCTTCATGATCTCGTGCTTCCCGGCGAAGGTTGAAAAGGCCTCGGCCGGCTGGACGCGGGCCGTGGCCATTTTCGAGGATTGATAGCGCTGACCGTCAGGCGGCGGGGAGGCCAAATCCCCGCCGCAGGGCGTTCATGGTCGCGTTTTCGAACCAGGCGCCGACCGGTGCCTTGACCATCTTCGATATGCCGTCAAACCCGTGGAATGCGCCGGGCACGACGATCAGTTCGGCGGGCACCCCGGCGTTGTTCAGCCGCTGCGCGTAGTCGACATCCTCATCACAGAACAGATCGAGTGAGCCGACGCCGATGAAAGCGGGGGGCAGGCCCTTCAGGTCTGCCATGCGGGCCGGGACGGCATATTTCGGTGCCTTGGGTCCGCCCGCTTTCGTGCCAAGGAAGCTCTCCCAGCCGAAGCGGTTCTGGGCCGGTGTCCAGACGAGCTGGCCCACCCATGGCTGCACCTTGCGCGTCGTGCCGGTGCGATCATCGAGCATGGGATAGATCAGACACTGGAAGCACACTGGCACCTCGCCGCGATCGCGCGCCACCAGCGCCAGAATCGCCGCATGGCCGCCGCCCGCGCTTTCGCCCATCACCGCGATACGGGCGGGATCGACACCCAGCGATGCCGCATTGGCGTGGAGCCATTTCAGCCCGGCGTAATTGTCCTCGATCGAACCGGCATAGGTGGTTTCCGGGGCCAGCCGGTATTCGACCGATACCGCGGCGCAATCAAGCTTCTGGCAGATTTCCTGCAACTGCCGCACCGATTGTTCGGCCGATCCGATGATATAGCCGCCGCCGTGCGTATGCAGGATCGCCGGGCGGCTGGCACCGGGCTTCGCGTTGATCACGTGAATCGCCACATCGGGATGCGGCTTGCCCACGGGGATGACCCGGCGTTCGTGCGGGACATCCTTCAGCGGCGTGAAATCACCAAAGGGAAAGGGCTTGCGCAATTGGGGCAGGTTTTCCCTGTTCCATTGCGGCATGTCCTTGAACATGGCGGACATGCGCTGGGCGATGCCGCGCAGTTCCGGGTGGATCAGCTGAAGGTTCAAAGGGGCGGGCGCCTGAGCCTGGGCCAGGGCCTGTGCCGGTATCGCCGCCATGCCCGCCAGGGCAACGCTTCCGGCCAGCCATTCGCGGCGGTTCATTTCCATTTTCGCACTCTCCCCATTCGTGGCCAGCCTGATGCCTGACCTTGCCAGAATTCTACCAGGCCGTCGCGCCGGCATCCACCGCGATATCGGCCCCGGTCACATAGCGCGCTTCCTCGCTTGCCAGCCAGACGGCGCACCAGGCGATGTCCTGCGGCTCGCCAAGGCGCTTCAGCATGTTCTTGCGCAAGACCTGCGCCTCGAACGCCGGATCGGCGGCAAGGTGCCGTTCGGTCGCCGCTGTTCGAATGAAGCCGGGGCTGATGGTGTTGGCCCGGATGCCATGGGCGGCGCCCTCCATCGCCAGTTGCCGAGTCATGGCCAGCACGCCGCCCTTGCCGGCGCAGTGGGCAAGGGCGGGCGATCCTTCCAGCGCATGGTGCGCATTGGCCGAGGCGAAGTTGATGACGCTGGCCGATCCGCTGGCTTTCAGCCACGGCCATGCCGCGCGGGTGGCAAGGAAGACGATGTCCAGCTCGCCCGCCAGCGTTGCCTTCCAGTCGGCATAGGACAGGTCCTCTATCCAGCCGAACGCGGCGAAGGCGGCGGCGTTGACGAGAATGTCCACGCGGCCATGTTCGGCGCCGATCCGGGCGAACAGGGCATTGGTCGCGGCCTCGTCCAGCAGGTCGCACTCGTAACGGTCAATGCCGATCACCGCCGCGCCCTCTGCGGCAAAGATCTGCGCGCAGCCTTGTCCGATGCCGTTCGCCGCGCCGGTGACGACGGCGACCTTCCCGGACAGCCGATCAGGCACGCGCGGGCGAGGACCGCAGGAGGCCGAAGACGGCGAGCACCGCGCCAATCAGCGCGGCGGTCGACAGCACGCCAAAGGCCGGCAGCAGCCCGCCAACCTGCTTGGCAGAGAAGGTCACGGCGAGCGGGCTGAGGAACTGGCCCACCGAGAACGCCCCCGTCCAGATGCCCGATCCGCGCCCGCGCATCTCGAAGGTCAGCAGGCTCATCGCCCAGACCAGCAGGGTCGGCAGCAACATGCCCGCGCCCAGCTGGTTGACGAAGCAGCCGATCAGGAACGGCGTGGTGTCGCCAGCGCGCGACATCATCAGGAAGCCGACGGCGAGCATGCCGAATTCGATGGCGAGCAGGCGGAACACCGGCCAGCGACCGACCCGCGAATAGATGAAGGTGCCCAGCGGCACGCCGATGCTGGCGATGGAGGTCAGGAAGCCGGCGCGGGCCGGATCGCCAACGCCCAGCTCGGCCAGGCCCACGGCGGACTGGATCTGGACGGTGTAGAACATGACCGAACCGAACACGGTGACGGCGACGATGCCCATCATCTTCGCCATCGGAAAGCCCGCCCAACTGCCGTGGTGCGGCGCCTGTTCGGCCGCGTCGGCAGGATCCCGCTCGGACGGTTCCCAGGTAAACAGCCAGACCAGCGCGAGCATCAGCAGCGCCGAGGCATAGACCCAGAACGGGGTGCGCCAGCCGAATTGGCCCAACTGGCCGCCAAGGTTGAAGAACAGCAGCGCCGACATGGAGGCAATCGCCGTCTGCCCGGCCAGCCACTTGTCCCGCGCGGCGCCGGAAAAATAGTCGCCGATCATCGTCGTCGTCAGCACCATGATCAGGGCTTCGGAAATGCCCACGCCGATGCGCGTGGCGATGATCGCGGTGATGTCGGTCAGGAAAACCGGAGCGATGCCGACGAGCGCGTAGACCACGAAGGACCACATCAGCAGCCGCCGCCGGCCGAACCAGTCGCCAAGAATGCCGGCAATCGGGGAAAACAGCGCGACGCACAGCGCCGGCACCGTCAGGATCATCGGCACCCAGTAATCGAAATTCGGGATCGCCGAATACTCTTGGAGCATGCGCGGCAGGATCGGCGCCAGCAGCACGATCGCCATGGTCGACAGCGTGATCGGCAGCAGCAGCGACAGGCCGGTCATGAAGCCGGGGTTGCGGTGCGTATTCATTGTTTCCCTCTCCCCCGGTCCGATGCCTTTTCCCGTTTTCGGGCTGGTCAGAACGGTGCGTTCAATCTTTGCAGCGCGCCTTCGATCATGCCGGCGATCTGGCCGGGGTTGCCGTGATCCAGCTGCAGCTGGCCGATGGCGACGCTGGAATCGATCACGTCCTTGCAGCGATCGAAGCGGCGGTCCTCATAGGCCTGCAGCGCCGCATCGACGGTCGCGTTGCGCGCCAGCTCCTGCGCCAGGACAATGCCGCTTTCCACCGCCATGCCCGCGCCGGAGGCAAGGTGCGGGGTGGTGGCGTGGACGGCGTCGCCCAGCAGCACGACGCGGCCGTTGTGCCACGGGCGCGGCTGGATGGCGGCGGCGAGCGGGCGGTAATTGATCCAGTCGCCGCGCGTCATGTTGTCGCGGATCCAGCCGGCGTTGCCGCCGAAGGGCGCGAGCAGATCCTTCATGGTCGTGAACAGCTCTTCATCGTCCATGAAGGTATCGCGTTGGACGTGCGGGGTCAGCAGGAACAGATAGATCGCGTCCTCGCCGCAGATGGTGATGCCGCAGGGGTTGTCGCTGCCGAAATAGAACTCGCCCATGTCCTGCTCGGGCGGTTTGCGGATCGAGATGCGCCAGCAGCCTTGGCCGGTTTCCACCGGTTCCGCCATGTGCGGGAAGGCCAGCTTGCGCACGCCCGAAAACACGCTGTCGGCACCGATGACCAGATCGTAGCGACCGGTCGCTCCGTCCGAGAACGTCACGTCCACGCCATCGTCACGGCTGTCGAGCGCGGTTACGGTCAGGCCAAGGCGGACGGGAATTTCGAGCTCGCGCACGCGGTCCTGCATGATCCGGTGCAGCACGGGGCGCATGATGCCGCCGGTGGCCGGCAGGCCTTCCTCGATCTCCGGCTCGTCCAGTACGCGAAGGATCTGGCCGTTGAACAGGCGGACGCGCGACGCGCCGGTCGTCACCGCGCCTTCGGCCTTGATCCGGTCGACAAGGCCAAGGTGCTTGTAGGCGCGCAGGGTTGGCCCGGTGATGGTGATGCCTGCGCCATAGACGCGCCAGTCCGGGTCAAGGTCGATCAGGTCAACCGCCACGCCCCTTTCGGCAAGGCTGATCGCCGTTGCCATTCCCCCAATGCCGCCGCCCACGACAAGCGCGCTGGCAATGCTCCCGATCTTTTCCTCGTTCATGCCACCCCTCCTAGCGAGCGGCGCCTGTCACACAAACCCGAAGCATGGATGGATTCGTATCCATAAATTCAAAGGGAGTTTTCCGAGCGCTGCGGTTAGGCGTGAATCCAAGACGTGCAAACGCGCCAAATGGGGAGGATACCATGCGCTCATTTCTAGTTTCGACCACCGCACTCGCGGCGATAGCCCTGGCCGCACCGGCTCAGGCGCAGGATGCTGCCGAAGAGGAAGGCGGCTCGGAAATCATCGTTACTGCCCGCAAGTTCGAGGAACGCCTGGTTGACGTGCCCGTGCCGGTTTCGGTGACGACGGGCGAACAGCTTGGCCGTGACCAGGTTTATACCGTGACAGATTTGTCGCGCGTGACCCCGGCGCTGGAAGTCAGCCAGACCGGCGGCGGCGAAGTCAACGGCGGTGCGCGCCTGCGCGGTCTTGGCACCGGCGTGTTCAACGCCTCGGTTTCGCCTTCGGTGGCTTTCATTGTCGATCAGGTGCCGCAGGGCAACCTGACCTTCCCGATCCTGTTCGACATCGGCCAGGTCGAAGTCTTGCGCGGCCCGCAGGGTACGCTGTTCGGCCAGGGTGCCTCGGCCGGCGTGATCAACATCTCGACAGTCGAACCTTCGACTTCGGGCATTTCCGTGTCCGGCGGCATCGATTTCGCCGACAAGGGCACCGCCGGTTCGGAAGTGGGCGAACTGACGGCGCGCGGTGCGGTCAACCTGCCGCTGGGCGAACGGGCCGCGATCCGTTTCTCCACCCATTTCAAGCGCGAACTGGGCCTGCAGCGCAACACCGCGCTTGGCCTTGATAACGACATCCGCGAACTGGCCTTCCGCGTGCGCGCGCTGCTCAAGCCCAGCGACACCGTGAAGATCACGCTGAACGGCGAATATGCCCGCCAGCGTTCCAAGGGCTGGAACTTCTTTGCCATCGCGATTGCGCCCAACGCCACGACGCTGATCGATCCCGATGGTCCGGGACCGGCTCCGACGCTGCCGGTTTCGGTCTTCTCGAATGGTGCCTTCACCGATCCGACGGGCTGCAAGATCCCGGCAATCACAACTCGCGCCGAATTCTATTGCGAAGATTCGCAGACCTCGATGACCAACGTGGCGGCGGGTGTTTCCGCCGTGATCGACGTCGATCTGTCCGACGTTGTCACGCTGACCTCGGTAACGGCCTATCGCGAACTTGATCGTGAGACCGAGACTGTCAACTTCTCGCGGCGTCTTGGCGTGGGCGCGCGCAATGAAAACATCGAAGGCGAATCGCGCCAGTTCAGCCAGGAACTGCGCCTTGCCTATGATTCCGGCCCGCTGAAGATGGTGGTCGGCGGCCTCTATTCGGGGTTCCGCCTGCGGACCACGCCGATCAACAACGCCCTGCCGTTCGGTAATCCGTTCCCCGGCCAGCGCACCGGTTTCAGCGTCTGCCTCAACGCCGGGTTCTTCTGCGTCGTGCCGGTGGCGCTGAGCTACGAAGACACCAACAACAACACGCTCGCCGCCTTTGCCGACATGACCTATTCGATCACCGATCAGCTCGATGTGTTCGGCGGCATCCGCTACACCGATTACAGCAACACCACGGGCGTGGGCGTGAACACCAATTACGCCACGCGCTTCTCGAAGGTCGATGACAGCAACCTGTCGGGCCGTGTTGGCCTGAGCTTCAAGCCCAACGCCGATACCACGCTGTTCGCGTCCTATGCCCGCGGATACAAGCCGCCGGCCATCGTCGTGCCGACCATCGCCACCGATCCGGTGACCGTGCTGAAGCCGGAAGAGGCCGATGCCTTTGAAATCGGCGCGAAGATGCAGATGGGCCGTCTCCAGCTGTCGGCCAACGCGTTCTATTCGAAGGTCAACAACTTCCAGACGCAGTCGTCGGTGTTCAACTCTGCCGGCGCGCTGATCTCGGTGACGCAGAACATCTCGAACGTCACGTCGAAGGGCTTCGAAATCAGCGTGTTCGGCCAGCTGACCGATCAACTGTCGATCAACACCGGCTACCAGTTCAACGACGTCAAGTTCCCCAGCGGCTTCGTTGGCAACGACGGCATCAGCCTGGCGGGAACGCAGTTCCTCAACGCGCCGAAGCACAAGTTCACCTTCTCGGGCGAATTCGTGCAGCCGATGGGCGGTGATCTGGAGCTGTTCCTCAACACCAACATCGTGTGGAAGAGCGCTGTGCTGCTCGCGCAGTATGGCAATCCGGTCTATCGCTATCCCAGCCACGCCATCGTCAACGGCGGCTTCGGCGTGCGCAACGCCGACGGCAAGTGGAGCCTCTCGGTCTTCGCGCGCAACCTGACCAAGCAGCGCGAACCGATCGGCTACCTGGCCAGCGACTTCGCCGGCAATCCGGATGGCGGCATCCGTGCCTGGCCCGCCGCCGGCCTGACGGCGCGCGTGGTCGGCGTTTCGGCATCGTTCAAGTTCTGAGCCTTGCTGAACAAGGTTTGTCTTGCCGCTCTGGCCGGGCTGGTCGTTTCGACCGGCCCGGCCTTTGCCGCTCAGGCCTGCCCCGGCTTGCGCTGGGTCACGCTGGGCACGGCCGGTGGCCCGGTTCCGACGCCTGAGCGCGCCGAACCGTCCAACCTGCTGATTGCCGGGGACGAACAGGTTCTCGTCGATACGGGCGATGGCACGGTCAACCAGCTTGCCAAGGCGGGTTTTGACCTGCGCCCGGTGCGCACTGTTTTCCTCAGCCATCACCACATGGATCACACCGGCGGTCTGCCTGCGGTGATCGGCCTCAGGTGGATGAACACCATGCCGGGTCGGCTGACCGTCTATGGCCCGCCCGGTACGCGCGAGATCGTCGATGGCGCGATCAGGGCGATGCAGCCACAGGCGCGCGTCGGCTTTGGGCTGGGCACCGCCTCGACGCCGCCCGAAGCGTCCGTGGACGTGCGTGAAATTGCCGCTGGCGACACAGTGCATATCGGCGCGCTTACCGTGACGGCGGCGGGCAACAGCCATTTCGATCATCCTGGCCCGCGCCAGGCGAATGAGCCGCAGTCGCTCAGCTACCGCTTCGACTTTGCCGGCCGATCGATCACCTATACCGGCGACACCGGGCCAAGCGCCTCGGTCACCACGCTGGCCAAGGGGAGCGACCTGCTGGTGAGCGAGGTCATCCTGCTCGAACCGATCATCGCCTCTATCAAGAAGCAGCGCCCGGACATGAGCAACGAAGTGTTCGGCCAGATGCGGCAGCACCTGTCGACCCACCACATTGTCGCGGCGGACATCGGCACCATGGCCGCCACGGCCGGCGTTGGCCGCGTGCTGCTCACCCATTTCGCCGCGCCGCCGGGGCCGATCGCCAGACACGCGCGTGCCTTTCGCGCCGACATCGGCCGTGCCTATGCAGGGCCGGTCAGCGTGGCGCAGGATCTCTCCAGCTTGTCGGTGCCGTGCAAATGAGCGTGGTCGTCACCGGGGCGGGCGGCTTTGTCGGCCGCGAATTGATCAAGCGCCTGCTGGGTGCGGGCAGGGCGGTAACCGGCATCGATACCCACGCTGGCGGCATTCCCGAGGGCGCTCGCGCCGTGGCCGGCGATCTGGCCGATCCGGCGGTGCGGGCAGAGGCGATGGCGGGCGGCATCGACGCGCTCGTCCACCTTGCGACGGTGCCGGGCGGCGCGGCGGAGGCCGATCCCGCGGCATCGCGGCGGATCAACGTCGATGCCATGTACGATCTGCTGCTGGAAGCCGCCGCTGCCAATCCCGGCCTGCGCGTGGTCTATGCCAGTTCGATCGCGGTCTATGGCGATCCGCTGCCCGCGAAGGTTGACGATGCGACGCCGCTGAGCCCGAAGATGATCTACGGCGGGCACAAGGCGATGATGGAACACGCCGTCGCCATGTTTTCAAACCGCGGCATGATCGATGGGGTGACGGTGCGCCTGCCGGGAATCCTGGCCCGACCCAAGGGACCAAGCGGGATGAAAAGCGCCTTCATGTCCGACCTGTTCCACGCGCTGAAGGCGGGGGAGGCGTTTACCTGTCCGGTATCGGCCGCAGGCATGATCTGGGCGCAATCGGTGGGCCGCTGCGCGGAAAATTTCGTCCACGCCCTGACGCTCGATTCCGCGCTGATGCCGCCGGGCCGCGCGGTCACATTGCCGGCGCAGCGCATTGCCATGGGGGCGCTGGCGCAGGAAATCGCGCGCCAGTGCGGCGCCGATGCCGGACTGGTCAGCTACGCCCCCGATGCCGCGCTGGAAGTCGCCTTTGCGGCCCAGCCGCCGCTGGCGACGCCCGCTGCCGAACATGCGGGTTTTGCACATGACGGCAATCTTGCTAATCTCGTCTCCAGCGCCCTGGCGACACTGTCGTAAGGGGCCCGGGAGATGGCGATGCGTTTCGGACGGCTAGACCTCAACTTGCTCGTGGCGCTCGATGCGCTGCTCACGGAACGCAGCGTCTCGCTCGCGGCGGACCGGCTGTGCCTGTCGCAGTCCGCGACGTCGAGCGCGCTGGGCCGTCTGCGCGAATATTTCGGTGATGAACTGCTGGTCGTGCGCGGCCGGCAGATGGTGCTGACCGCGCGCGCGGAAGAGCTGGTCGAGCCGGTTCAGGCGGTGCTGGAACAGGTCCGCACGACTATTGCCGTTGCCCCGCAGTTCGATCCGGCAAGCTCGGACCGCCAGATCCGCCTGATGGCGTCGGACTATTCGACCGAGGTTCTGGTTTCCAAGGTTGTCCACGAACTGGCAGAGATCGCGCCGGGCATCCGCTTTGAAATTCAGCCGATGAACGACCATCCGGTCGATTCGATCGAACGCAACCAGATCGATCTGCTGCTGACCATCGACTTCGCGATTTCCGCCGATCACCCGAGCATGATCCTGTTTGATGACGATCACGTTGTTGTCGGCTGGGCGGAAAACCCGGCCATGCAGCAACCGATGACCAAGGCGCTCTATTTCGAGATGGGCCATGTCACCTCGCGCTTTGGCAAGTCGCGCATTCCGGCCTTCGAAGACGCGTTCCAGCGGCGGCAGAAGCAGATGCGCCGGGTGGAAGTGGTGGCGCCCACTTTCCTTTCGGTGCCGGGCCTTATCATCGGCACCGATCGCATTGCCACGGTCCACCGTCGGCTCGCCGAAAAGCTGGTGAAGATCCATCCGCTGGTGATGCGGGAACTGCCGTTTGACATTCCGCCGATCCGCGAAGCGCTGCAATGGCACATCACCAACAACAACGATGCCGGCCTGCGCTGGGTGATCGAACGCTTCGCCGCGCACGCCAAGGCGCACGAACCCGCCATTCCGCCAAAGGTCGTGCCGATTGACCCAATGGTGCGCGAAGGTGTGCGCGATGACCTGACCGGTTCCTACCGGGTGCGCGGCAAGTCCTGATCCTCGCGCGCGGCGAACTGATCGCGCGCCTTGGTGATCGCCGGACTGTTCGCCTCGATCCAGCCAATCAGCGCCGCCGCCTGCGCGTGCAGGGCGCGGCCCAGTTCCGTCAATTCATAGCCGACCTTGGGCGGCACGTCCGCGCTCGCATGGCGCAGGACGAAGCCATCACGCTCCAGAGCGCGCAGCTTCAGCGTCAGCACACGCTGCGAAATCGCCTGTTCGTCTGAAAGATGGCCAAGCGCGCGGCGCAGCGCGCTATGGCGGCATTGGCCGGTGGCCAGTACCAGAAGGATCAGCGTGGTCCAGCGGTCGCCCAGCAGCCCCATGACTTCGCGCACCGGGGCATCGCGCGTGGTGCCGTGGCGGCGCATTTCGGCTGCCAGCGCCTGCAATTCCGGCCTGTCCAGCACGGCCTTTGCCTCGCTGTCGCGCATCGCCCTTCGCTTCCTTGCACATGGGCACAAAAAAGTGCCGTCTTCCCTGCCTTGCCCGGCACCTTATGACGGCTGGCACGACAGTCAATCGACCGGGGAGAGAGTGTGCCATGACCGATGCGATCCGCATGGACGGGAAGGTGGTGGTGATCACCGGCGGGGCAGGGGGCATCGGTGCAGCAACCGCGCGGCTGCTCACCGCACGCGGGGCCAAGGTGGCCGTGGCCGACATTGCCTTTGACGCTGCCGAGCGGCTGGCAGGCGAACTGGACGGCGCGATTGCCCTGCCGCTCGATCTTGAAGACGAAGCCTCGATCGAAGCGATGGTCGCCCGCACCGTCAGCCACTACGGCCGGCTCGACGTGCTGCATAACAACGCCGCACTGCTCGGTCCGGACATCGCGCAGGCCGATGGCGATATCGAGCATATGGACACCGCGCTCTGGGACCGGACCTATGCCGTCAACGTGCGGGGCACGATGATCGCCTGCCGCGCCGCCCTGCCGCACCTGCGCGCCGCGCGCGGCAATGTGGTCAACACGGTCAGCAACCTGGCCCTGCAGGGGCATATGATCCAGGCGGCCTATTCCTCTTCAAAGGCAGCGATCATCCAGATGACCCGCAGCCTTGCCGCGAGCCACGGCGTGCATGGCGTGCGGGCCAACGCGGTCGCGCCCGGCATGACCATGACCCCGGCGCTGCGCGAGGCCTTTCCTCAGCCGCTGCGCGAGGCGGTGGAGAACGAAACCCTGCGCGACCAGCTTGGCGCGCCCGAGGATATTGCCGAGGCGGTGGCCTTCCTTGCCAGCGATGCAGCGCGCAACATCACGGGGCAGGTGCTGGTGGCCGATGGCGGCTGCGCCTGCCACGTTCCCGGCATTGCCAGCTTCCGCGCCTTCTTTTCGGGAGAACACCAGTGAGCCAGTACGATATCGTCGTCATGGGCGGTGGCCACAACGGCCTTACCGCCGCCGCCTATATGGCCAAGGCGGGCAAGCGCGTGCTCGTGCTGGAGGCGAAGGACCACTACGGCGGCGGCGTTTCCACGCGCGAGCTGCTGCGCCCCGGTTTCTGGCATGACGAGCATTCCAACGTGCACATCATGATCCAGGGCAACCCCATGCTGCGCGAGGACGAGCTGGGACTGCTCGGCAAGTTCGGGCTGGAATATATCTACCCCGATCTCGTCCACGTCAGCATCTGGGACGATGGCACGGTGATCCGCTCCTACAAGGATCTCGACCGAACCTGCGCGGAACTGGCGCAGGTGACGAGCGAGAAGGACGCCGAAGCCTATCGCAAGTTCGTTGGAATGAGCCAGACGGCGCTGCCCATGCTGATGAGCGGGCTCTATTCGCCGCCGTTCCCGCTGGGCGCATTCGTGGCGATGATGGACCAGTCGGACGAGGGCCGCTTCCTGCTCGACCTGATGCAGCGTTCCGCGCTCGATGTTGCCAGCGCCTATTTCGAAAGCGACCTGCTGCGCATCCACATCGTTCGCATGGTGACCGAGAACCTCCAGATGCCGGACGAACTGGGCACCGGCATGGGGGCCTTTGTCATGCCGGGGATCATCCACACCTTCGGCTGCTCGATGCCGAAGGGCGGCTCGGGTCAGCTGAGCCACGCGCTGGTGCGCGCCATCGAACATTTCGGTGGCGAGGTGCGGGTCAACGCGCCGGTGAAACGCGTGCTGGTGTCGTCGGGTAGGGCGACAGGCGTTGAGCTTGAGGGCGGTGAGACGATCATGGCCGCCGATGGCGTGATCGGCCAGATCCACCCGCACAAGCTGCGCCAGTTCGTCTCCGAAACACCTGAGCCGGTGCTCCAGCGGGCCGAGCGGGTTACCCAGTCCACCTTCTCGATCAACCTGACGCACATGGCGCTGAAGGACCGGCTACGGCTCAAGGTCGGCAACGATTGCAACGCCATGATGACCGAGCTGATGGACTTCTACACCGTGCGCGACATGTGCCTGGAATATGACAAGCTGCGGCGCGGCGAGGTCAGCTCGCGGCTGATCGCGGGCGGTGACAACACGATTTTCGATCCCAGCCGTGCGCCGGAAGGGTCGGGCGTGTTCTATGGCGTCAACTTCGCGCCCTATCACCTCGCGGAAGGCGGTGCGGCAAGCTGGGATGCGGTGAAGGAACAGCACGCCGACCGGGCGCTGGCGCAGTATCGCAAGTTCTTCGTCAACCTCGATGACGACAACATTATTGCCCGCAAAGTCTGTTCGCCGCTCGATCACGAGCGCGGCTCGCCCAATTCGATGGTTGAGGGTGATGCCCACGGCTGCGCGCCGTTCTTCTACCAGTCGATGGGCCACCGCCCGACGCCCGACCTCGGCAGCTTCCGCGTGCCAGAGGTGGAGGGGCTCTACCTTGCCGGGCCGTTCATGCACCCGGGCGGCGGCGTGTTCGGCGCCGGGCGCGCGACCGCGATCCAGATGATGGACGACATGGGCATCGATTTTGACAAGGTATGCGGGGGGCCGGTGTGATGAGCAGGAACAAGGTGCCGGTCGCGAAGATTCTCGACGCCAACGACAAGGAACTGATGGCGATTCGCCGGATTTCGGGTGAGGACGGCAATCTCGTGATCCGTGGCAAGATCTTCGGCGCCATGCCGATGGTCGCGAAATTGACCCCGGCCGAGGCGCGGGCGGCGTTGAAATTGCTCGATTTCAAGACCGTCCTGTTCCTGCTGACGCTGCTGTTCCGAAAATGATACTTATCGTTACAAGATATATCTTGAAATAGTATCTTGATCGAACTATCTGCTCCTCATGCAAGAATGCGAAGGAGTAAGAACGCATGCATTTCCATAAGGGAAATCGGGGCAGAGGCCCCTCGCCGCGGATGCGCGGCGGTGAATTTGGCGAAGGTTTTGGCGGCGGCTTCGGCCGCGGCATGCGCGGTGGCTTCGGCCACGGCGGACCGGGCGGCGGCGGACCGGGCGGCGGCGGCATGGGTGGCGGTCGGCGCGGAAAGCGCTTCGCTGGCGAGGAATTGCGCCTGATGGTGCTGGGCCTGCTGGCCGAAGAGGCGCCGCAGCACGGCTATCAACTGATCCGCAGCTTTGCCGCGAAAAGCGGTGATGCCTATTCGCCCAGCCCGGGCGTGCTTTACCCGCTGCTGACGCTGCTGGCCGACATGGGCCTGGTGGAGGAAGTGGGCGGCGAAGGCAGTTCGCGCCGGTCCTATGGCCTGACCGATGCCGGCCGCACCGAGATCGAAGGCAAGCGCGCCGTCATCGACGCGGCCTTTGCCCGCCTCGCCGCCATGGCCGAACAGGCCGGACGCGCTGACGCCGCACCGATCCGCCGCGCCATGATGAACCTGCGCACCGCATCGATGCAGCGCATGACGCGCGGCGATGCGGACAACGAAACAGCACTTGCCATTGCCGCCCTGCTTGATGAAGCGGCGCAGAAGATCGAGAGGTTGTGATGACCCATTCCAGCACGTCCATCGTCCCGACAACCAGCGCCAGCCGCTATCTGCAGCAGCTGTGCAAGCACTGGGCGCACAACATGGAAGTGGAATTCGACGCGCAGCATGGCCGCGTCGTCTTCCCGAAGAACGCGCGCGGTGCCGATTGGCCGGGTGACGGCCTGTTCACCATGGCAGCAGGGGACATGGCGCTGACCTGCCGGATCGAGGCGACCAGCGAAGGCCAGCTTGAAGGGCTGAAAGGCGCGGTCGAACGCCACCTCAACCGCTTTGCCTTCCGCGAGGGCGAACTGGCCTTTACCTGGCAGGACGACTGACCGTCCCGTTTCGTCAATATCCTGACTTCCGATCAATCCATGGGTCGGATTTGCGCTGAATCAAGAACCTGCCGCCCCTGCCGGAGCATTCCCGCCACACCTGATGTGGGAGTGTTTCGGCAATGGCAATCATCGGCATCCGCCGCCTGACCTGGTTGGTCGAGGACGTGGCGCAGTGCACCAGCTTCTTCACCGACTTCGGCCTTTCGCTGGTTTCGCAGGCAGTGGACGAAGCCCTGTTCGAACTGCCGGACGGATCGCAGACGCTGTTGCTGCAACGCGGCCATCCGCGCCTGCCGCAGGGCACGGCGCAGACCGGCAAGGGGGTGTTCGAATGCGTCTGGGCGGTGGACAGCGATGAAGCCCTCGCGCGGATCACGGCGCGGCTTGAACCGGACATCGCGCTGACCACCGACGATGATGGCGTGGTCCATTTCATCACGCCCTTTGGCCAGGCCATAGGCCTGCAGGTGTGGACGCCGCGCCCGGTGTTGGGCGCCCCCACTCCGCAGAACACGGTGGGCAAGGTCGAACGGCTGAACCAGCCGCGCAAATGGATCGACCGCGCGCTGCCCAAGCGCACGCACCACTGCGTCTGGACGTTTCCTGACGTGCAGCCGGCGCTGGAATTCTACCGCGACAAGCTGGGTTTCCGCATCACCGACATGCAGAAGGGCTTCGGCGTCTATATGCGCGCCGATGGCTGTTACGAGCACCATAACGTGTTCCTTGCCGATGCTCACGCGCCGATGCCCGGCTTTAACGGCACGCTGAAGTTCCACCACGCCAACTGGGAGGTGGAAGACATCGACGAACTGATGGTCGCCAAGAACTATCTTGACCGGCGCGGCTATGATTACGGCGACTGGAACTGGGGTTTCGGCCGCCACCGGCTGGCCAGCGCCGCCTTTTTCTATGTCCCCTGTCCGGCGGGCGGCGCTGCCGAATATGGTGCCGATTGCGATTGCGTGGACGATGGCTGGAAGCCGCGCATCTGGGACGGTGCCTTCGGCACGGCAATCTACATGACCAACCTGCCCGAATTCATGGCCGGCGAACCCAACTGGGACGTCACCTATGCCCGGCCCGACCAGCTTCACTATCATCCCGCTGAACCCGCCCCGCTGGCGGAAGCGGCCGAATAAAAGGGGTTTCCAGGATGACCAAGGTATCCAGCATTCTCGTCATCGGCGGCGGCGTTGCCGGTCTGGCCGTTGCCATCGGGCTGCACAACAAGGGCCTGAAGGTCGAAGTGGTTGAAAGGAACGCGGACTGGTCGGTCTATCACGTCGGCATCATCGTCCAGGCCAATTTCATCCGCGCGCTTGATCAGTTGGGCTGCGGACAGGCGGCGGTGGCGGCCGGCTTTCCCTACAGGGGCGCCCGCTTCATGAGCATGGGCGGCGAAATCATCGCCGAACTGCCCGGCGTTTCCGATGTTGATGGCCTGCCCGGCGATCTTGGCCTGACGCGGCCCGCGCTGCACGATGTGCTGACCGGCAAGGTGAAGGAACTGGGCATCCCGGTGCGGCTGGGCGTGACATTCGAAAGCTTCACCGATCGCGGGGACGGCGTGGACGTGACGTTCACCGATGGCACCGCCGGCACCTATGACCTGATGATCGGCTGCGACGGCAACTATTCCGCCGTGCGCAAGGTGCTGTGGCCCGAAGCGCAGCCGGCTTTCACCGGGCAGGGCGTGTGGCGCTATAACGTGCCGCGCCCGGCCGATCTGGAATGGAGCGATCTGTACATCGGCAAGCCCGATTTCCACGGCAAGGCCGGCTATTGCCCGCTGACGCCGGAAGAAATGTACATCTTCGTGGTGAGCGAAGAACCGGGCAACCCGAAATTCGCGCCGGAAACGCTGGCCGCCGAAATGCAGTCGCGCCTGAAGGATTATGGCGGCCTGCTGGGCGAGGCGGCAAAGGCGGTCGTCGATCCGGCGCTGGTGGTCTATCGCCCGCTGGAAGCCTGCATCATGCCCGATCCCTGGTACCAGGGCCGCGTCGTGCTCATCGGCGATGCCGCGCACAGCGCCACGCCGCATCTGGGGCAGGGGGCAGCCATGGCGGTGGAAGATGCCGTTGTTCTGGCAGAGGAACTGGCGAGTCGGGATGTCGATGCCGCACTGCGCGCCTTCATGGACCGCCGCTTTGAACGCGCGAAGCTCGTCGGCACCAGCTCGATCAAGCTGGGCGAGTGGGAAATGCATCCCGAAACCGCCGGCGATCCGGTTGAACTGACCGAAATGATCCGCCGCAAACTGGCCGAACCGGTGTGACCGCACGTCAATTGCGCCAGATCAATTTGTCCCGCCCCAAACGCCGCTATTGCTATTTCAAATAGCAATACTGAGGATGCGAACATGCAGGGTTCGATAACCGCCGAAGCCTTTCGCTTCGATCCATATTCCCCGGCCAACGATACCGATCCGTTTCCCGCCTACAAGCGGCTGCGCGATGAATTTCCCGCATTCTGGTGCGAGGAAGCGGGGATGTGGGTCTTGTCGCGCTATGACGATATCCTGCGCGCGCTTCAGGATTGGCGGACCTATTCCTCGGCCAAAGGGAACCTGGTGGATGAACTGCCGGGACGCGCCGGGGCAACGCTCGGCTCCACCGATCCGCCACGCCATGACCGGCTGCGCGCGCTGATCCAGCAGGCCATGCTCAAAAGCGCGCTGGAACATGCGGTAGAGCCGCTCAGGCTGGCCGCACGCGGCCATATTGAAGCCCTTCGGGATCGCAAAAGCTTCGATTTTGTCGCGGACTTTTCCTCTCGCGTCACGCTGGACCTGATCTTCACCCTGTTCCAGCTGCCGGGCGAAGGGCGTGAGGAAGTGCGCGACAAGGCCGTTCTGATGACCCAGACCGCTCCGGTCCTGCGCGCCAAGAACGCCGATCAGCTTGCTGCCTATCAATGGATGGCGGACTATTCCGCCAGGCTGGTGGAACAACGCAAGCAGAACCCGGGGCAGGATCTGCTGTCCAACTTCATCACGGCGGAAATTGACGGGGAAAAGCTGCTCGACAAGGAAGTGCAGCTGACCGTCACCACGCTGATCATGGCGGGCATCGAATCGCTTTCGGGCTTCCTTTCAATGCTGGGTTACAACCTGGCGACCTTCCCCGATGCACGCCGCGCGCTGGTGGCCGATCCGACGCGCATTCCCGATGCCATAGAGGAATCGCTGCGCTTCAACACCTCGGCCCAGCGCTTCCGGCGCTGCCTGATGCAGGACGTGGACCTGCATGGGCAGGTGCTGAAGGCCGGCGATTTCGTCATGCTGTGCTATGGTTCGGCCAACCGCGATGAACGCAAGTTCGCCGATCCCGATCGCTATGACATCACCCGGAAACCACGGGGCCATCTTGGCTTTGGCGGCGGGGTTCATGCCTGCCTTGGTTCGGCGCTGGCCCGGCTGGCCTGCCAGGTGACGGCAGAGGAATTGCTTAAGGCGGTGCCGGAATTCAACCTGGCCGATGGCGCCTTGCCGTGGATCCCTTCGTCCAACTTCCGCAGCCCGCAGCGCATGATGCTCGATATCGGCTGAAGCGCCAGCAATTGCCCGGCTCGCTAGATGCGATCCGATACTATGAATTTCTCCCCGGCGGCGGTCTGCGTCATAGGTGCAGACCGCCGCGATGAGGGAGAAGACATGAGCATTCTGGGCGTAGAGAGCGTCGTTTTCGGCGTTGCCGATCTGGCACAGCACACCCGGTTCTGGACCGATTTCGGCCTGCCGCTCGAACACGCGGGCGATAACGAGGCGGTTTTCCGCCTGGCATCGGGCAGCCGGGTCATCCTCTACCGGCATGGCGACGCGCGCCTGCCTTCGCCTGATCCGTTTGAAGGCGACGGGGTGAAGGAAACCGTCTGGGGCGTGATCGATCAGGACGCGCTGGATCGCTATGCCGCCAGCCTTGCCACCGAAGTCCCGGTCACCCGCGATGCCGATGGCACGGTGCGCTGCACCTGCCCGGACGGCCAGCCCATCGGCCTGCGCGTCTGGCATAAGCGCCACTTCGTCAGCGAAACCAGCCCGGTCAACACGCCGACAAGCTATCCGCGCTTCAACCAGCATCGCATCTGGCGGCACAAGGCGGTGCCGAAGACGATCAACCACGTCGTCTTCTTCAGCCCGGATTATGTCGGCAGCTTCGAATTCTACGACCGCCACCTGAAGTTCCGCTATACCGACCATTCGAAGGGCACCGGCATCTTCGCGCGCGCCAATGGCACCTTCGAACACCACTCGATCTTCTGGGTGAACTGCGACCTGCCGATCGCGCCCGATCACTTCAAGTTCATGCACATCGCCTTTGGCTGCGATGATATCGACGAGGTGATGCTGGGGGCCAACATCATGGAAGCCAAGGGGTGGAAGAACACCACGATGAACACCTCTGGCGGCATTTCGCGCCACCGGGCGACATCGGCGATCTATTACTACTGCGAAATCCCCGGCCACAGCGGCGAGGCGGAATACCACGCCGACAGCGACTATCTGGATGACAACTGGGTGCCGCGCGCCTGGGACTTCCGGTTCGGATCGCTGCTATGGTCGAACAATGCGCCGCCCATCTTCCGGGGCGATGACATTCCCTGGGACATGACCTTCGATCTCGATCGCAAGAGCTTTGAGCCCTACCGCAAGTCCGCCCCCGGAAAGCTGCCCCTATCGGGCAAGCTGGCCGAAATCACCGAGGATGACGAACACGCGCTGTAAGCGGCGCGGCATGATCGGCTCGGGCCTGACCGATTACAGCTTCGCGTTCCCGGCGCTCCATTTCACTGAAATCTCGATGCCGCTGCCGATGGGCAAAAGCGCGGTCTGCATGTCCGCCCTGCCTTTCACGGCGGCGCGGTATTGGCGCACTTCGGGGCGGGCCATGGCCGGTTCGATCATGTTGTCCGAAGCGATCACGGCCTCTTCCGCAAGCTTGGGATAGAAGGCTTCAAAGCAGGGCAGGTACAGCTCTTTCCAGATGTCGAGCAGGACGAAATCCCACGGGCCGGGATCGGCGGAGAGCATGGCCACGGCATCGCCCAGCCGGAAATCCACGACCTCGGCCAGACCCGCTTCGGCCAGCTGCTCGCGGGCATGGGCCTGCTTGTAATCGGCCAGTTCCATGGTGACGAGCCTTGCCCCGACGCTGCGCGCCGCGTCGGCAAGATAGAGCGTCGAATAGCCGTAGCTGGTCCCCAGTTCGAGGATGCGTTTTGGCCGGTGTGCCAGAATCAGCGCGTGGAGGAAGCGGCCAACCTCCTGTCCTACCGGCAGCAGGAATTCGTCGCGGCGGGCAAAACCGGCGGGGCCAAGATCGCGCATCAGGGCCGCATCCGATGCTGCGCGCGCCTCGTACCGCTCGGCAATGGCCTTGCTGGCGGGATCATCAAACATCGTTAGGCTCCTCGACGAATTCGATCAGGTTGCCGGCCGGATCGCGAATGAAGCAGCCTTTGCCGAACGCTTCACGCACCACGAAGGGCACGTCCACGCCTTTTTCCGCCATCGCGGCGAGGAAGGCATCAAGGTCGGCCACCCGAAAGGCAACGGGCTTGTTGCCGTGGGTGCGAATGTCGCTGGGCGGGTGGCTGCGGCCTTCGGGCAGGGCATCGCCGTCTTCCGGCTCGAACAGTTCGAAGCGCAGCGGCCCCTTGCGGATCATCGCCGCCCTGGCGCGCGCCGGGGGAATGTAGAAGGTTTTCTCCACCGCGAAGCCCAGCACCCGGCCGTACCATGCAATCGCCTCGTCAAGATCAGGCACGGAAACGCCGCCGTGGTGAAAGCTGAATTCGGCCATCAGCCATCTGCCTCTGCGGCGATCATCTTTTGCAGGATGCGCCGCGCGGTCGTTCCGCCAGCATCGATGCCCAGATAGGCCGGCTTCAGATCCCAGAAATCCATGCCGTCCATATTGGCAAAGGTCGCCTCGATGATCGGCTTGTCCTCCATGTCGAAGGCCTGGCTGAACAGGGCGCGCAGCATGGAGTCGCCATCCTCGCTGGGCGGCAGGCTGCGTGTCGTTGCCCAGAAGTAATGCGTCGAATGGCGGGTTTCCGGCGTCAGGATATGGGCCTGATGGGCAATGACACCGCCTTCGCGCGGGCCATCATGCGGGCAGGCGCCGACTTGCAGATACATGGCGGCGGGCGCCTGCCAGCGCATGTCCAGCCAGTGATCGCAGCGCATGGCCGGATCATAGATGCCATAGGTGTGCGGCGGCGCGGCCACATCGGGCATCCACCAGTTGGAATGGAGGAAGGCGCCGTCCTGCTTCACTTCGTGCTGGCCGCCAAAGATCACGCCATTGCCGGCGAAACTGCCCTTGTGGACCCATTCGATGTGGCTAAGGTCCAGCAGGTTATCGATGCCCATTTCATAGGGCGCGGCCATGATCGTGTTGCCGGAAAGCGGCGCGCCGTGGCCGGGCGCCTCCAGCATCGCGAAATCGGGGATCAGCGCGCCATCGGCCTGTTCGGCATCGCCCGCCCAGAACCAGACGATGCCATCGCGTTCCTGCGTTGCAAAGGCGCGCACCGCAGCGCCCTTCGGCAGATCGGCCCCATAGGGATTGCGCACGCAGCGCCCCGCCGCATCGAAAGTCAGCCCATGATAGGGGCAGACCAGGCAATCGCCATCGCGCGTGCCCAGCGAAAGCGGCGCAAACCGGTGCGGGCACCGATCGACCAGCGCGCCGACCGACCCGTCTTTCAGGCGGTAGAACACCATGGGATCGCCCAGCAGGCGGCGGCGCAGGGGCGCTTCGCCAATCTCGTCAGACCAGCCGGCCATGTACCAGCAATTGCGCAGGAATTCGGCCATGTCCCGGCTCCTTTCAGTCCGCCGTCCAGCCGCCATCGACGATCATGCTGGTGCCGGTCATCAGCGCGGAGGCATCGCTGGCAAGGAACAGGACGGCACCCATGATGTCTTCCACCGTGCCCAGCCGCCCCAGCTTGATCTTGCCGACAATGTTGGCGCGCGCTGCCGGATCTTCCATGAAGGGCCGCGTCATCGGGGTTTCGATGAAGGTGGGCGCGATGGTGTTTGATCGGATGCCGTGCGGGGCCAGATCGAGCGCGAAGCCCTTGTTCATGCCTTCCAGCCCCCACTTGCTCGCCGAATAGATCGAGCGGGTCGGGCCGGAGATGTGGCCCATCTGGCTCGACATGTGGATCAGGCTGCCTTTCGCGCCTTCGGCCAGCATCTTGCGCACGCAGGCCTGGGCAACGAAAAATGCGGACTTGAGGTTGAGGTCCAGGACCGCATCCCAGTCCTCCTCGCTCGATTCCCACATCGGCGCGGGCCGGTTGGTGCCGGCATTGTTGACCAGCACGTGAAAGGCTGGGCGCGCCTCGAAAAAGGCGCGGACGGCGGCAAGGTCCGACACGTCAAGCACGGCCGCGCGCGCGCCCTGGCCGATGGCCTCGGCGGCGTCCTCGATCTCGCGGGCGGTGCGCGCGGCAAGCGTAACCTCGGCCCCGGCATCGGCCAGCGCCTTGGCTGCGGCAAGGCCGATCCCGCGGCCCGCGCCGGTTACCAGCGCGCGCTTGCCATCCAGTCGGAAGCTGGGGGTCCGGGGCAGGGGATTGGTCATGGCTTGGTCCTTTGGTCGCGAACCCTTGTCAGGCGCGGGTCAGTTCGCTGGGCTCGGCCTGCCCGGCATAGGGCACGTTGCGCCCGCCAAAGCGGCGCACACGGATATTGGCCTGTTCGCCGTGACCGGCAAAGCCTTCCAGCGCGCACAGGCGGCTGCAATATTCGCCGATCAGGGTGGAAGCCTCGTCGGTCAGCACCTTCTGATAGGTGCAGGTCTTGATGAACTTTCCGACCCACAGCCCGCCGGTATAGCGCGCCGCCTTTTTCGTCGGCAGGGTGTGGTTGGTGCCGATCACCTTGTCGCCGTAACTCACATTGGTGCGGTTGCCCAGGAACAGCGCGCCGTAATTGGCCATGTTCTTCAGGAAGTAATCGGGGTCCTGCGTCATCACCTGCACGTGTTCGCTGGCAATCTCGTCAGCGATCCGGACCATCTCGTCATAGCTGTCCGCCACGATCACTTCGCCATAGGTTTCCCACGCCTTGCGGGCATGGTCGGCTGTGGGCAGGATATGCAGAAGGCGCTCGATCTCGGCCATGGTTTCGCGGGCGAACTTTTCCGAATTGCACAGCAGCACGCCGGGGCTGTCCGGCCCGTGCTCCACCTGGCCAAGGATGTCGGTGGCGGCAAGTTCGGGATCGCAGCCGATCTCGTCAGCGATGATCAGCGTTTCGGTAGGTCCGGCGAACAGATCGATGCCGACGCGGCCATAAAGCTGGCGCTTGGCCTCTGCCACAAAGGCATTGCCCGGGCCGACCAGGATGTCGACCGGATCGATCGTCTCGGTGCCGATCGCCATGGCGCCCACGGCCTGAATGCCGCCCAGCGCATAGATCGCATCGGCCCCTGCCATGGCCTGCGCGGCGACGATGGCGCGGGCCGGCTGGCCCTGGAACGGCGGAGCGCAGGTGATGACGCGCGGCACTCCGGCAACCTTGGCGGTAATCACGCTCATGTGGGCAGAGGCGAGTAGCGGATACTTGCCGCCCGGCACATAGCAGCCGGCGGAACCCAGCGGGATGTGCTTGTGGCCCAGCACCACGCCCGGCAGCGTTTCCACTTCGACGTCGAGCATCGAATCGCGCTGGATTTGCGCGAAGTTCCTTACCTGCGCCTGGGCAAATTCTATGTCCTTGCGTTCCTGCGGGGTCAGACTGTCAACGCAGGCGTCGATTTCGGCCTGGCTCAGGCGATAGTCTTCGCGGTCCCAGCCGTCGAACTTGATCGACATGTCGCGCACTGCGGCATCGCCGCGCTTCTCGATATCGGCCAGCGCCGCCTCGACAATGTCGCGAACCTTGCGATCGGCGTCCGCCTTTGCTTCGGCGGCCATGCCGCGCTTGAGCCACTGAGCCATGATTCTCCCCAAATTGTCGTCCGTTCAGCTCGCCCATTGCTACATGGCGGCAGCGGCGACCATCGCATTGTGTGGATGGCTTGCTATCGATCCAATCCCGTTGCCGGGCGCGCGGGCAACGGATAACCGGGCACAAACGCCTTACGGGAGATTGATGGGATGCGCCTTGCAACAGTGAACGACGGCACGAAGGATGGCAGGCTGGTGATCGTTTCGCCCGATGGCAGTGCCTGTGCGCCGGCCCCGGTGAAGACCATGCAGGAAGCGCTGGAACGCTGGGATGATCTGGCCCCGCAGTTCGCCGCCGCCACCAATTTCCCCGATCCGCTTGATCCCGCGCAGATCATCGCGCCGCTGCCGCGCGCCTGGCAGTGGCTCGACGGATCGGTCTATTCCAGCCACGGCGCGCTTATGGACAAGGTGATCGGTATCGATAAGCCGCCGGTATCCTGGCCGCTGATGTATCAGGGCGTGTCGAACAAGTTCTACGGCCCCACCGAAGACGTGCGCATGGCGGACGAGGCGCTGCAGATCGATTTCGAAGGCGAATTCGGCGTCATCACAGATGACGTGCCGATGGGCACCAGCGTGGAAGATGCGCGCAAGCACATCCGCCTTGTCGTGCAGATCAACGACTGGTCGCTGCGGGCGCTGGCCGGGCCGGAAATGAAGAGCGGCTTCGGCTGGGTTCAGGCCAAGCCGCCGTGCTCCATGGCGCCCTTCGCCGTGACGCCGGACGAACTGGGCGATGCCTGGGCCGATTTCCAGCCGAACATGAACCTGACCGTCCACTGGAACGGCCGGCAGTTCGGCAACGCCCATGGCAAGGCGATGGGCTATGGCTTCGATGCCCTGGTCGCTCACGCCGCCCGGACGCGCGATCTGGTGGCCGGCACGGTGATCGGATCGGGCACCGTTTCGAACGAGAACTTCCGCGAGGTCGGATCATCCTGCATCGCCGAGCGGCGCGGCATCGAAATCGTCGATGAAGGCGCGCCGAAAACCGAATTCATGCGGTTTGGCGATACAGTCCGCATGGAGGCGCGCACCGCCGATGGCCGCACGCCCTTCGGCGCCATCGACCAGAAGGTTGTCCCGGCATGAGCGGACTGAGCGATTCCGGCCTGCCGCCCATCCAGCGCGTTGTCACCGGCCATGACGAAAACGGCCGCGCCGTGTTCCGTTCGGAAGATTTCAGCCCGACGAAGATGATCCCTTCGGGCGATGCGTCGTTCCTGCTGGTCTGGACCACGGCCACCGTCCCGGCGGACAACAATGACGAGACAGACGGGCGCGCGCGCGATGCGGGGCTGACGCTCAACCAGGGTTCGGTGATCCGCGTGGTCGATATGCTGCCGGGCAAGGAAAGCCCGATGCACCGCACCAATTCGATCGACTATGGCATCGTGCTGGACGGCGAGATCGAACTGGAACTGGACGATGGCCGCAAGAAGACCATCGGGCAGGGCGGGATCATCGTGCAGCGCGGCACCAACCACCTGTGGCGCAACACCAGTGACAGGGTGTGCCGCATCGCCTTCATCCTGATCGAGGCTCCGGCCTATCTGCACGGCGGCCAGCCGCTTCCCGAAGACAAGCCCGAAGGCAAGTGAGCGCGCTGTTCGACCTTGCGGGCAAGGGCGCCATCGTTACCGGATCGACGCGGGGCATCGGCCGCGCCATTGCCGGGGCGCTGATCGCGCAGGGCGCGCGGGTGGTCATCTCCAGCGAGGACGCCGCCGATACCGCGCGGGTTGCGGCAGAGCTGGGCCAGCCCGGCCTTGCCTGCGACGTGTCCGACGATGCGGCGCTGGCGGCTCTCGTGGATTTTGCGAAATCCGAACTGGGCGGCATCGACATTCTTGTGTGTAACGCCGGGATCACCGGCGCGGCCGGGCGCTTTGCCGATATCGACATGGATGACTATGCCCGGGTCATGGGCGTCAACCTGCGCAGCCAGGTGGTGCTGTGCAACCTTGCCCTGCCGCAGATGGCGGCGCGGGGCGGCGGGGCGGCAATCCTGATTTCCAGCCTTTCAGGCCTGCGCGGCAATGGCCGGATCAACGCCTATGCGCTGGCAAAGGCGGGGGTGGCGCAGCTGGCGCGCAACCTTGCGGTGGAATGGGGGCCGCAGAACCTGCGGGTGAACGCGGTTTCCCCCGGCTTCATCGCCACGGAACTGTCCGCCCCCCTGCTGGCCGACGAAGCGTTCATGGCGCGGCGCATGGCGATGACGCCGCTGCGCCGGCCCGGCTTTCCCGCCGAGGTTGCCGGTGCCGTGGCCTTCCTCGCCTCCCCGGCGGGCGCATTCGTGACGGGACACAACCTTGTTGTCGATGGCGGAACGCTGATTACCGACGGCAGCTGATCCACCGATCAATCGCCCAGCGCATATCCGGCAGAACGCACCGTGCGGATCGGGTCGGAAAACCCGCCCCTGGTGATTGCCAGACGCAGGCGGCGGATGTGCACATCGACCGTGCGTTCATCGATATCGCTGTCCTGCCCCCAGACGGCATCAAGCAATTGCGCGCGCGAATGGACGCGGCCGGCGCGTTCCATGAAATGGCGCAGCAGGCGGAATTCGGTCGGCCCCAGATGCAGCGCCTGGCCGCCGCGCCGCACGCGGTGGGCAACGGGATCCAGCTCGATATCGTCATGGGTCAGCACAGCGCCGGTCAGCGCCGGACGGCTGCGGCGCAGCAGGGCCTCGGCCCGGGCCAGCAGTTCGCGCGGGGAAAACGGCTTGGTGACATAATCGTCCGCCCCGTTCTTCAGGCCGCGGATGCGATCTTCCTCTTCGCCGCGCGCGGTCAGCATGATGACCGGAACAGCGGCGCTTTCCCTGGCCTTGCGCAGCTGGCGGCAGACCTCGATGCCGGGCGTGTTCTCGATCATCCAGTCCAGCACGACCAGATCGGGCAGCTCTTCGCGCACCAGTTCCAGCGCTTCATCGCCGTCCGGGGTGGAGCGCACCGCAAACCCTTCGTTGGAGAAGCTCCAGACCAGCAGCTCGCAGAGCGCCGGATCATCCTCGACGATGAGGACAGAGGCTTTCATCAGATCACCTTTTCTCCGCCACCCGGTTGGTCGCGGTCGGAAAAGTAGAGCCCGGTCGCGGCGAAATAGACCATTTCGGCCACGTTGGTCGCATGGTCGCCAATGCGTTCCAGGTTGCGGGCAACGAACAGCAATTGCGCCGCGCTGCTGATGGTCGCCGGGCTTTCCATCATGTGCGCAACCAGGTTGCGGAACAGGCTGTCATAGAAATTGTCGAGCTTTTCATCGCGCTTGATGACTTCGACGGCGAGTTCCGCGTCGCGCGCGCCATAGGCGTTGAGCACGTCGCGCACCATGCCCTGAGCAATATCGGCCATGGCCGGAACCAGCGTCAGCGGGCCCAGCTTCTTGCGGCCTTCCTCCACCTCGACCACGCGCTTGGCAATGTTCTTGGCATAGTCCCCGATGCGTTCGATCACGCCGGAAATCTTGAGAGCGGCAATCACGTCGCGCAGATCGTCCGCCATCGGCGCGCGCAGGGCAATGACGCGGACGGCCAGGCGATCAACCTCGGCCTCCAGCGCGTCGAGCCGCACGTCGGTGCGGACAACCTCTTCGGCCAGCACTTCATCGTGGCTGGCCAGGGCGAGCACGGAATCGCGGATCATCACTTCGGCAATGCCGCCCATTTCGGCGATCAGACCGCGAAGCTGCCCGATTTCGGTATCGAATGCCTTGACTGTATGTTCGGCCATGTTCGCCAGTCCTTACCCGTAGCGTCCGGTGATATAATCCTTGGTGCGAACTTCGCGCGGATTGGTGAAGATCTGTTCGGTATCGCCGTATTCGACCAGCGTGCCGAGGTGGAAAAAGGCGGTGCGCTGCGAAACGCGCGCGGCCTGCTGCATCGAATGGGTGACGATGACGATGGCGTAGCGGCCCTTCAGATCATCGATCAGCTCCTCGATGCGGGCCGTGGCAATCGGATCGAGCGCCGAACACGGCTCGTCCATCAGGATCACTTCCGGGCTGACCGCGATGGCGCGGGCGATGCACAAGCGCTGCTGCTGGCCGCCGGAAAGCGCGGTGCCGGCGTCCGTCAGGCGGTCCTTCACCTCGTCCCACAGGCCGGCGCGGCGCAGCGACTTTTCAACGATGGCGTCCATCTCCGCCTTGCCGTTGGCAAGGCCGTGGATGCGCGGGCCATAGGCGACGTTTTCATAGATCGACTTGGGGAAGGGATTGGGCTTCTGGAACACCATGCCCACGCGGGCGCGCAGTTGCACCACGTCCATCGACGATCCGTAGATGTCTTCGCCATCCAGCTTGATCTCGCCCGTCACCCGGCAGCCGGGGATGGTATCGTTCATGCGGTTGAGCACGCGCAGAAAGGTGCTTTTGCCGCAGCCCGACGGGCCGATGAAGGCGGTGACGTGTTCGCTGGCGATATCGATGGAGACATCGCCCAGCGCCTGCTTCTCGCCATAGGACACGCTGACATTGCGCGCGGAAATTCGGTTCGTTTCGGTCATGATTACCAGCGTGTTTCAAAGCGGTTGCGGAGATAGATGGCGAGGCCGTTCATCGCGAGCAGGAAGCCCAGCAGCACGATGATCGCGGCAGAGGTGTTCTGCACGAAGGCCTGGTCGATTTCATCCGACCACAGGAAGATCTGCATCGGCAGGACAGTGGCCGTATCGGTCACCCCTTCGGGCGGACTGGCGGCGAATACGCGCATGCCGATGATCAGCAGCGGCGCGGTTTCACCCAGCGCGCGGGCCATGCCGATGATCGTGCCGGTCAGGATGCCGGGCAGGGCCAGCGGCAGGACATGGTGGAACACGGCCTGCACCGGGCTGGCGCCAACGGCGAGCGCG
>JBJTLW010000062.1:0-6080 GCA_046063225.1 Novosphingobium sp. | reverse complement strand
GGCAACATTGGCCTCATGAAGGCGGTCGACAAGTTCGAATACCGCCGCGGCTACAAGTTCAGCACCTACGCGACCTGGTGGATCCGGCAGGCGATCACCCGCTCGATCGCCGACCAGGCCCGCACGATCCGCATCCCGGTCCACATGATCGAAACGATCAACAAGCTGGTTCGCACCAGCCGCCAGTTCCTTCACGAGCAAGGCCGCGAGCCCACGCCCGAGGAAATGGCCGAACGCCTGTCGATGCCGCTCGAAAAGGTGCGCAAGGTGATGAAGATCGCCAAGGAGCCGATCTCTCTCGAAACGCCGATAGGCGACGAGGAAGACAGCCACCTCGGCGATTTCATCGAGGACAAGAACGCGATCATCCCGGTCGACGCGGCAATTCAGGCGAACCTCAAGGAAACGGTCACCCGCGTCCTTGCCAGCCTGACCCCGCGCGAGGAACGCGTGCTGCGCATGCGCTTCGGCATCGGCATGAACACCGATCACACGCTGGAGGAAGTTGGCCAGCAGTTCTCGGTTACGCGCGAACGTATCCGCCAGATCGAGGCGAAGGCGCTGCGCAAACTCAAACACCCGAGCCGGTCGCGCAAGATGCGATCGTTCCTCGATCAGTAAAGTTCAGGAGGCCGGCCAGCGACAAACTGGCCGGCCTTTTACTTTGGCTTGGTGATCGGGATCGCGGCTATGCCCTTGTCGGTCGAGTAGACGGCAACGGTATCGGCCAGCGGATCGAACCGCACCCACAGCGCCATCACCAGACCTGCAACCAGCAAGGCCGACGTCAGCTTTCGCGCAGGCGCGCGGGCCATGCCGGGCCAGGCCGGCAGCATGGCGGCCGTGGCGAGCGCCAGCGGCAGGACGACCGCATAGGGCATTCCCGGCCCAACGCCCTGCATGGTGAAGTGCCCGAGATAGAGCTCGTATCCCAGCACCAGCGCGGCAACGGTGAATGCCGCCACCTTCCCCGCCGCGCCCTTCAGGTTGATTGCCAAAGCGACGAGCAACAGCGGCACCAGCACCACATAGGCGGCGGTTGGCGCAAAAACCTGCGCCACGGCGCCAAGCAGCAGCAGAGGCAGCACGGCGCCGATGACGCGCGCGGTGATCTGGTTGGTGCGGAACAGCAGCAAGGCCATGCCGAGGCAGGCGGCAAGCGCCATGGCTTCCAGCTTCGGTATGGCGGCCAGCCGGTCGTAATAGTTGGCCCCTGCCCCCGCGCCGGACAGCAGGTTCAGCGCGAAAAGGACGACCGCCGTGGCGACGATCAGGATGACCATACGGCCGAGGCCCTCGGCAATCTGCCGGTTCGGCCCGCCGCGCGCGGCAAGGCCCAGGCCGACCACGACCGCAGCCAGCATCACCCAACCCAGCCAGGCCGGGTAGCTGACCATGAACAGACCGAAGACATCGAAGAACACCACGCTTGGCGCCGGCGCGGGCAAGGTCTTGTCACGCAACAGCCGGTCGGTCACGGCGAGAACCTGCCCGCCCATATCCTGCAAGGCGCCCTGATCGAGGTTGACCGGCGTCGCCTTGGGCGAATGGTAGAGCCCGGGCCGGCCGATGAAGGCGAAATTGTAGCCCGGCTTGCTTGCCCGCAGCGATACCGACAAGTCCGTATCGTTGGGCAGCACGCTGTAGATATAGGCCGCCAACGAGGAGGCTCCGGGCCGGCTGACCGCATCCGTGTAGAGCTTCACCGCATTGCCGTTATCGGCGGAGGTTTCGAACAGGGTCGTCCTCCCGCCGCCGCCGCGTGCCTCCATGTTGACGATCATGCCGATACGGTCGCGCAGCGGGTCGCTGGCGAAAAAGGCTTCGGCACCCGATAGCCCAAGTTCTTCTGCGTCGGTGATGATGACCGCCAGATCGCGCTCCGGCTGGCCTCGCGCCGCTATCGCCCGCACCGTTTCAAGAATGGTGGCGACACCGGCCGTGTCGTCGGACGCGCCGGGCGATCCCCAGACGGTATCGTGATGCGCCATCAGCGCGGCCATGGGCGAGGTTCGGTCCTTGCCGGGCAGCACGCCGATCACGTTGACCATGGTGGCGGGCACGTTCGCGCCCTTGCTCCAGGCGCGCATCCGTTCGACCGAGCGCGGCGGCAGGGGATGGACCGCCTCGCGCACGTCCAGCCCCATCGCCTTCAGCCGTTCGGCCAGATAGGCGCGGACGGCGGCGTTCTCGGCGGTGCCGGTGCTGTGCGGGCTTGCCGCAATGCGCTTTACATCGGCCATGGCTCGCGCGGCGGAGAAATCACGCGCCGGCGCATCGGCAGACACGGGCCCGGGCGGTGTCGTCGCCATGATTGCCAGCACAATCGCCGCGGCCATCACGGCCAGAAATCCGAACCAGCGCTTCATGGTCACCCTCCCATTTCCCGGCGCTGATGATGCGTGGCGTCCGTCGCCAAGTCAAACCGGTGCCTGCGCTGTGCAAGACGAACGCTTTGCGGGTAGCGTCCCGGCGAGCTTGCCCCTATGGGGGCACCAGCCGATTCCCCAGACTTCTGCCGAGCAAAAGCCGATGCGAATAGCCATTGCTTCCGATCACGCCGCCGTCGACCTGAAAGCCGCCTTGCGCGAATACCTGATCGGGCTCGGCCACGAAGTTGCCGATCTCGGCCCGGAAACCGCGGACCGTGTCGACTATCCCGACTATGGCTACAAGCTGGCCTCGGTCGTCGCTGATGGTACGGCCGAGCGCGGCGTTGCCCTGTGCGGATCGGGCATCGGCATTTCCATCGCGGTCAATCGCAACCCTGCCTGCCGCTGCGCGCTGGTCTCCGAACCGCTGTCGGCAGCGCTCGCCCGCGAACACAACGATGCCAACTGCATCGCAATGGGTGCGCGGCTGACGGGCGAGGACATGGCCAAGGCCTGCCTCGACGCTTTCCTTTCCACCGATTTCGGCGGTGGCCGCCATGCCGGCCGCGTCGAAAAGCTGTCCAACCCCTCCTGCTGAACGGGAAACCAAGATGACCGCCGTCACCCCCAAGGGCTTCTTCACCGCCGGACTTGCTGAAACCGATCCCGAAATCTCTGGCTGGATCGGCAAGGAACTCGGCCGCCAGCGCGACAAGATCGAGCTGATCGCCAGCGAGAACATCTGTTCAAAGGCCGTGCTGGAAGCCGCCGGTTCGATCCTCACGAACAAGTATGCCGAAGGCTATCCGGGCAAGCGCTATTACGGCGGCTGCGAATATGTGGACGAGATCGAAACGCTGGCCATCGAACGCGCGAAGGCGCTGTTCGGCGCGAACTTTGCGAACGTCCAGCCGAACTCGGGCAGCCAGATGAACCAGGCCGTGTTCCTGGCGCTGCTGCAGCCGGGCGATACCTTCATGGGTCTTGACCTCAACGCCGGCGGGCACCTGACCCACGGCAGCCCCGTGAACATGAGCGGCAAGTGGTTCAACCCGGTGGCCTACACCGTGCGGCCCGACAACCACCGCATCGACATGGACGAGGTTGCCGACATTGCCCGCAAGAACAAGCCGAAGTTGATCATCTGCGGCGCCACCGCCTATTCGCGCGAATGGGACTTTGCCCGGTTCCGCGAAATCGCCGACGAAGTGGGTGCCTATCTGCTGGCAGACATGAGCCACTTCTCCGGCCTCGTCGCGGGCGGCGTGCACCCCTCGCCGGTGCCGCACGCTCACGTCACTACCACGACTACGCACAAATCGCTGCGCGGTCCGCGTTCGGGCATTATCCTGTCGAACGACGAAGCGATCGCCAAGAAGATCAACTCGGCAATCTTCCCCGGTCTGCAGGGCGGCCCGCTGATGCATATCATCGCCGCCAAGGCCGTGGCCTTTGCCGAAGCGATGACGCCCGAATTCAAGGCCTATGCCCGCGCCGTCGCCGATAACGCCAAGGCGCTGGCCGCCAGCCTGCAGGACAACGGCCTCAACATCGTATCGGGCGGCACCGACAACCACCTGATGCTGGTTGACCTGACTCCAAAGGACATCACCGGCAAGGCGACGGAAAAGGGCCTCGATCGCGCGGCGATCACCTGCAACAAGAACGGGATTCCGAACGATACCCGTTCGCCCTTCGTCACCTCGGGCATTCGCCTCGGCACCCCGGCCGGCACCACGCGCGGTTTCGGCACGGCCGAATTCACCCAGATCGGCGGCCTGATCGCCGAAGTGGTTGAAGGCCTGCGCAAGAACGGCGATGATGGCGACGCGCAGGTGGAACAGTCGGTCAAGGCGCGCGTTGAAGACCTTTGCGCTCGTTTCCCGATTTACGAAGGACTGTAAACCATGACCGACAACCGCGGCGATCTCATCGAAGACCTCAAGGCCGAAGTCACCGGCATGGCCCGCGAAGGCGCACGCCATCCGTCGACCAAGCCGGTTCTGACGGGCGCTGCGGTTGGCGCGGTTGCGGGCGCGCTGCTGCCGGTCGTGTCGCTGCCGCTCGGCCTCATCGCCGGCGCCGGCTTCATGCTCTACAAGCGGGTTCGGCCGTAATCCGCCTATGCGTTGCCCGTTCTGCGCCCACGATGACAGCCAGGTAAAGGACTCGCGTCCGACCGAGGACAACACGGCCATCCGCCGGCGTCGCCAGTGCGAAAGCTGCGGTGCGCGCTTTACCACGTTCGAGCGGGTGCAGCTGCGTGAAATCACCGTGCTGAAAAGCAACGATGCGCGCGAACCGTTCGATCGCCAGAAGATTGAGCAGTCTGTCACCCTTGCCTGCCGCAAGCGGAACATCGCGCAGGAGCGCATCGATCAGCTGGTATCGGGCGTGCAGCGCCAGATCGAAACGCTGGGCGAAAGCGAAATACCGTCCAAGTCCATTGGCGAAATGGTGATGGACGGCCTGCGCCAGCTCGATTCCGTGGCCTATATCCGCTTCGCTTCGGTCTACCGCGATTTCAGCGAAGCGAAGGACTTTGAAGCCTTCGCCGGAACGGTGCGGGATGTCGGCAAGCACTGATCCCGTCATCGTTCTCGTCCGGCCGCAGCTGGGTGAGAACATTGGCAAGGCGGCCCGCGCCATGCTCAATTTCGGGCTCACCGAAATGCGCCTGGTCTCGCCGCGCGATGGCTGGCCGAACCCCAGCGCCGGCCCGGCCGCTGCCGGCGCCGATATCGTGCTGCAACAGGCGCAGGTGTTCGAAACGCTGGCTGATGCCGTGGCGGACTGCGCCAACGTCTACGCCACCACCGTGCGCAAGCGCGGCGTGACCAAGCCGGTGGTGACGCCGGAGCAGGCGGCGGCGGAAATTCACGAGGAGCCGGGCCGCTCTGCCTTCGTCTTCGGGCCGGAACGCTCCGGCCTCGAAACCGATGACGTGGCGCTGGCACGCAAGATCCTGACGGTGCCGATCAATCCGGAATTCGGCTCTCTCAACCTTGCCCAGGCGGTGATCCTGTGCGCCTACGAATGGTCGAAACGCGCCGGTCTGTCGCAGCCGACGGTGGAGGAACTGCTGCCCCCCGCCCCGCAAGACGAGCTGGAAGGCATGATCGAACACCTTGAACGGCTGCTTGGTCCGGCCGGCTATTTCCGCCCGCCAAGCCGTGCCGCAGCGACCCGTCGCACCCTGCGCACCATGCTGACCAAGCCGGGCTGGAACCACCTGGAAGTGCGGACCATGCGGGGCGTTCTGTCTGCGCTGGAAAAAGGCCCGCGTTCTGACTGACCCCGGCCTTGACTTTCTGCTGCATCGCAGTAAAGGCGCCCCTTCGCAATTGACCCTGCACTCCGGTGAAGCAGTGGTCGCGTCCGGCAACTGGCCGGGCGGTGCGGTTCCGGGCCAGAAGCTGCGACGAAGGGTTGCGGCACGCGAATTGAAAGGAAACGCCTCGTGTCAAAGCGCAAGGCTTCAAAGCATAAGATTGACCGCCGTCTTGGCGAAAACATCTGGGGTCGTCCGAAAAGCTCGGTCAACCGCCGCGCCTATGGCCCGGGCCAGCATGGCCAGCGCCGCAAGGGCAAGCTCTCCGACTATGGCATCCAGCTGCGCGCCAAGCAGAAGCTGAAGGGCTATTACGGCGACGTCACCGAAAAGCAGTTCAAGCGCACCTATCAGGAAGCGTCGAAGATGAAGGGCGA
>JBJTLW010000061.1:0-8070 GCA_046063225.1 Novosphingobium sp. | reverse complement strand
ATCGTTCTTGTCCTTGGCGCGCTCGATGTAGTGCGGGATCTTGTCGGGCGTGCCGATTTCCTTGAGCATGTTGAGCGCAGCTTCGTTCGCGCCGCCATGGGCAGGGCCCCACAGGCAGGCGATGCCCGCCGCGATGCAGGCGAACGGATTGGCGCCCGACGAGCCGGCCAGGCGAACGGTGCTGGTCGAGGCGTTCTGCTCGTGGTCGGCGTGGAGGATAAAGATGCGGTCCATCGCCTTTTCGACCGCCGGGATCACCTCGTATTCTTCCGCCGGCACGCCAAAGGTCATGCGCAGGAAGTTGCCGGTGTAGCTCAGCTTGTTGTCGGGGTAGAGGAACGGCTGGCCAACCGAATACTTGTAGGCCATGGCCGCGATCGTCGGCATCTTGGCGATCAGGCGGTGGCTGGCGATCTTCCGCTGCTCCGGATCGGCGATGTCGGTGCTGTCATGATAAAACGCCGAGAGCGCGCCGACGACGCCGCACATGATCGCCATCGGGTGCGCATCGCGACGGAAACCGCGGTAGAAGGTCGAAAGCTGCTCATGCACCATGGTGTGGCGGCTGATCGTGTAGCTGAACTGATCCAGCTCCGCCTTGCTCGGCAGTTCGCCATTCAGCAGCAGGTAGCTGACTTCCATGAAGCTGGAATTTTCCGCGAGTTGCCCGATCGGGTAGCCGCGGTGGAGCAGCACGCCCTCTTCGCCGTCGATGTAGGTCAGGCCGCTTTCGCACGAAGCGGTGGAGGTGAAGCCGGGGTCATAGGTGAACATGCCCGTCTGACCATAGAGCTTGCGGATATCGACCACATCGGGTCCGATCGAACCGCTCAGCACGGGATATTCGTAATCCTGCCCACCTGCGTTCAGCTTTGCGTTGCCCACCACGTATCTCCTCAAATCAGGCCGGTTCGGCCGGACATGCCTGCGCGCTGATGCGCGCCAGGCTTTCCTCCCGCCCCAGAAGTACCAGAACGTCAAAAATCCCCGGGGATGTAGTTTGCCCGGTCAAGGCCGCGCGCAAGGGCTGCGCGAGCTTGCCAAGGCCAAGTCCCCACTCCTCGGCAAGCGCCTTGACCCTTAGCTCGAGCGCTTCGGTTGTCCAGTCTGCTATATCGCGCAGCGCATCCGCGATGCGGGCCAGCAGGGCGCGCGCATCGTCAGTCAGCAGGCTGGCTGCCTTCTCTTCCATGGACAACGGCCGCTCGGCGAACAGGAACGCCGCGCTGGCGGCCAATTCGTTGAGGTCCTTCGCGCGAACCTTCAGTACCGGCATGGCGCGGGCAAGAAGCCCCGTATCGACAACGCCTGCCATTCGCGGAGCGACGAGCCCGGCAAGGCGCGCATCGTCAGCCTCGCGCAGGTAGTGGCCGTTCAGGTTGAGCAGCTTGGCGATGTCGAAGCGCGAAGGGCTCTTCCCGACATGCGCGATATCGAACCACTCGACGGCCTGTTCGCGCCCGATAATCTCATCATCGCCGTGTCCCCAGCCGAGGCGAAGGAGATAGTTGAACAGCGCTTCGGGAAGGACGCCCATGTCATCACGATAGGCGTCGACGCCAAGTGCACCATGCCGCTTTGAGAGCTTTGCGCCGTCCGAACCGTGGATCAGCGGCACGTGCGCATAGACCGGTTCAGGCCAGCCCATGCCGCGGATGATGCACAACTGGCGGAAGGCGTTGTTCAGGTGGTCATCGCCGCGGATGACGTGCGTGACGCCCATGTCGTGATCGTCGACGACGACGGCGAGCATGTAGGTCGGGGTGCCATCGCTGCGCAGGATGACGAAATCATCGATCTCGGCATTGGCAACGGTAACGGTACCCTGGACTTTATCGTTGATGACCGTCTCGCCTTCGCGCGGTGCCTTGATGCGGACCACATAGGGTGCATCGGCCGGCCAGCTGGACGGATCGGCATCGCGCCATTCGCTGTCGATCCGGAACGGACGGCGTTCGGCCTGTGCCTTTTCGCGCCGTGCGGCAAGCTCTTCGGAAGAGAGATAGCAGCGATAGGCATGCCCGCCTTCCAGCAGGGCAGCGGCAACCTCCGCATGGCGCGGTGAACGGGCGAACTGGAAGACCGGTTCCGCATCGCCCAGCAAGCCCAGCCAGCCGAGGCCATCAAAAATGGCGTCAATGGCCGGTTCGGTAGAGCGAGCGCGATCGGTATCTTCGATGCGGACGAGATATTTGCCACCATGGTGGCGGGCGAACAGCCAGTTGAACAACGCCGTGCGGGCGCCGCCAATATGAAGATAGCCAGTTGGCGAGGGAGCAAACCGGGTGACGACGCCGCGGCCTTCTGCCGCTGATCCGCCGTTGCCGCTCGCGCTTGCCATTGACTTCGCCTTCCTGTCCAATGCGTTCCATGGTGCAGAGTGCCGAAAATCCGGCGATTGCAAGCGATTCGCCCCGTGTTGTCGCGCGCGCTGCACTGCAACATCGCCTTTGCCGCGTTGCACAGCGCTTGTCCAGCGGCCTTGATGCCCTCGAGCGCTTTCTTTCGCAGGCGGGATTCGACCGTGCGCCGTGGCTTGCGGTGGCTTTTGCGGCAGGCATTGCCACGTGGTTCCTGCTGCCTGCACCGTCCTTTTGGCTGGCTTTTATCACTGCCATGGTCGGGGTCGCAATTGTCGCGGTGGTAGCCCTCCGGCCGCTTGGGCACTTCCCTTATCTGCGCCAGGCCGTGGCATCGTTGTCGCTTGTCGCGGCTGCGGGATCGGGACTGATCTGGCTAAAGTCGGAAATGGTCGGGAAATCGGCAATAGCTGCGCCGTTCACCGGTGTGGTCGATGCGCAGGTCCTTGAGCGGGAAGACCAGCCGGCGCAGGAACGCGCCCGCCTGGTCCTGGCCGTTCGCGAGCCCGGGACCGGCCACCCGATGCGTGTGCGGATCAATGTTCCGTTGGAAAAGGATGCTGCCGCCGCGCAAGAGGGCGCGCAAATCCGCGTGAAGGTCCGGCTGGTACCGCCTGCGCCGCCGATGCTGCCAGGAAGCTACGATTTCGCGCGCACTGCCTGGTTCCAGGGGCTTTCCGCTACGGGTTCGGCAATAGGCCCTGTCGAGGTTGTCCGGCAAGGACCGGGCCAGGGTGCACAGATTTCCCGTTTGCAGCGGGCGATTTCACAGCACGTGCGCGAGGCTGTTCCGGGATCGCCAGGCGGCATCGCGGCGGCCTTCGCCAGTGGGGATCGCGGCGGGATCAGCACCGAGGACGAAGACGCGATGCGCGATTCGGGTCTGACGCACCTGCTGTCCATCAGTGGCCTGCATGTCAGCGCGGTGATTGCCGCAACGTGGTTCATCGCGATGCGCTTGTTCGGTCTGTGGCCATGGCTGGCCCTGCGGTTCCGTCTACCCTTGCTGGCCGCCGGAACCTCGGCGTTGGCGGGCATCGGCTACACCGTTTTGACCGGCGCGGAGGTGCCGACAATCCGGTCCTGCCTTGGCGCCGTGCTGGTGTTGGCGGCGCTGGCGATCGGTCGCGAGGCGTTGAGCATGCGCATGGTCGCAGTCGCCGCGTTCCTCGTCATGGTCTTCTGGCCGGAGGCGGTCGTTGGTCCGAGCTTCCAGATGAGCTTCGCGGCGGTCATTTCGATTGTCGCGCTTCACGAAGCCCGCGCCGTGCGCGCGTTCATGGCGCCCCGCGAAGAACCCTGGTGGGCGAGGGGGCTTCGCCACCTGGCCATGCTGATTCTCACGGGCTTCGTCATCGAACTGGCTCTGATGCCGATCGGACTTTACCACTTTCACCGCGCCGGTGCCTATGGCGCGCTGGCGAACGTCATTGCGATACCGCTGACAACCTTCGTTTCGATGCCAATGATTGCGTTGGCCTTGCTTTTCGATTCCGTGGGAGCAGGTGCCCCGTTCTGGTGGCTGGCCGGCGCATCTCTGGAATTCCTCTTGTGGATCGCTCACACCGTTTCGGCCCAACCCGGCGCAGTCACGCATCTGCCGGCCATGGGGCGTTTCGGATTTGCGCTTTTTGTCGCCGGCGGTTTGTGGCTTGCCTTGTGGCATGGCCGAATCCGCCTGTTGGGCTTCGTGCCCGTGATTGTCGGCGCGCTGAATCTCGGGACTATCGGTGCTCCCGATCTGCTCATTTCCGGGGATGGACGGCATGTCGGGATTACCGGCTTTCCGGGGCAAGAGCTTGTTGTCCTGCGCGAAACACGCAGCGACTATACGAAAAGCAACCTGACCGAACTTGCCGGCATGAATGGTTCTACTCGAAGAGTTGACGATCTGCCGGGCGCGCGCTGTTCGCCGGAATTCTGCGCGCTCGACCTCGAACGGGGTGGCCGCACCTGGCATTTGCTGATGGCGCGTGGAACCGATTGGGTCAACACGCGCGATCTCGTCGCGGCCTGCGCGCTGAGCGATATCGTCGTCGCCGATCGCTGGCTGCCACGCGCCTGCCAACCTACCGTGCTCAAGGCGGATCGGTCGCTGCTGGCAAAGACCGGTGGCCTGACGATTGATCTGAGGTCCGGCACGATCGCGACGGTTGCGCAATCCCAGGGGGATCACGGGTGGTGGCGGCCAGAGGCTGTCACGCGGCGCCCAGCAAGAAAGAACGCCGGACAGCCAATGCCATCCAGCGTTCCGTCATTCTTGCCTGAAAATCAGTGATAGCGGCGCAGAAGGCCCGCCAGCTTGCCCTGAACTTCAACCTCGCCCGGGCCGTAATGCTGCGGATCATAGGCGGCATTGGCCGGATCGAGCCGAACGCCACCCTGTTCCCGATGCAGGTACTTGAGCGTCGCTTCCTCGCCATGAACGAGAGCGACCACGATTTCCCCATCGCGAGCCGTGTTCGTCTTGCGGATGAGAGCGAAGTCCCCATCAAGGATGCCGGCTTCGATCATGGAATCACCAGAGACTTCCAGCGCGAAGTGTTCGCCGGGCCCAAGCAGCGCCGCAGGAACCGGCAAGCTCGACTGACCTTCCAGAGCCTCGATCGGCACGCCAGCGGCAATCCGGCCATGCAGAGGAATTTCGATGACATCGTTCGCGGGCTCGGGCCGTGTCGCCGGCGCACGCATCGGAGGCGAAACCGTATTTGTGTTTGCAGCGGCTGCACGGGGGGCCGGTTGGCTGACATTGTCCGGCTGGCGGAGCACTTCCAGCGCGCGGGCGCGGTTCGGTAGGCGACGAATAAAGCCACGTTCCTCAAGTGCGGAAATCAGGCGGTGCACGCCCGACTTCGACTTCAGGTCGAGCGCTTCCTTCATTTCCTCAAAACTGGGGGAAATGCCGGTTTCTTCCAGGCGCGCCTGAATGAAGCGGATCAATTCGTGCTGCTTGCGGGTCAGCATCTGGCCGTCACTCCTGAACCAGAACGTGCGCGGGGTGTTCCCGCGCCGTTCAGTGAACGAATGCGGAACAATTAAGCAACGATTCGGGTCAAGTCAAGAACAGGCTCACGCAATCCCGCCATTTCCGAGGAAATAGACGCTGACAGGTTCTCCAGCCTGAGCGCCAGGGCAAAGAGCAGGGCGATCCACGAGGACTTGCGCTGCCGCCATGGCTGCCAGCGCCCCGCTGTCCTGCTGCGTCAGAATTTCCACCCCGTTGCCGGAAAGCCGGCCGCGGAGGAATTCACGCCGGTCACCGCCGGGCTTCATGGGAGAACTGAGCGGCAGGCGGACGGCTTGGGGGAGCATAGCGCTGGCGCCCATGGCGGCGCGAAGCAGCGGCAAGAGGAAGAGGAAGGCCGTAACGTGGCTGGAAACCGGGTTGCCCGGCAGACCAAGCAGCACTTGCGCGCCCTTGGTGGCGACGATGAGCGGCTTGCCTGGCTTGATAGCGACCTTCCAGAAATCGAGCGATCCGCCCCAGGCTTCGATTGCCGGGCGAATGAGATCATGATCGCCAACCGAAGCACCGCCAGTGGTGACTATGATGTCGGCATCATGGGCCTGGTGAAGAGCCGTGACGATGAGCTCGAGCCGATCCGCGACCGGCCCGATCCGCTCTACTGTACAGGGAAGATCTGCGAGCAGCGCGGCAAGCATTGCGCCATTGCTGGCGGGAATCTGGTGTGCCGGGCACAGCTCTGGATCGGTGGCGAGCTCGTCGCCGCTGTCGATGATGGCCACTTTTGGCGCGCGGCGGACAGCAAGATGTTTGTGACCGGCAGAAATCGCGAGTGCCAGTTGCGCCGGTCCTATGCGCGCTCCCGCGGGCAACAATTCAGCGTCGATGCCGAAGTCCGAACCGCAAAGCCGGATATGCTTGCCCGGTGGACTGGGCGGAGTGCCGGTCAGTGCCAGGTTGTCACCCTGCCGGTCGAGATCTTCCTGCAGAATTACGGCATCGGCTCCGGAGGGAAGCAGAGCCCCGGTAGAGATGCGTACGGCTTGACCCGGCGCTACCTTGCCAACAAATGGATGGCCGGCGGCGCTTTCTCCGATGACTTTCCATGGGCCAGAAAGATCAGAGCCGACTACGGCATAACCATCCATGGCGGAAACATGGGCTGCCGGTTGCGTTCGGCGCGCCTTCAGCGGCTCGGCAAGATACCGGCCCAGAGTTCCGGGAATGTCGACACGCTCAATCGGCAGGCGCGGGGCCAGAGCGAGAAGCCGGGCCTGCGCCTCCTCCAGTGGCAGCGGCGCGGTCATTCCGGGGCAATCCAATCGCCGGATTTGCCGCCGCTTTTGGACAGCAGACACACCTGTTCGATAACCATGGCCTTGTCGATCGCTTTGGCCATGTCGTAAATTGTGAGAAGTGCGATGGAAGCGGCTGTCATCGCTTCCATTTCCACGCCGGTGCGCCCGCTAAGCGAGGCGGTGGCCGTGACGCGAACGCCAGTGTCCTCCAGCGCAAAATCCACGCTTACCGCGTCCAGCGCGAGGGGGTGGCACAGCGGGATGAGTTCCGCGCATTTCTTCGCGGCCATGATCCCGGCAATACGCGCGGTCGCAAGAACATCGCCCTTGGGCACCGCGCCGTCGCGAATTGCCGAAAGTGCGGCAGACGACATGCAGATGAACCCGCCAGCAACTGCAATGCGCCGGGTTTCGGCCTTGCCGCCGATGTCGACCATGCGGGCGTTGCCGTCTTTGTCGAGGTGGGTCAGTTCGCTCATGTCATCACCTCTGGCAGGATGGACTTCATTCAGCCTTGCAGCAATGTCCGCGTTGCCGATTCGACATCGGCCTGTCGCATCAGGCTCTCGCCCACAAGGAACGTGCGCACGCCGGCCTTGGCCAGCCGTTCGATATCGGCATGGCTGTTGATACCGCTTTCGCCAACCAGCAGCGTGCCTTCGGGAGCCAGCGCGGCCAGCCGTTCGGTCGTCGACAGATCGGTGACGAAGCGCTTGAGATCGCGGTTGTTCACTCCGATCAGTCGCGACCCGAGCCGGGAGGCGCGCTCCATCTCGGCCTCGTTATGCACTTCGACCAGCACATCCATGCCCTGCTCGACGGCGGCTGCTTCGATCTCCGCCATCTCCGCGTCCGACAGGGCGGCGACGATGATCAGGATCGCGTCTGCACCCATGGCGCGGGCTTCGGCGCATTGCCAGGGATCGACCATGAAGTCCTTGCGGATCACCGGCAGGTCGCAGGCGGCACGGGCGGCGATCAGGTAGTCCTCGTGCCCCTGGAAATAGGGCGCGTCGGTCAGGACCGACAGGCAGGTTGCACCGCCAGCCTGATAGGCGCGGGCATGGGCGGGCGGGTCAAAATCGGCGCGGATCAGCCCTTTCGAGGGGCTCGCCTTCTTGATCTCGGCAATCAGGGCAACGCGATCGACCGCGGCGCGGCGCAGGGCTGCTTCGAACCCGCGCGGCGCGCTTTGGCCGCGCGCGGCGGCATCAAGGTCGGCCAGCGATCGCAGCGGCTTGCGGCGGGCAACTTCGGCGCGGGTGGTGTCGCAGATTTCGGTGAGCTTGTCGGTCATTTGACGGTAGCGATCCAGCAGTCGAGCAGGCCCTTGGCCAGCCCCTTGTCAATGGCTTCGGCGGCTTCCTCGACGCCTTCGTGCCAATCTTCAACCTCGCCCGCGACAATCAGCGCGGCGGCGGAGTTGAGCAGCACGGCATCGCGATAG
>JBJTLW010000004.1:0-39190 GCA_046063225.1 Novosphingobium sp. | reverse complement strand
GCGCAGCCCGAAGGACTGTGGGTGCCGGAACAGGGCGTTGCGGGCTATCGCGGCCGCGGGTGATCAGCGGCAGGCGGCGATCAGCCGGTCAACATCCGCCTCGTCCTGATAGAGCCCGAAGCCGACGCGAAGAACATCGCCGCGCCGGTCGATGACGATGCCCTGGCCGGACAGGCGATCCTGCCAGGCCGCTGCGGCATTACCCCTGAAGGCAATGAAGCGCGGGGCAGATGGCAGGCGTTCCATGTCGGCAAATGGCCGCGCCGCAATGAACCGCGCCATCAGGCCCTGGCAATGGCGCGAGATCGCCGCGGTATCGAGGCCGTTTTCTTCAAGCATCCGGCGCACGGCGTTGAACCGGTAAAGCCCGGATGGATCGAACGTGCTGCCCAGAAAGCGGTGGCCGTCGCTGGCATATCCGATCTGCCCCTGCTCGCCTTCCAGACCGCCGAAATCCGCCATCCAGCCGGTAATCTCCGGCCTTGGCCCATAGCCGGGTGGAGCGTGGAGGAAGCAGGCCCCTTCGCCCGCCATCGCGTATTTGTAGCCGCCGGCCAGATAGAAAATGCGGTCGGCGACGGCGGACAGGTCGGTCGGCGTGGCCATGAAGCCGTGATAGCCGTCGATGACGATCCACGGCCCGTCTGGCCGCGCAAGGCTGGCCAGCTCCGGCAGATGATCCAGTTGAGCGCCGGAATTGAATTGCACCTGGCTGGCAAAGACCAGATCGAACGAACCGGACCGGGCGGCGGCAGCGACCTGATCGAGCGGTACGGTTTCCAGCGTGATCCGGCCAGCCTCATGCCAACGGGTTGCCTGACGGCGGAACGAATGGAATTCGCCGGAACTGGCCAGCACGCGCGGTTTCGCCATCGGCAGGGCGGAGACGATGCGGATCAGCAGATCGTGCGTGTTGGGCGCGAAGGTAATGGTATCGGTCGATGGCAAGGAAAGTTCGGCGGCGATGTGGCGCCGCGCCTCCGGCACGATCTCGCCAAAGACCTTGTCCCACTTCGTATCGGCAAGCTGCGCCGCGTCGCGCCACGCCTGTTCATGCCCGTCGTGGCTGGCGTCGGGCCAAAGATGATGGCTGTGCGCAGCGAAGTGCAGTCGGTCCGGCGCGGCGGCCAACGCCTTTGAGAACAGGTGCTTGAAGGTCACAGGCGGGTTCTCAGCGACCAGAGCTCGGGAAAGGCGCGCTTGGACAAGGTTGAATGGAGGTAGGAGGCGCCGGCCGTGCCGCCAGTTCCCGGCTTGCCGCCGATCACGCGCTCAACTGTCAGAACGTGCTTGTGCCGCCATGTGGCAAGCGCGTCGTCCAGATCGACGAGTTTTTCCGCCAATTGGTACAGGTCCCAATGGTCTTGAGGATGGCGGTAGATTTCCAGGAAGGCCGCTTCGACCGCCTCTGAAGGTTCATATGCCTGCGACCAGTCGCGTTCCAGCACTTCAGCGGGAATCGCAAACCCGGCGCGTGCGGCCGCGGCTATGGCAAGGTCCCACAGGCCCGGCTCCATCAGCGCGGTTTCAAGGGCTTGGAGTGCCTCCGGCCGGTCTTCCTGAAAGGCGAGGAATTTCCGATCCTTGAGGCCGAGCAGATATTCGACCGTGCGGAACTGGTCGGACTGGAAGCCCGAACTTGGCCCCAGAACATGGCGGAACCGCGTGTAATCGCTGGGCGTCATCGTTGCCAGCACGTCCCAGCTCAGGGTCATCACCGCCTGAATGCGGCTGACCCGCGCCAGTGCCTTGTAGGCCGGAACCAGCGCGCCATGCGCAACCTGGCTCATCGCCAGCCGCAGTTCGCGGATCATCTGCTTCAGCCACAGTTCCTTGGTCTGGTGGATGATGATGAACAGCATTTCATCATCGAGCTGCGACTGCGGTTTCTGGCAGGACAGCAGCGTATCGAGCGCAAGATAGCGCGCATAGGTCATCGCAACGGGGGAAGGCGCCGGATCATCGCTCATGATCCGACCTTTGGCGAGACTGGTTACAAATGCAAGCAGATTGGCGGCTTCGCCATCGCCCGATCAGTCATCCGCTTGTTTGCCAGCTTTCGCCTTGTCGGCCTTCTTGCGGCGCTCTTCATACTCATAGGAGTAGTAGAGGTTCGACCGGACCTTCTTTTGCGGCGCGTGCCAAAACTCTTTCACCGGTTCGCTGATGCGCACCGCGATCACGCAGAACATCAGCAGGATAAGCAGGATGACATAAAGCGGCAGTGCGAACGGAAAGCTGACCAGGAAACCGCGGCGCAGCCAAAGCGGCCACGAAAGCGGTGTGATCGCCCTCAGCCAGTAGTAATCGAACCGCGAGTTTTTCGTTGCTGCTGCCACGGGTGGGTCTTTATTGCCTCAGGCGCACGGGCGCAATCGGCAAGGCCGTATGGCGGAAAATAAATTTGTCTGCCGGGATTGAGATTATCCCTTTAAAACACGGCTTTGGCGGTTTCCTCCTTCATCATGGCCTGCCGCACCAGCGGGATTGGCGGTCCGCCATAGGTCAGGAATTCGTCGTGGAAGGCCTTCCACCCGGCGCGGCCGCCCTTGTTGGCCGCCCAATCGTCGCGCAGCTTGCGGATCATCAGCTTGCCCAGCGTGTAGTTGAGATAGGCGGGATCGTAGGTTCCGCGCGCGGCCTGCTGGTCGGACGTGCCTTCGTCCTGGAAGCATTCCTCCATGAACAGCTTCTTGGAATCCGCCATGGTCATGCCGCGGGCATGGAGGCCGATGGCCGAAATGTAGCGGCAATCGCGCAGCAGGGCGTTGGAAAGCTGGCCGATGTGCGTTTCCGGATCGCCGTTGCCCAGGCCCGCGTCCCACATCATCTCTTCGGTGTAATGCGCCCAGCCTTCGGCAAAGGCGTAGCCGACGAACAGGCGGCCGAACAGCGATGGGCTGCGGTTGGCGTGGAGGAAGTTCAGGAAATGCCCGGGCATCACTTCATGGACCGAAGTGAACAGCAGGTCGCGCTCACCTGGAATGTAAGCAGCCTGCTTTTCCGCCGGCCAGGACGGATCGGGCGGCGAAATGTAGTAGATCGAGGGTATGCCCTTCTCGAACGGTCCCGGCGGGTCGATGTAGGCGCTGTTCTGCCGGTTGTAGGGCGGACTTTCGCGGACCAGCGCCTGTTCGGTGCCGGGGATAGAGACGAGATCCTTTTCCTTCACGAAAGCGGTCAGCATCGGAATCTGGCGCGTTGCCGTGGCCACCGGGCCGCCGGCGCCCTTGTTGGCGTTCATCTTTGCCATGCAGTCCTGCACGCTGGCGCCGGGGGCGAACTTTGCGCATTCGGCCTTCAGCGCGTCCTGGTTGCGCTTGAGGTCGGCCCGGCCGATGGCTTCCAGTTCGTCGACGGACACATCGACCGCTTCGGTCGCGGCGACCATGCGGGCGAACTTGTCTGGCCCAAGCGCGAAATCCTGGGTTGCGGTGGCTTCCAGGCCTTTCATCCAGTCGCGCAGATCGGCCATGGCCTTTGATGCCTTGTCCGAACTTTCGATCAATTGCCGCTGCAATTCGGCATCCTTCACATCGGCAAAGGCGGCGCGGGCATCGGACACATAGGCATCGGCAAAGCCGCCGAAACCGGCGACGCCATACTTGACGAAGCTTGCCGGAAGCGGCGCCTTCAGGTTGGCGCGAATATTGGCGGCGGCGGCCGGGACGTTGTTGAAGAACGCAATCATCGCCTTCAGGCGCGTCGGCTTGTCCGCATATTCGCGGGCGATGTAGACGTTGGGGTCGAGCCCGCCGCCGACATAGAACGCAGGGTTGCGGTGCGGCTGGTCCGCCTCTTCCAGCCAGAAAAGCTGCCCTTCGGCGACCTTGATCATATAGTCGCGCTCAAACCGTTCCTTGCCGTCGAGCGTGTCATAGGCCTTGGCCCCTGCGATCACGCCGCGCAGGAATTCGGCGCGCTTTTTGAGGCCGTCCTCGCTCCAGTCCGGCAGTTTCCCGTCGAACTGGTGCGCGCCCTGATAGACCGCGAAGGACGGGTCGATGGCCAGCCAGCCGTCGATGGTCTTCTGCGTATAGTTGCTCCACGGCTCGCTCGGCGGCGCTTTTCCGGCGCAGGAGGCGAGTGCGGTGCCGAGCAGCAGCGCGGCAAGAGGGCGGAACAGGCGCATCGGGCGTTCTCCGAGAGGCAGAGGTGGTTTCGAGTGAAACTGAAGCCAAGTCCGCGCCGACGCAAGCGCAGACTCGACGAACGACATTTCCTGCCCGCCGCACCGCGCGGCATGGCCGAAAGCCCGCAGGCTCTTGCCGCCGCCCGAGATGAGGGCAAGATGATCCCGTTTGAGGGGGGCAATAGCATGCGCATCTGCCGCTTTGTGACTGACGAGGACCCGCAATCGCCTCACCTTGGCCTGCTGGAGGGCGAAGTGGTGCACGATGTGACGGCGGCAACGGCCATTCTGCCCGACCTGCGATGGCCCCTGCCGCCAGGCGATCAGCTGATCGCCAACCTGCCTGCGATCCGATCGCGCATCGATGAAATTGCGGCGCAATGTCCAACATTGCCGCGCCAATCGGTCAGCCTGCTCTCCCCGGTCGCCAACCCCGGCAAGTTCGTTTGCGGGGCGGGCAACTGGAAGCACCACGGCGCTCCGCTTGGCATGATGGGTTTCATGGGCAAGGTGGCAAGCGCGATTTCGGGCGAGGGGCAGGGCGTGGAGATCCGCTGGCCCGATCGGGTGACGGTTCACGAGCCCGAACTGGCGATGATCATCGGGCGCGAATGCAGCAATGTTTCGGTGGACGAAGCGCTGGACTATGTCGCCGGCTATGCCTGCGCGCTCGACATGACATTGAAGCCCGAGCGTGAGGACTGGGCCTTCTGCAAGAGTTTCGATACCTATGGCATGATCGGCCCCTGCATGGTGACGGCGGACGAGATTTCCGACCCTTCGGCGCTTGGCTATCGCTTTTGGGTGAACGGCGAATTGCGCGGGGAGCGCAGCTTTGCCGATCTGACCGGCAGCCCGGCGGAAATGATTGCCTTCGCCTCAACCGCCATGACGCTCCACCCCGGGGATATCGTCATGTCCGGCGCCGCCGATGTTGCTCCTGTCGCTCCGGGAGACGAAATGCGGCTGGAAATCCCGGGTGTCGAAACGCTGGTGACGAAGGTGTGGAAGTCAGACCGCGCGCGAGAGGCGCCATGGGGTGCTGGATCATCTTGAAAGGTGCTGGTGCCGGCTGAGGGATTTGAACCCCCCAGCGAAGCCGCTTGCGGCGCAGCGCACCAAGGATTCAGGGGGTTCTTCTGAAAGGGCTGCTGGTGCCGGCTGAGGGATTTGAACCCCCGACCTTCGGTTTACAAAACCGCTGCACTACCACTGTGCTAAGCCGGCGCACCAAAGCGAAGCGCCCATAGCCTCAGATGGCGCCAAAGGTCCAGCCCTCGGTTTGCGCAACCTCGGCAAGGCCGGGCGGGTTCCACAGATCCTGACGGTGGGCGACCTGACGCAGCCAGGCGGATGTCAGGATGGCATCGGTGGCGTGATCGTCATAGCGGGCCATGGGCCGGTGCGGGGCGCTGCCCAGTTCCGCCAGCGCGCGGTCGAGCGTTTCACCGTCGCGGATCTTGCTGGTGCCTTTGCGCAGACCCGCCGCTCGCGCCGCAATGGAGGTGTATATTTCCACAATCAGCGGGCCTTGCTGCGGCACGGGATCGAATGGCCAGACCGGAACGCGGCCTTCGAGCCGGTGCAGCAGGCGCATGCCCGTTAGGCTGGATTTGCCCACCTGCGCCGCGCCGACAAGGTTGAAACAGCTCACCGGGTTGACACCGGCCAGCCGTTGCCGGTGCTCGACCTGCCGAAAGCGCCCGGTCCCGCCGCCAAAGGCCGCGCCGGTGAACGTCTCCTTGCCGATCTGGTTGCGGAAATGGTCGCGAAAGTCGGGCTTCAAGGGAAAGGACGAAGCCCCCAGATGATCGTCCGCCGCGCATTCGCATTCGATCATCGCCCAGAGCGAACGGGCATCGCCGGGCGAAGCTTCAACACCGGGAAAATAGGCGCCATGATCGGCAAAGGGCAGGGCGGGCGACAGATCTAGGCCAACGATCATGTTGGTGCCCGCCTCGGCATGGGCAAGCAGCCAATCGAGCACGGCTTGCCGCGACCAACCGCCCGCTGGCGCGGCGAGCGTTGGCGCATCGTTGCCGGCGTGGCACCAGGCCAGGGCAATCCCCTTCGGCCGGGCGACGGCCTGACCGGACCAGTCGATGCAGACAAACGCATCGAAGGCCCTCATCCCTCGTTCCGTTCGCGCCGCTTCCTGTCCCACCATTCCATCCGCTTCAGCACATCGCGCTCAAACCCGCGTTCGACGGGGCGGTAATAGGCTTGCGGCTCCATGCCCTGGGGCCAGTAATTGGCGCCGGAAAAGCCATCTTCCGCCTCGTGATCATAGGCATAGCCCTTGCCATAGCCGATATCCTTCATCAGCTTGGTCGGCGCGTTGAGGATATTGGGCGGGGGCTTGAGCGATCCGGTTTCGCGCGCGCTTTTCCAGACTTCCTTCTGGGCGACGTAGGCCGCGTTCGATTTGGGCGCGGTGGCAAGATAGAGGCAGGCCTGAACGATGGCGAGTTCGCCTTCGGGGCTGCCGAGAAATTCGTAGGCCTGCTTGGCGGCCAAGCATTGTACCAGCGCCTGCGGATCGGCGAGGCCGATATCCTCGCTGGCAAAGCGCACCAGACGGCGCAGGACATAGAGCGGCTCTTCGCCCGCCGTCAGCATCCGCGCCATGTAATAGAGCGCGGCCTGCGGGTCCGATCCGCGCAAGCTTTTGTGCAGGGCTGAAATCAGGTCGTAATGCCCATCCCGGTCCTTGTCGTAGACCGCGACGCGGCGTTGCAGGAACTTGCCGAGCGCGGCGGGATCGAGCGCTTCGGGGATTTTCGCATTGTAGAGCGTTTCCGCCTGATTGAGCAGGAACCGCCCGTCGCCATCGGCGCTGGCGACCAGCGCGGCGCGGGCCTCGGCGGTCAGGGGCAACGGCCCTTCAAGGCCTTCCGCGCGCGCCAGCAGGGTATCCAGCGCCGGTTCCTCCAGCCGATTGAGGATCAGCACCTGCGCACGGCTAAGCAGCGCGGCGTTGAGCGCGAAGCTGGGGTTTTCCGTGGTTGCGCCAACCAGCGTGACCGTGCCCTTTTCCACGAAGGGCAGAAAACCATCCTGCTGGGCGCGGTTGAAGCGGTGGATTTCGTCCACGAACAGCAGGGTGCGCTGGCCCATCCTGGCCGCCGTGTCGGCTTCGGCAAAGGCCTTCTTGAGGTCGGCCACCCCGGAAAACACCGCACTGACCGAAAGAAAGCGCATGCCAACGGCGTCGGCCAGCAGACGGGCGATGCTGGTCTTGCCGGTTCCCGGCGGGCCCCAAAGGATCATGCTGGAAAGCTTGCCCGCCGCCACCATCCGGCCAATTGCGCCGTCCGGCCCGGTCAGGTGTTCCTGCCCGATGACATCGGCCAGCGTTTCCGGCCGCAGCCGGTCTGCGAGCGGCGCATCGTGCGCCGCGCCGGCCTCACCGGTACCGCCGTGGGATTGGAACAGGTCAGACATCGGATTCAGTCATGTGGTGAATGCGTCTCTTTTCCAGCAGAATCTAAGGTTATCTCAGCATTAACCCATAGGTTTCGTTGACAAGGGCGGGGTGGTGCCCGATTGCCATTCCCATGTCACATTCAGACGATCCCGAGCTCTATTGGAACTCCTATTACACCAATGCTCAGGTTCCTGAACTCCCTTCGCAATTTGCCGTCTTCGTTGCCAACGAACTGGTGACGGGCAGTCTGCCCGCCCACCGCAGCGTCGTTGATCTGGGCTGCGGCAACGGGCGCGATTCCCTGTTCTTTGCCCAGCTTGGCTTCCATGTCGGCTGCATCGACCGTTCCGAGGCCGCCATCGCTGCCTGCGAGCAGCGCTTTGCCAAGGCTTCGCTTGGCGGGCAGCCGAAGCCGCTTTGCCGAGTGGGCGAGGCGGACGGCGCGGCCCTTGGGGAGGTGACCAGCGCGCTCGGCGGCCCGGTGTTCATCTATTCCCGGTTCTTCTTCCACGCCATCGATGATGCCGCCGAACAGCGCACGATTGACCGGATCGGCGAAGTGCTGGGTACAAACGGCGGCATGCTCGCAGTGGAGTTCCGCTCTACCGAGGACGAGGCCCTGCAAAAGTCTACGCCGCCGCACTATCGGCGCTATGTCGATCCGGCGGCCTTTGCCGAGCGATTGCAATTGGCCGGTCTGAATGTGATATGGCAGGCCAAGGGCACGGGCATGGCCAAGTACAAGCAGGACGATGCCCACGTCGCGCGCATAATCGCAAAGGCATGATCGCAGCATGACCTGGTATGAGAATGGAACTCCGAGCCCGGACCTTTTACGCCTGCAAGCGGCGGAAAAGGCGATCGCAAAGGAGCTAGTCGCCTATTGCCGTGACGTGGGGGTGAATCCCTTTCTGGTCGCCGGATCGGCGCTGGGCGCCTATCGCGATGGTGACATCATCGCCTGGGATGACGATATCGACATCGGTCTGGTCCGCGAGGAATACGAAGTGCTGATCGCGGCCCTGCGCGAACGGCCGATACCGGGGCTTTTCCTGCAATGCTGGCGGTCCGAGCCGGGCTATCCGCTGGCATTCGCCAAGCTGCGAATGGATGGCACCGCGATTGACGAAGGGCTGTGGGATGACAGCCAGTTCCACAAGGGCATCTTTGTCGACATTTTTCCGTTCGATGCCTTACCCCGTTCGCGCGTGATGCAGAAAGTGCAGCATTCCCTGCTGCTTGCGATCAACCTTTTCGTGATGTCGTTCAGCAACAAGATGGCGCAGGTTGCCGCGTCCCGGCGCATCCGCATGCTGCGCAAGGTGGCTTTCACCCTGCGGCCGCTGGTGCCGGTGCGGCTGCTGATCCGGCTGCGCGAATGGGTCAACCGCATGCCGGTGGCGCGCAAGTCGGACGATCTTGTCAGCTTCGAAATGTACGGCATCCGCTTTGCCGGGCGCACGCGGGTTGGCCGGGACGTGCTTTTGCCGCCGGCGACTTGCCGTTTTGGCGATCTGGAGATGCCGGTTCCCGCCCGGTGCGAAGACTATCTGCGTGGCATATTCGGCAACTTTTCCGAGCTTCCGCCCGAAGAAAAGCGCAGGCCGCTTCACATCACGCGGGTGCGGTTCGATGGCGCGAGCCTGAAGGGGCTTGCCACGCTGTTCGGTGTCTTCCTGCTGGAAAGGACCTTCGCGATCCACGCCGTGGAAATTGCCATCTAGGCGGTTTTGACGGGGAAAATTCACCGTTTGCCACATCGATCCAATGCCCGCATATTCGGTGCGGTCGCGAATGGGGAGAATGGCATGGCAAGTGCAAGCCGCGTGCCCGGATCGTTCTGGGCAATTTCGATCGTCAGCCTGCTGTGGAACAGCTTTGGCTGCTATGATTACTTCATGACCAAGACCGATCCGGTCAACTACATGAAATCGATGGGGCTGAGCGACGAAACGATCGCCTATATGGACCAGTTCCCGGCCTGGCTTTCGGCGTTCTGGGCGCTGGGGGTGTGGGGTTCGCTCGCGGGATCGGTGCTGCTGCTAATGCGCTCGCGCCACGCGGTGACGGCGTTCATCGTTTCGCTGGTCGGGCTGGCGGTGAGCCAGGCGTACCAGTTCTTCGGCGGCGTCATGCCGGCGGAAATGAAGACCGGGGCGATGATCGGCATGACCGTGGTCATCTGGGCCGCGCTGCTGTTCTTCATCTGGTATTCGCGGCGCGCGCGGGCGGCCGGTTACCTGCGCTGAGCCTTCTGCCGGATCAGCCGGACATAGGTATCGGCCACGGCCTGGTTTATCCGGTCCCACGAAAAGTCGCGGGCGCGCTTTTCGCCCGCGGCGCCGTGTTTCGCGCGCAGGTCTGGATCGGCGATGTAGTCTTCCAGGGCATCGGCGAACTGTGTGATCGCGCCCGGCGCGATGAGCTGGCCGGACTTGCCGTGCGCAACCAGGCTTTCGCTGCCGGTTGCCGCCGCCGCCACCACGGGCAGCGAACAGGCCATCGCTTCCAGCGTGACGTTGCCGAAGGTTTCGGGGGTCGAGGGGAAGAACAGCACGTCCATCGACGCGACCGTCATGCCCAGGTCCGTGCCGGCCATGAACCCGGCGAAGGTCGCCTGCGGCAGACGCGCCTCAAGCCAGTCGCGCGCCGGACCATCGCCGACGATGACCGTGCGGTGCACCACGCCCCGGCGGCGCAATTCGTCGATGGTGTCGGAAAAGACGTCCAGCCCTTTCTCCATCACCAGCCGGCTGTGAAAGCCGACAACGATCTCGTCATCGCCGATGCCTAGGCTCCTGCGCCATTCCAGCGAGCGCAGGCCCGGGTTGAACAGATCGCGATCGACCCCGCGTGACCAGATGTCGATGTCATAGTTCATGCGCTGGTCGCGCAGCACCTGGGCCATCGATTCCGACGGGGCGACAAGCGCGTCGCAGCGGCGGTAGAGCCGGCGCAGCAGCGCTTCGATCACCGGCTCCAGCCAGGCCATGTTGTAATAGCGGAAATAGGTTTCGAACCGCGTGTGCACCGATGCCAGCACCGGCAGCCTGCGCTTGCGCGCCCAGGTGACGGCGCGGTGGGCGACGATATCGGGCGAGGAAATGTGCACCACGTTCGGGGCGAAGGCCTTCAGATCAGCGCGCAGGCGCGGGCTGAGCATCAAGGGAAATCGGTATTCCCCGCGCCCCGGAAAGGCGATGGACGGCACCGACACGAGATCGCCCGTTGCTGGAAAGGCCGGTTCGGCAATGGTCGGCGAATAGATGCGCACCTGCGCGCCCTGCCGCAGCAGATAGCCGACGAGCCGGTTCAGCGCCTGGTTCGCACCGTCCCGCACATAGTTGTAGTTGCCGCTGAACAGCGCGATGCGCAGGTCGGCAAGCGGGCCTTGCGGGCTTTCGGTCTGGTCGGGCTGGGCCATGCCCCGCGCCTTAGCGCTTTGCCGCCGCCTTGGCGAGAGGGTGGGGGCAAGCGGGCTGTCACGCCGCTGTCACGGCGCGTGCGCTGCCGCTTACAGCGCGAAATGTTCCATGCTGCCGCCCACGGCCCATGTGCCCATGGCGGCGCGGAAGGCGCGGAAGCTGTCGGTGTCCTTGGCGGCGGCATGGGCTTCCAGCGAATCCCATTCGACAACGAAGGCGAAGTTTGCCGGATTTTCCACACCCCGGCCGAACTTTACGCTGCCCACGCCGGGGCAAGCGGCCAAATGCGCCAGTCCGCCATCGCGCATCGCGGCTTCGAAGGCGCCTTCGTTGCCGGCGGAAATGGTGATGGTGGCGATTTCGGTGATCATCGGTGCTCTCCCTGAACTGGTGTTCAGTCTTGCCGCAGGCGCGGCGCGATACAAGAGCGTGACCATCGCTCAGGCGCTAAGCGTCAACGGATTAGGCGGTTGCCAGCCAATGCTAACCCAGCTTAGGGACGAGGCAGGAGATTTTGCATGCGTTCTCGTTCCGTCGTCCTGGCCTTGGGCGCCTCAATGGCTGTCGCAAGCGCGCCGCAGGCGGCGCTGGCGCAGCGCGCGGGCGAAAACGCGGCCGCCAGCAGCGACGATGCCTTCGGTACGCAGGTCGGCACCGAGGCGACCGGCATCTACAACGAACAGGATACGCGCGGCCTCAGCCCGTTGAAGGCCGGCAACGCGCGGCTCGACGGCATCTATTTCGATCCGGTGGCCGCCCTTTCGGGCCGCACCCGCTCATCCTATGGCATCCGTGTCGGCATTGCCGCGATCGACTATCCCTTTGCCGCCCCCACCGGCATCGTCGACAACCACCTGCGCACGGCGGGCGACACGTTCATCGGCAGCCTTTCGCTGACCAAGCTGCAATACGATGGCTATCTGGCCGAACTCGATTTCCAGGTGCCGATCATCAAGGACCACCTGAGCACCTACATCGGGCTGGGTCATGCCCATACGGTGACGGGCGATGGCGCATTGATCCCCAGTCTCGCCGTTGCGGTGAAGCCGGTGATCAAGACCGCCAGCGGGGTGCAGATCAGCCCGTTCTATGCCGCGACTCTGCTCTACAACGTGCACAACAAGCCGTTCTTCCTGACCAGCGGCGATCTGGTTCCGCCGCAGCCGCGCCTTGGCCATTATCTGGGGCAGGACTGGGCGAAAGGGCGCAATTTCTCCAGCAACTTCGGCGTAACGGTCAAGGCGCCGCTTACCGACCACCTGTCGCTCAACGCCGGGCTGTTCCGTTCGGGCATGGTGCGCCTGAAGAACTATTCCGAATTCATGATCTATTCGGGTCAGGGGACGACGGTGCGCCATCGGCTGATTTCCGACCCCCGTCAGGAACTCCATTCGTGGAGCGGCGAGGCGCAGCTTGCGCTCGACCTGCCGCGGCTGGGCGATTTCAAGCAGCGGGTTATCGGCGGGTTCCGCGCGCGCCGCCGCGACACGGAATCGGGCGGATCGGATTCGCGCGATTTCGGCACCTTCGATTACCTGGGTGACGATCCGGAGGCCGAGCCTGCCTTTACCTATGGTCCGGTCAATCAGGGGCAGGTGCGCCAGTCCTCGTGGTTGCTGGGCTATCAGGCGAAAAGCAAGTTCATCGGCACGCTCAACCTTGGCCTGCAACGCGCGCGCTATCGCGCCAGCTTCCGCGATGCCCGCAGCGGCGTCATCACGAGCAGCCGCGACGACGCATGGCTCTACAACGCATCGGCATCCTACCATCTGGCGCGCCGGGTCGAGGTTTTCCTTGGCACCCAGACGGGTCTGGAAGACAGCGGCGCCGCCCCGGAAAACGCGACCAACCGCAACGAGCAGCTGCCCACCACGCGCTCTACGCAATACGAAGCCGGGCTGCGGTTCCGGCTCGGCAAGGGCAATCAGCTGGTGCTTTCCGCCTTCCAGATCAACCGGCCCTATTTCTCGTTCGATGCCACGGGCCGCTTCACCGAGCTTGGCGAAGCGCGTTATCGCGGGGCCGAACTGTCGTTCGTCGGGCATTTCGATCGGTGGACGGTGCTGGCCGGGGCCGTGGCGATGGACCCGCACGTCACCGGGGCGGGCCGGCTTGCCGGTCTGGTCGGCGAACGGCCGGCGGGTATTCCCGATTTCTACACCCGCATCGACCTGCAATACCGCACCGACATTCTGGGCGGCCTCACGCCGACCGTCACCTTCACGGCAACCGGCCCGCGGGCTACCGGTTCCGGCCCGGTCGCGACGCTGGGCGGCAAGCAGGCGATGATGCCGACTTTTGCCGCGCTCGATCTGGGAATGCGCTATCGCTTCAAGCTGGGCGACATGCCGGCTAACCTGCGGTTCCAGGTGCAGAACGTGTTCAACGAAACTGGCTGGAAAGTGGTCAACAGCAACACGCTTCAGCCGGAAGAGCATCGCCGCGTAACGATCGCGCTCGCCGCCGATTTCTGATCGCGCCGCACCCGCGCGCGCAGGCCTCCGTTCACCGCTGCGGCATCGCAGCCCGACGAAATTCTTCGCAGGGCCGGAACCATTCGGGCCACCAAACGTCTTGTCGGCTCAGGTCGCAATCTGGTGGCGTCCGAATAACAAGGAATTGTAAATGAAGAAATTTAGCTTGCTGGTGGCTGCCGCCGCCGGTCTCGGCCTGCCGACGGCTGCCCTCGCGCAGAACAGCGATCGTTCGGACGATTTCAACGGTTTCTACGTCTCCGGCACGATCGGCACGACGGCCCAGAACAACGACGGCTCCAGCACGGTCGTGTTCGATACCAATCGCGATGGCACCTTCAACGAAACGGTTGTCACCTCCACCGGCGCCAACGCGTTTTCGCCGGGCTTCTGCAACGGCTTTTCGGCCGCCAATGCGCCGGGCGGCTGCCGTGGTGACACGAACGGCCTCGAATATGGCGTTCGCCTCGGTTACGATGCGCGCCTGTCGAACAACCTCGTTGCCGGCGTCCTGATCGAAGGCAGCAAGTCGAACGCGAAGGACGGCACCAGCGCCTTCAGCACCACGCCGGCGGGTTACAGCTTCGACCGCAGCCTTGACTATGCCGTCTCGGCCCGCGCACGCCTCGGCTTCACGCCCGGCGGTGGCGGCCTGTTCTACATCACCGGTGGCGGCAGCTACGCCAAGGTCGATCACACGTTCTCGACGACCAACACCGCCAATTCGTTCACCCCGATGAACGATGGCAAGATGGTCTGGGGCTGGCAGGCCGGCGGCGGCGCCGAAGTGCTGCTGTCGAAGAACCTCTCGCTGGGCGTCGAATACCTCTACAACCGCTACAACGACGACGAATACTACGTCGCGGTGGGCCAGGGCACGGCCGGGGCAACCAACCCCTTCGTGCTGGCGGGCGGCGTCAACATGCGTCCCTCGGAAACGCGGTACGACTACCACAGCCTGCGCGCCACGCTCAGCTTCCGCTTCTGAGTGGGACTGCGGCTCCAAGAGCAAAAGAAAAGGGCGGCTCCCGGTGGGGCCGCCCTTTTCTCTATTCATAGTGCGGTGAAAGGCGCGCTCAGGCGGCTTCCTTCTTCCGCGACGCCTTCTTGCGCTCGTTGGGATCGAGGATCGCCTTGCGCAGACGGATGGTCTTGGGCGTCACCTCAACCATTTCATCGTCGTCGATATAGGCGATGGCCTGTTCCAGCGTCATCACGCGCGGCGGGGTGAGGCGGATGGCGTCGTCCTTGCCGGTCGACCGGAAGTTGGTCAGCTGCTTGGACTTCATCGGGTTGACTTCAAGATCTTCCGGCTTGGCGTTTTCGCCGATGATCATGCCTTCGTAGATCTTGTCCTGCGGGCGAACGAACAGGCTGCCGCGATCTTCCAGCGCGTTGAGCGCATAGGCAACCGCCTCGCCCGAACCGTTGGAGATCAGCACGCCGTTGGCGCGGCCTTCGATCGTGCCCTTGTAGGGGCCGTACTTGTCGAACAGCCGGTTCATGATGCCCGTGCCGCGCGTATCGGACAGAAATTCACCGTGATAGCCGATCAGGCCGCGGCTCGGCGCGCTGAAGATGATGCGCGTCTTGCCACCGCCAGAGGGGCGCATGTCGGTCATCTCGCCCTTGCGCATGGCCACCTTTTCCACGACCGTGCCGGCGTATTCGTCATCCACGTCGACAACGACCTGCTCATAGGGTTCGGTGCGGGCGCCGCTTTCATCCTGCGCGAACAGAACGCGCGGGCGGCTGATGCCGAGTTCGAAGCCTTCGCGGCGCATCGTTTCGATGAGCACGCCCAGCTGCAGTTCGCCGCGGCCGGCCACTTCGAAGCTGTCCTTGTCGGCGCTTTCGGTAACGCGGATGGCGACGTTCGATTCCGCTTCGCGCAGCAGGCGGTCGCGGATCATGCGGCTGGTCACCTTGTCACCCTCGCGCCCGGCGAAGGGGCTGTCGTTGACGGCAAAGCGCATGGCGAGCGTCGGCGGATCGATCGGCTGGGCCTGGATCGGCTCGCTCACCGAAGGATCGGCGATGGTGTTGGCGACGGTGGCCTTTTCCAGGCCGGCGAGTGCGATGATGTCACCCGCGCGCGCTTCGTCCACCGGAACGCGTTCCAGCCCGTTGAAGCTCATCAGCTTGGAGGCGCGGCCGACTTCGATGACCTTGCCTTCGCCGTCGCGGGCGTGGATCGGCTGGTTGACCTTGATCGTGCCCGACTGGACACGGCCGGTCAGTACGCGGCCCATGAAGTTGTCGCGATCGAGCAGGGTGGCGAGGAAGGTGAAGGGGCCATCGGCATCAAGGTTCGGCGCCGGCACATGCTCGACGATCTTCTTGAACAGCGGCGTCAGGTCGCCTTCGCGGGCCTCTTCGTCGTCGCTGGCATAACCGTTGCGGCCCGAGGCGTAGAGCACCGGGAAGTCGCACTGTTCATCGCTCGCTTCGAGGTTGACGAACAGGTCGAACACTTCGTCCAGCACTTCCTGCGCGCGGCCATCGGGGCGGTCGATCTTGTTGACGACGACGATCGGACGCAAGCCCAGCGCCAACGCCTTGCCGGTGACGAACTTGGTCTGCGGCATCGCGCCTTCCGAGCTGTCGACCAGCAGGATCACGCCATCGACCATCGACAGGATGCGTTCCACTTCGCCGCCAAAGTCGGCGTGGCCGGGCGTGTCGACGATGTTGATGCGCGTTTCGCCCAGTTCCGGGTGCGTCCATTCCACCGAAGTGCACTTGGCCAGAATGGTGATTCCGCGTTCTTTTTCGAGGTCGTTCGAATCCATTGCGCGCTCTTCAACGCGCTGGTTTTCACGGAACGTGCCGGACTGGCGGAAAAGCTGGTCAACCAGCGTGGTCTTGCCGTGGTCGACGTGGGCGATAATCGCGATATTGCGCAGGTTTGCGGACATGATGGGCTTTCGGGGACTGGGTAAAGGCGCTTGCTGCGCCGCAACATGGCCGCGCCCCTAGACGAAGCGAGGCGTAAGGGCAAGGCAAAGGGGCTGTGTCCTTGATGCAACAGGGTGAAGTTGCGTTTGAGACTAGTGCACCGTTTGATTGCGCCACACGCCTTGAAATCCTAAGGTTTCCGCAGAATAACCGGGGCACGGGCAGCTAGATGGCATTGCCGTAGCGTCAACCCCGAACTGAGAGGACGAGACCCACATGAAAATCACGACTCGCATCGTGCTCCTCGGCACGGCCGCAGTAGCGTCGCTGGCGCTTCCGACTGTCGCCTTCGCGCAGTCCGCTCCGGCTGACGAAGAAGCGCAGGCTGCCCCTCCGGCTCAGGAAGCCGTTGGCGAGGGCAACGAGATCGTCGTCACCGCCACCAAGCGCGAGCAGACGCTGCAGGACGTGCCGGTTGCCGTTTCGGTGACCACGGCTGAAACCATCGAACGCGCCCAGATCCGCGACATCCGCGACCTGTTGACGGTCGTTCCCTCGCTGCGCGTCAACCAGCTGCAAAGCTCGGCCAACACCAACTTCTACATCCGCGGCTTCGGCAACGGCGCCAACAACGCCGGTATCGAACCGTCGGTCGGCCTGTTCGTCGACGGCGTGTACCGTTCACGCTCGGCCTCGATGATCGCCGACCTTCCGGACGTGCAGCGCGTCGAAGTGCTGCGCGGCCCGCAGTCGACCCTGTTCGGCAAGAACGCCTCGGCCGGCGTCATCTCGCTCGTCACCAAGAAGCCGCAGTTCAATTTCGGTGGCAACATCGAAGCCAGCTACGGCAACTATAACGCGCTGGTCGTGAAGGGCGTAGTCACCGGCCCGCTCAGCGAAACGATCGCCGCCAGCCTTGCCGCCGGCTACAACCACCGCGATGGCTACGTCACCAACGTCGTCACCGGCAACAAGACGAACGAGCGCGACCGCTGGTTCGTGCGCGGCCAGATGCTGTTCGAACCGTCGAGCGAGCTTTCGGTCCGCCTGATCGGCGATTACAGCAAGATCGACGAAAACTGCTGCGCGGTCGTGAACCTGCAGCGCCTGGCCGGCACGCCCTCGACGGCGGTTCTGCCGCTGCTGCGCGCCGATGAAATCGCGCAGACCGATCCGTTTGCGGACAAGGTCTACACGAACTTCGATTCGACCAACAAGATCGAGAACTGGGGTCTTTCGGGCCAGATCGACTACAGCCTTGGCTTCCTGAAGCTGACCTCGATCACCGCCTATCGCCGCACCAGCGCGGTGACCAACCAGGATTCGGACTTCACCAGCGCCGATCTTCTGGGCCGCAACTTCCAGGACCTGCGCATCAACACCTTCACGCAGGAACTGCGCCTGGCGACCGACTGGGACGGCCCGGTCAACGCCCTGCTCGGCGGCTTCTACTTCAATGAACGGATCAAGCAGGACAATTCCATCCTGCTCGGCAGCCAGTTCCGCACCTATGCGAACAACCTGATCGTCGGCCAGTCGGGCGGCGCCTTCAACGTCCCCACCGTGGAATCGATCCTCGGCGCGGCGCAGGGCAATCCGGCGCTTTACACCAACCGGTTCTTCGCCTCGGGCCAGGGCCTGACCGAAAACTACAGCCTGAAGGACGATGCCTATTCGGTCTTCGGTCAGCTCGATTGGGAAATCGCCGATCGCCTGACGCTGACCGGCGGTGCTGCCTATACGCACGACAAGAAGGTGTTCGCCACCAACGTCACGTCGAGCGACGTCTTCTCCAACATCGTGCTGAACAATCCGACCCTTCAGGCGGGCGTGGTCAACGTGCTCGTGTCGCAGGGCGTTGGCACGCTGCTGGGAACCACGCTGGTGCCCACCGGCTTCGCCAGCCCGACCCAGATCGGCCAGGTAGCGACAGGCGTCTTCGGCGCCGCGGCACAGGGTGCGTACAACACGATCATCGTGCCGCGTGCGCAGGCCGGCGCGGTTGGCCTTGCCGGGCTCAGCGCCCTGCAGTTCCTGCCGCCGTTCCTCAACGTGCCCAACGCACTGGAAAGCGGTGAAGTCAGCGGTGGCAAGTGGACCTGGACCGCTCGTCTCGCCTTCGACGTCAGCGATACGGTGAACGCTTATGTCAGCTACGCCACCGGCTACAAGGCAGCCTCGATCAACCTGTCGCGCGACAGCCGTCCGGATGCGACCACCTTCAGCACGATCCAGAGCAATTCGGCCTATTCGTCGCTGCGTCTGGCCAACCTGAAATCGGGCAGCCGCTTTGCCGGTCCGGAAAATTCGACGGTTTACGAATTCGGCCTGAAGGGCAACTGGGGCGTCGCCTCGGCCAACCTCGCGATCTTCAAGCAGTCGATCACGGGCTTCCAGTCGAACATCTTCACCGGTACGGGCTTCTTCCTGGCAAACGCAGGCAAGCAGTCGGTCTTCGGTATCGAGTTCGAAGGCATGGCCAAGCCGACTCCGGAACTGACCCTGTCGCTCGCCATGACCTATCTCGACGCCAAGTATGACAGCTTCCAGCTGTCGGGCGTGGGCGATCTCACCGGCACCCGTCCGGGCGGCGTTCCGCCGATTTCGGCCACCTTCGGCGCCGAATGGAACAAGGAACTGGGCAATGGCGACCGCGTGATCCTGCGCGGTGACTACCACTACGAATCGGCGTTCAAGCTGGTTGAAGGCCTGCCCGCCTTCGTCGGCCTGTGCGGCACCGCCTGCGCCATCCAGGCGTCAGCCAACCGCAAGCAGGAAATCAACCAGGTGTCCGCCTCGCTGACCTATGCCATGCAGAACGGCATCGAACTGACGGTCTGGGGTCGCAACCTGCTCGATCACCGCACGATCCTGCAGATTTTCGACACGCCGGCGCAGACGGGTTCGGTCTCGGGTTATCCGAGCGAACCGCGCACCTTCGGTGGTTCGGTCCGCTTCCGCTTCTGATCGCCAGACGATTGTTGCAAAACGGGAAAGGGGGGCTTCGGCCCCCCTTTCTTATGGGGATTTCGTTTGCAACCATCGGCGAATTATGGTGGCTTCCCATCGGGCTGGATTGCACACGGCGTTCCGGCGGGACTTGGGGGACTGAAAATGGGAACTAGCGTTGGCCAGATCTATGGCCGCACCCTGACCATCATCAAGGAACGGTTCGGATCGCTCCTCGGCCTGTGGGCCACATTCTTTGCCATCAACATCGGCCTTATCCTGGTCTTCGGCCTGGTTGTCGGTTTCGGCGCATTGGCCGGGGCGGCAACCTCGGCTGATACGGGCGCGCTGGGCTTGGGCGTGATGCTGTTCGGCATCCTGTTCTACGTGGCCTACATCCTCGTCTATTGCGCGCAGTCGGCATCGATGACGGCCATGGCATCGCCCTTGCAACGGCTGACCTTTGGCGAGGCGATGAACGCGGGTTTCCGCAGCGCCTTGCCGATGCTGCTGCTCTTCATCATCCTGCTGGTGGCCTATTTCCTGGCGGCGATTGTCGTCGGGCTGCTGATCGGCATTCTGGCATTTGCCGGCAAGGCGGGCTCGCTTGTCGGGATGGTGCTGGTGTTCATTGGCGTCATGTACCTTGCCTGCCGCCTGTGCACGGTGAACGCCGTGATCGCGGTGGAACGGGTGCGCAATCCGCTTACCGCGCTCAGCCGGGGCTGGGCCATGACGCGCGACAATGCGCTGACGATCTTCCTGGCGCTGCTGGGCTTCGCGGTGATCGCGATCCTGGTTATTGTCGCGGCGCTGGCGCCGGCTGCCTCGCTGTTTTCCGCCGCCTTCAACCCGTTGGGTCCGCAGCCTGAAGCGCCCGGCATGGGCACGATCATCTATCTGATCGTCGCGGGTATCCTGGTCAGCATTACCATGGTGATCGCCTCGGCCACGCTGATGTCGGTAATCCACGGCGAACTGGCCGGACCGGGCATGCACAACACGGATGACGTGTTCGCCTGATCCGCGCAAGATGCGGTCTGGTTCAAAGCCCCTCTCCCGCGCGGCGGGGGAGGGGTTTTGCGTTACAGCTCGCGCAGCGCTTGCGATGGCCGGGTGCGCAGCACCGGCAGCGACGCCGCCATGGCAAAGCCCAGCACCAGGGCGAGGCCGGCAGCCAGCACGCCCAGCACCTCTGCCCAATCGGGCAGCCAGTCAAATTCGAACATCTGCACGATGACCAGCCAGGCGATGCCGGTGCCGAGGCCCAGCGCGACGAGCGCCAGAACCAGCGCCAGCAGGCCATATTCGCCCAATTGCACCAGCAGCAGCTGACGCCGGCTGGCGCCCAGCACGCGCAGGATCACGCTGTCATAGGTCCGTGCGGCGCGGGCGGCGGCAATGGCGCCGAGCAGCACGGCAATTCCCGCAAGAACGGCAACCGATGCGGCGGCAAGGATCGCCAGGCTCATCTGGCTGAGCAGATCGCGCGCCTGCCGCAGCATCGGGCCGGTTTCGATCACCGAGCTTGACGGAAAGGCAAGGGCAAGCTGCCGCAGCAGCGCGGGCGGGGGTGATCCGCCCGGAACGTCGACCGTCGCCGCAAAATTGTGCGGCGCATCGCGCAGGGCATTGGGCGAAAAGACGAGGAAATAGTTGAAGCCCATCGTCTCCCAATCGATCCGGCGCAGGCTGGCGATGGTCACCTCCCGTTCCACCCCCAGCACGCTGACCGATAGGTGATCGCCCACCTTCAGGCCTGCGGCTTCGGCAATCTGCGCGTCGATGGAAACCAGCGGCGGCCCGGCATAGTCCCGCGGCCACCATGCGCCGGCAACCAGCGTGTTGCCTTCGGGAATGGTGTCGGAATAGGTCAGCCCGCGCTCACCGCGCAGCGGCCCGGCGCCTTCGGGCAATTGCTTGAGATCAGCCAGCCGCACCATCCGCCCCGCCGGGCCATAGGCCAGCACCGCGCCGCGCAAGGCAGGCACGGTGCGGATATCGGCTGTGGGGACAAGGCGGCGCACCGTATCGCCAAATTCCCCGACCTTCGCCTTGGGCACGTCGAGCACGAAATAGTCCGGCGCGCGCTGCGGCACGCGGGCGGATATGTTGGCATCAAGGCTGCTTGAAATCGCCGCCAGCATGACGAAGGCGGACAGGCCGAAGCCCAGCGCCGTCACCAGCGCGCCGGTCTGCGCGCCGGGGCGGTACAGGTTGGCAATGGCCGTGCGCAGCAGCGGATTGGCCGGGCGGGGCAGGCGCTCCACCCCTTTGCGGATCGCCCAGCCGAGCAGGCCGAGCAGGCCGAGCAGCGCCGCCGATCCGCCAAGGAAGGTTGCCGTCACCATCGGTTGCGCGGCGCTCAGCATGGCGGTGGCGACAATGATGCCAAGCCCGAGGGCTATCGGCCATGCCGCGCGCTTCCATTCGTTTCCCAGCGGAGAAACGCGGGCGCGCAGCAGCGCCATGGCCGGAAAGGCACGCGCCCGGGCGAGCGGCACGGCGGTGAAGACCAGCGCCACCAGCAGGCCGTAAAGCGCCGCGCGGGCAAGCGCGAGCGGTTCAACCGGGAACCCCTCCGGCACCGGCAGCAGCCCCTGCAATGCGCGCGTCAGCGCCGGTGTGACGAGCACGCCCGCGATCAGGCCGGCCAGAGTTCCGGTCAGCGCCACGGCGGCCACCTGAAGCAGGGTGATGCGGGCAATGTCTCCGCTCGTCGCGCCCAGCACCTTGAGCGCGGCAATCGATCCGCGCTTGGAATCGAGCCATGATGCAACCCCGCCGCCAATGCCGATCCCGGCGATGGTCAGCGCGGCAAGCCCGACAAGGGTGAGGAATTCGCCCAGCCGGTCAACGAAGCGTTCGGTGCCCGGAGAGGCGCGGTCGCGCGTGCGCAGTTCAAACCCGGATGAGGGGAACTGCTTGCGCAGGGCTTCGACCACCGGCTCGGTCTCGCGCGTATCGGCAAAGGCGACGCGCACCTTGCTGCGATACATCGCGCCGGGCTGGATCAGGCCCGCCTGAAACGGCACGTCTTCGCGCACGATGACCGGCGGGGCAAAGCCCATGCCTTCACCCAGACGGTCCGGTTCGTCGGCAATGATGCCCGCGACCGAAAGCTTCAGCGTGCCGATGGCGATGGTGCCGCCCTTGTCGACGCCAAGCCGCGCGGCCACGCCTTCGCCAATCCATGCCGATCCGGCGTCCGGCTGGCCAACGGTGCGCCCGTCCTTCAGCCGCAGGGTGCCGTAGAGCGGCCAGTTGGCGTCAATCGCCTTCAGTTCAACCGGAGCAACGGCGCTTCCCGCGCTGGCCATGGCCTGGGTGCGCGTGCCGGTGGAAACGCGGCCCAGCTGGCGCAGGGCGGCCATTTCCGCATCATTGGGAAGGCGCTGCCACACGGCGACCTGCAGATCGCCGCCAAGGATGGCCTGCCCGCGCGTCTGCAATTCGCGCTCGATCGCTTTGGTCAGCGTGCCAATCGCCGCCAGCGCGCCGACGCCCAGAAACAGGCAGACCAGCAGCAGCCGCAGCCCCTTGAACCGGGCCGAAATGTCGCGCCGGGCAATGCGCCAGGCGGTGCCAAGGGGCAGGGTGGCGCTCACCGTTTGCCGGTATCGCTGGCGATGCGCCCGTCGCCAAGCGTCACCACGCGTTCGCAGCGATCGGCCAGATGCTTGTCATGGGTGATGATCACCAGCGTCGCCCCGGTTTCGGCGCGGCGGGCGAACAGCAGGTCCACAATCGCGCTGCCGGTGGCGGCATCAAGATTGCCGGTCGGCTCGTCCGCGAAGATCAGGGTCGGGCGCGGGGCGATGGCGCGGGCGATGGCCACGCGCTGCTGTTCACCGCCGGAAAGCTGCGCGGGATAGTGATCGAGCCGGTGGCCAAGGCCGACCGCCGCCAGTTCCTCGGCGGCGCGTTCCCACGCATTGTCCGCGCCCATCAGCTCAAGCGGGGTGGCTACGTTTTCCTGCGCGGTCATCGTCGGCAGCAGGTGGAACGCCTGAAGCACCACGCCGATCCGGCCCCGGCGGGCAAGGGCAAGGCCGTCTTCATCGAGCGCGGTGAAATCCTGACCCGCGACAGCAAGCGAGCCGCCGCCTGCGCGTTCCAGCCCGGACAGCACCGCCATCAGTGAGCTCTTGCCCGAACCCGACGGCCCCAGCAGCGCCAGCGTTTCGCCGAGCGGCACGGAAAGGTCGATGCCTTTCAGGATCTCGGTCGATCCGAGGGTAAGAGTGAGGCCGCTGGCCGCAATGGCCAGACCTGTTTGCGCGGGGGGACTTGTCACGCCGCTGCGATGGCATAGCTATGGGCAGTCTCGCAAGGAGTGAAAATGTACAGGATTGTCACAGGACTGGCCGCACTGGCGCTGATTACCGGCTGCAAGGGTGAGGCGCCCGTACCGCAGGCGTCGATCGCGCCCGCCGCCGCTGCCGATCTGCCGCCGGTCATGGGGCCGGAACGCCGGGTGCTGGCCGTGGGCGACAGCCTTTTTGCCGGATACGGGCTCAGCGCGGGCGAGGCCTATCCGACACGGCTTGAGGCCGCCTTGCGCGCGGGCGGGGTGAATGCCCGGGTGACGAATGCCGGGGTTTCGGGCGACACCTCCGCCGCCGGCTTGCAGCGCTTTGCTTTCGTGCTCGATGCCCAGAACCCCAAGCCTGACCTCGTGATCATCGAATTTGGCGGCAACGATATTCTGCGCGGCCTCCCACCCGCAGAAACCCGCAAGAACATCGAAGCCATGGTAATGGAGGCGAAAAAGCGCGGCATTCCGGTGCTGATGATGGGAATGCTGGCGCCGCCCAATTACGGGGCCGACTATCGCCGGGATTTCGAGGCGATCTATCCGGACCTTGCAAAAAAGCATGGCGCGGCGCTGGTGCCGTTCTTCCTTGACGGGCTGATCGGCCGGGCAGACCTGATCCAGGCCGATCACGTCCACCCCAATGCCAAAGGGGTGGAGGAAGTGGTCAAGCGCACCAGCGGAGCGGTTGCCGCCGCGCTGAAATAGCCGTCAGGACAGTCGCTCCACCCGGCCACCGGCGACGCGCCAGACGGCGGCTTCGCGTGCGATACCGTCGAACGGCGCGATTTCGGTGCCGGTCAGCCAGACCTGCGCCGAGCCGGCGCGCAGCCGGTCAAACAGCGCGTCGCGGCGTAAGGGATCAAGGTGCGCGGCCACTTCATCAAGCAGCAGAACGCCGGGCCGCGCATCGTCTAGCAGGCCGGCGTGGGCGAGCGTGATGGCGATCAGCATGGCTTTCTGTTCGCCCGTTGAACAGTCCGCCGCGGGCTGGTCCTTGCCCGCCATGGTAACCGCCAGTTCGTCACGGTGCGGTCCGATCAGCGTGCGCTGCGCGGCGCGGTCACGCCGGCGCCCGTCTGCCAGGGCGGCGGCAAGGGCAGGGGCTTCCAGCGGGCCACCGGGCAGATAGGCCAGTGCGGGCCGGGCAAAGGGCGCGTCGGGCAGGGCGGCCAGCGCCTCGGTCAGGCGCGCGACAAGCCGGGCACGAGCCTGTGCGACCAGCGCGCCGCTTTCAGCGATCTGCCCTTCCAGCGCGGCCAGCCACGATGGGTCCGGCTCCTGCTCGGCGCCAAGCAGGCGGTTGCGCTCGCGCAGGGCGTTGTCGAGCCGGGCGGCGTTGCGGGCGTGGCCCGGCTCCAGTGCCAGAACCAGCCGGTCCAGAAAGCGCCGCCGGGCTGACGGGCCTTCGGCAAACAGCCGGTCCATCGCCGGGGTCAGCCAACCGATCGACAGCCATTCCGACAGCGAATTGGCCGGCGCATCGGCGCCTTCAACTTGCACCAGCCGCCGCGTCGGGCGATCGGCGCTGGTTCCGGTGCCAAGGCGGACAGGGCCGCCACTGGTGGCAAGCTGCGCGCTGATGGCAAAGCCGCCCCCGCCGTCCTTCGCCGCCATGTCGGGCAGGGCAGCGCGCCGCAGGCCGCGACCGGGCGCGAGCAGAGAGACCGCCTCAAGCACGTTGGTCTTGCCCGCGCCGTTTTCGCCAATCAGCAGATTGAACGCGCGTGTGCCCTCGATCTGCGTCTCGGCATGGTTGCGAAAGGCGGTGAGGATCAGGCGATCGAGCGTCATGGCGGTGGCCAAGCCCTACCTGCCGCGTGGCTGCGAAGCCATGAAAAAGTCCGATCCTGAATGTTGGGAATTATTCCCATTCATCAGGAATTAATCTGTTTTGCAAAGTGTAACACGAAGCAGAAATGGCGGATTTCTGAGGTTTTTCGAATTTGGCACGGCTGATGCAATGTATCTGGCATCGGCGCAAAACGCCAAAACACATTCGAAGAGGAAGATGAAAATGAACGCCACCAATTCTTACAGCAGCCGCCTGGCCGCCGCCGCCAGCGCCCTGATGCTCTCGCTCGTGCTGTTCACCAACACGATCAGCACCCCTTCCGCCAGCGCTCCGGTTTCTCTCGCCAGCGCCTATGTAGGAGCAGTCGCATGACCTCGATCGAAAACAACAACGGCAACACCCCCTCGCGCTTTCGCCTGAACAAGGCACGCGGCAAGTTCATGGGCGTTTCTGCCGGCATGGCCGACTACTTCGGCTGGGATGTCACGCTGGTTCGCGCCGCCTGGGTTGCCGGCACTCTGCTCGGCGTTGGATCGCTGATCCTCGTCTATATCGCCATCGGCCTTATCGCGGATTGATAAGGCATCGCGGTAAGGCCCCGTCGCCGCGACGGGGCCTAAACCGCATCGGCCTTGGCGAAGGGGGAAAAATCCGTCCCGTCGTCGAACACGTCCACGCCCTCGCGGTGCTTGAACCAGCCGACCACGCCATAGGTTACCGGCGTCAGCAGGGCCTCCCACAAGACCTTGAGCAGCCAGTTGGTGATCATCACCGTCACCACCTGTTCGTTCGACCATTCGCCCAGAAAGGCGACGGGGTAGAAGATCAGGCTGTCCACCGCCTGGCCGAAGAAGGTTGATCCGATGGTGCGGCTCCACAGGTGCTTGCCGGCGGTCAGGATCTTCATGCGGGCCAGAACGAAGGAATTGACGAATTCGCCTGCCCAGAAGGCCAGGACCGATGCCGCAACGATGCGCCAGGTGCTGCCGAACACGCTTTCATAGGCTGCCTGTCCGCCCCAGCCTTCCGCTGCGGGCATGGCGACGACGACATAGCTCATGAAGGCCATGAAGATCAGCGCGGCAAAGCCCATCCACACGCAGCGCCGGGCATTGGCATAGCCATAGACCTCGGTCAGCACGTCGCCGATGACGTAGGACAGCGGAAAGAACAGGATCCCCGCGCCAAAGGTATAGCCGCCGACCGTTGCCAGCTTGCTTGCCCCGATCAGGTTGGACAGCAGCAGGATCGCCACGAAAGCGGCCATCACATAGTCGAAATAGCGGAAATGACGGCGCGCGCCGGCCTGTCCGTCGATGCGGGAAAGATTTTCGCTCATAAACCATGCCTAACCCGGTTTGCGTGAGCGTCAAACCCTGACTATGGGGATGTCCGCGCGCGCCTGTAGTTCAACTGGATAGAGCACGAGCCTTCTAAGCTTGGAGTTGCAGGTTCGAGTCCTGCCAGGCGCGCCAATCACCCCGCTATCGGCGCATTCCCGCGAAGTGCACGGCCAGCCACCCGGCGGCGGTGATGATGACGAAGGCCAGCACAGTCGCCTTGCGCGGTGCGCGGCGCAGGATCAGCAGCCACAGCACGAAGGTGATTCCCAGCCCCATGCCCATGCCGCTGCCCAGTTCGTAACCCGATCGTTCGGAGGGGTTGAAGATGTGGCGGCTCGATCCGACGATGCGGTATATGGCCAGATTGATCGCGACAGTCATGCCGACGAATATGGCGAGGGCCTGCTGCCAGATTGGAATGCTGCGCCTGTCCACGATGGGTGATCCTCTTCTGCGACCGGACGCAAGCACGATGGATCACGCCCGCATGGCGCGCCATGCCCAATTTATGGTGGTTTGCGAGCCGTCTGCCGTCAGCTATCGAAGCCGCACATTGAGGAGTTTTGCCATGAAGCGCAGCGCTTTCCCTTTAAGTCTGGCGGCCAGCGTGATGGTGGCCAGCCTGTCCGCGCACGGCCTGGCCGCGCCCGCCGCCGCGCCAAAGCCGCGTCCGGTGCTGGTCGGCGGGGACGCGGAATACGACGCCTGTGGCGGCGTGCACAAGGTGGTCGGCCTGAAGGCAAAGGGCGACAATTTCCTGTCCGTCCGCGCCGCGCCGTCAACGTCTGGCAAGGAGCTTGATCGCCTGCGTCTGGGCCGGATGGTCTGGTCATGCGATTCGATCAACGAGGGCGAATGGATCGGCGTGGTCTATGAACGCACGCCCGGCCAGGATTGCGGCGTCGGCACCCCCATAGCCAAGCGCCGCGCCTATAAGGGGCCTTGCGCCAGCGGCTGGGTTTCGGGCCGGTTCCTGGAACTCGTCGCGGGCTGAATCAAAGGCGTTTCACGAAAAAAGGCCGCCGTGGTTTCCCCCGGCGGCCCTTTTTGTGTCCGGCTGGCGCCGGTGGGATCAGAACTTGACGTCGACGCCCACCGTGAAGCTGCGGCCACGCGGATCGGCGACGCGCGGTTCCCAGCTGCTGCCCGCGCCGGTGTTGCCATCATAGGTGATGGCAAAGGGCGGGTTGGTGTTGAAGATGTTCTTCACGCCAAAGGTCAGCTTGTAGTTGGGCAGCAGCGAAAGCAGGCTCGCCGTCAGGTTGTAGGTGGCATAGTTGCTCACCCGCGTGTTGAAGTCCGGCCGGGTGACGGTGCCATTGGCAATGCCCGGCAGCTTCTGGTTGAGATAGCCGTTACGGAAGATCTGGGTGAAGGTCACCGACACGTCTTCGTTGCTGAAGGTCAGCCAGGCGTTGTGCTTCCACTTCACACCAAGATCACCGGCAAAGGTGAACACGCCAATCAGGCTCGGGCCATAGGCCGAGGTGGGCGTCAGCTTTTCGATCTTCTTGAGCAGAAGTGAACCGTCCGCGCCCACCGACAGGGTGTTGCGGCCCAGATCGATGCTGCCGCGCAGCGAGAACTCCATGCCCTTCGTGCGGCGCGCACCGGCGTTGATCCAGCGATCGTCGATCGTCGTCACGACATTGCTGGCGTCACGAATGAAGCGGTCCGGGAACAGCGAGGCATTGCCGATCAGCTGCTGCAGGGTGAGCAACTGGATGGTGTTGTCGACATTGATCGACCACCAGTCGGCCGAGATCATCCAGCGCGGGGTGGGGCGCAGAACGACGCCGAAGCTCATCTGCTTGGACGTTTCCGGCCCAAGGTTCAGGTTGCCGCCGGTCCAGATGTTCGGACGGATGAACGCGCAGTTCGGATCGGCCGTGTTCACCACCAGCGTCGGACAACGGATCGGATCGACGATGTCGCTGCCCGAATAGGGCGATTCGGTGACGCCGTTGAAGATCTGGTTGAAGCTGGGAACGCGGAAACCCGTGGAATAGGAGCCGCGGAACATGATCCAGTCGGTCGGCTGGAACTTTGCCGTGACCTTCGGGTTGGTCGTGGTGCCGAAGCCTGAGTAGTCATCGAGGCGGAACGCGCCGGTGATCGTCAGCATGTCGAACAGCGGCAGGTTCACTTCGCCGTAGACCGCCTTCACCGTGCGCTTCTTCGGCGTCAGCGCGTTGACGTTGTCAAAGGCGGCGTTGAAAATCACCGGAGCCGTCGCGGCGGCCGCCGCCGATCCGTTGAATTCGTAGGTCTCGCGGCGATAGTCGGCGCCGATCGCCAGCGCGGCATCGCCGCCCGGCAGGGCGAACAGCGGGCCGGAGAACGATACGTCGGCCTGCAGCGTCTTGTAGCGGCCGCCATAAAGCGTCGTGCCATCTGCGCTGATCGCCTTCAGGCCGGCAAGAGCAGCGTCGCTCTGCGTCAGGCTGAACGGGTTGAGCAGGCCGCTGTTAAGCAGGCCGACGATACCCGGCGAGGTGGCGCCCGGCGCCGTCGGTGCGCTCGGATCGTTGGCACCGGTCGACAGCGTGCCGCGGTAGAAATAGCCGCGGCCCAGCGTCGAGGACACTTCGCTGCGCGCCCACGACAGGCCGGTGCGATAATCCCAGCCTTCGAAGGGCAGCGGGCCTTCAACCCCGCCGGCAAGCCGCAGGGTCTTGGAATCGGTCACATATTCGCGCGGGCCGCAGGGGATGCAGCGCCAGCGATAGGCGATCGGCCGGCCATAGCGTGCATCAAGCGCCGCGACCTGCGTCGCGTTGCTGGCAAAGGCCGAACGGAGCGCGCTGAAAATGCTGTTGTAGGTCGAAGCGGTTAGCGAGTTGAGCGGATAAGCAATCGGCAGGCTGGTGGTGTTTGCCGAAAGCTGGTTTTCCGAGAAGCTCTTGACCGAATGGGCCTTCGACCCGGTCACTTCGACGAAAGCTTCGCTCGATCCCACCGCAACGGTGCCGCGACCGTAGTAGGTAAGCGTGTTGATCGGCTGCTGCAGCACAGCGACCTGGCCGGTGTCATAGGCGCAGGCGTAATAGTTGTTCGGCGCAGCCCAGAGCGCGTAGTCATAGTCCAGGCCGCCCGGCATCGAGGTACAGCCAGCGCCGCCCGGAAGATCCAGCACGTTGATGCCGCCCGACGCGGCGTTGCCGCCATTGGGCGCGGTGAGCGTGAGACCCTGGGTCAGCGTGCCGCTCGGCGTCTGGAAGGCGTTGGCGCCGATGTTGAAGATCGTCGCGATGGGCGTGCCGCGCGTATCGACCGAAAGGCCGCGATCGGGCTGGTTGGTGTTGACGAAGCTGCGGTCCGAGCCGCGCAGGATGCGGTTCCAGCGATAGGAAACCGCGGCCATCACGTTGAAGCCCTGGGTCTTCAGATCGCCGTAGCCGGCAATGCCCGAAACCGAATAGATTTCGCCGCCGCCCTGTTCGGGAATGTCGACGAAACCGGTGGCGCCCACGCCCTTGAAGCTCTTCTTCGTGATGTAGTTGATGACGCCGCCGATGGCGTCGGTGCCATAGATGGCCGAAGCGCCGTCCTTGAGGATTTCGACGCGCTCGATCGCGGCGAGCGGGATCTGGTTGACGTCGACTGCAGAGCCGGAAAGGCCGTGGGCGGCCACGCGGCGGCCGTTGAGCAGGATCAGCGTCGCGCCGCTGCCCTGACCGCGCAGGTTGGCCGAGGACAGCCCGTTGGTGCCGCGCTGTGCGCCCGTGGTGACGTCCGCGTTGGACGCCAGGTTGTCCGCGCCGGAGCCGTTGGCCGAAAGCAGCATGGTCAGCTGTTCAGGGCTGGAAATGCCGTTCTGTTCAAGAACCTGCGGCGTGATGATTTCCAGCGGAGAGGCGCTCTTCGACGGGTCCTGCTTGATGCGCGAACCGGTGACGATGATTGCCTTGCTATCGCCGTCATCCGACGCCTTGTCGGACGAGGACTGGGCCAGTGCGGCCGTGGGCAGCCCGGCAAGGGCGAAAAGGGCGGTGCCGGTCGCCAGTGCGACGGCAAGCGAAGTCTTGCGCATAAAGTCCCCCAGATGTGAATCAGGACCCATTCCCCATGGGCATGGGCTCAGTAGATACCGTAAGGCGTGCCTAGACCAGAATTTTACAATCTGGATTGGCGATTCCCGACGGAGCGGCGGGAAGCGTGACCATTCTGCAACAAATCGTGCTGCAACTGCGAAAAGCTCGCAACAAGTCAGTCCATTTCCGCAAGTTGCACCAGCGCCTTGTCCATGATGCGGGTGGCCTGGACGCCGTCAGGGACATCGTTGGCGTAGACCGAAAAGGTCAGGGTGCGGCCACTGCGCGTGATGAGGAAGCCGGACAAGGCGTTGGTCGCGTTGAGTGTCCCGGTCTTGGCAAAGACCCGGCCTTGCAGGCTGGTGCCGCGAAACCGCCCGGCCAGCGTGCCGTCCACGCCGCCAATCGGCAGCGTGGCGCGGAAGGTTTCTCCCCATGGCTGCGCTTGCGTCCAGCGCAGGAACTGCACCACGCCGCGCGGCGCCACGCGGTTGTATGTCGACATGCCCGAACCGTCGGAAAAGGCGAACTGATGGGGCTTCAGGCCCGCTTCGGTGAGCATGGCGGTAATGACCTTCTGCCCGCCTTCCACCGATGCATCGGCGCGCATGTTGCCGCCGGCCATCATGCCGATCCGCCGCAGCAGCAGCTCGGCGTGCAGGTTCTGGCTTTCCTTGTTGATGCGGTTGAGGTCTTCGAGCAGCGGCGGCGGAACGACGGTGGCGAGGGCGGGCGGGCGATCCTGAAGAGCGCCGGCATCGGCTTCGGTGCGATGCCGGGCGGCAATTGTGCCGGTGATCTTCACGCCGCGCGCTTTCAGCATGTCAGCCAGCTTCCACGCCGCGAACTCGGCCGGATCGTCGATGCCCAGCGTCACGATTTTCGGCGCGCCGGTTTCGACGGTACCGGTCACGCGCACGGTGCGGCTGCCGGGGAGGCGGTCTACACCCAGCGCAGAGGCCCCCGGCGCAACCGAGCGGGCGGTCATCTCGAGTGTGAAGTAGGCGGGCAGCGCCACGCTCGGCGCCGAACCGGCAGGCCCGGGGGTGACCACCGCCTTCGCCTCGTTATCATCGAGGGTTAGCGCCGAAATGCCGGTGCCGGAGCGCGTCGGGATATTGTTCCAGCTCATCCCCAGGCTCCAGCGCTGGTCGAGAAACTGGGTGTCGTCGCCAATGACGTCATGGACCTTGCGGGTCTTCGCGGCGATCGCATCGGCGAGCCGGGCCAGACAGGCGACCTTGCAATCGGGCGCGGAGGACAGGCGCGCATCGCCCCGTCCGGTCAATTCCACCGACGGCACCTTGCCCTTGCCGGGAACGAGCCAGACGCTTGCGCCGCCCAGCTGGTCCGGCTCATGGATCCAGCGGAATTTCCAGAACGCCGCCGCCGTGGTGAACATCTTGGTATTGGACGCAGGGATGAATCGGTTTTCCGGCGCAATGGCCACGATTTCGCGGCCCGCTTCGTCCGTCACGACCATGCCCCAGCGCGTGCCGGGGCCGGCCTCGGCCAAGGTGCTCTCGATGGCCCGCTGCGGGCTGGTCTGGGCCAGAACCGGGGAGGCGGCAATGGCAAGGGCGAGGGTGATCGTCAGGCGAAACAGAGACATGCGCATCAGGTTAGCGTGCTTTGCGCGCAATGCCAGCGGTGCGATTCAGGATCGATCAGCCGCGCATGGCTGATGCCATGGGCTCCGAGACGACCGGATAGCCAAGATCGTTTGGAATGGTCAGGTGCGTGACCCCGTCGATCTCGATACGCGCCGGGGTGATTGTGCGGATCGGGAAGCGTGCGGCAAAGGCGCTCGCTTCGGCAAAGCTTGGCACCTGCGCCAGCCGCTCAAGATTGCGCTGGGTGGGAAAAATGACGCTGATCTCGCCGCGGTTCGCCATGGCGAGCGCTTCTTCGGCGCTGGCCCAGAACAGATGCGTGTTCTCCGTATCGTCAGCCGCGACATCGACCTCTCCGGTGCCGAGGTCCGCCAGGTAGAACCGCGTGTCGAACGCGCGCTCCCATTGCGGGCACCAGCGCGCCCAGGGCTGGAATGCGTTCAGATCGGGCGTCCAGCCAAAGCGATCGAGCACGGGGGCAAGCGCCCCTTCGGCATGGAGCATGGCCCGCGCGCGCGCAGCCAGATCCGCGCTTATGGTCTCGACCATGCCGACGGCGAGGCCAGCCTCCTCCAGCGTTTCGCGCATGGCCGCCACACGCGATGCGGCGTCGTGCGGCTCAAGATCATGCGGCAGGCGGGCGGCGAGTTCGCGATCCGACGGGTCGACCCGGCCACCGGGAAACACTGCGGCCCCGCCGGCAAACCGCATCTGGCCAGAACGCTCCAGCATCAGCAGTTCGGCCGGACCGTCACCAGAGGCGCGCGAGCGGCGAAACACGATGACGGTGGCGGCCGGAACAGCGGTGGGAAAGGCGGGGCCAGCGGTCATGCGCTTGCCCTTGCTTGCGGAGCGCGAATTGGCAAGGCCGGATTTCGGCTAAAATTGTCGGAATCATTTACAACTGGCGTTGTGGCTGGACTGTGTAGAATGTAGAAAATGGCGGATTTCTGGGATAATTGCAAAACTGGCACGATGTCTGCAATGTATCGGATACCCCCAAAGACGTCTCGGAAGAGGCAGGGGCCGCACCCCCGGTCTCCGCGGCCCCTAGCTTCCCGAGACACCCGTCCCCAAAGAAAGCCCGCGAGCATCCGCTCGCGGGCTTCTCTTTTTGGCGAAGCCGATTTTTGCAGAGCGAGCGCCAAAAGGAAAAGGCCCGAACCGCATACGGCCGGGCCTTTTCATGGAATTCATCGGGCATCGCGATCGGGGCAAAGGCCCTTCGGCAGGTCAGCCCAGTCCGGCGTCGTTCATCGCTTGCTGCAATTCGCCGGCTTCGAACATTTCCATCATGATGTCGCTGCCGCCAAGAAATTCCCCCTTCAGGTACAGCTGGGGGATGGTCGGCCACTCGGAAAATTCCTTGATGCCCTGGCGGATTTCCATGTCCTGCAGCACGTCGACGCTTTCATACGGCACGCCGAGATGTTCAAGAATGGCAACGGCACGGCTGGAAAAGCCGCACTGCGGGAACAGCGGCGTACCCTTCATGAACAGGACGACGTCGTTGGAATTGACGATCTCGGCAATGCGGGCATTGATATCGGACATGGGGCAGCGGGCCCTTTCAGTGAATGTGCAATCGATGGCTTAGCTGGGGATGGCGGTGGTCAGTTGCAAGGCGTGCAGCACGCCGCCCATCCGACCGCCAAGCGCATCATAGACCATCTTGTGCTGCGCCACGCGGGTCTTGCCGGCAAATGCGGCACTTGTGACGCGCGCGGCGTAATGGTTGCCGTCGCCGGCAAGGTCGGTGATCTCGACATCGGCGCCGGGCAGGGCAGAGCGGATCATCGCTTCGATTTCAGCCGCTTCCATTGCCATGGCGCGCGCCTCAGGCCTCGCCCATCAGCGCGCGGCGGGCTTCAACCAGCTTGGCTTCCAGCGCGGTACGCACTTCGGATTCGGTGGTTTCAACGCCGGCAGCCGTCAGATCGCCCAGCAGCTTGCGAACCACGTCTTCATCGCCCGCTTCTTCGAAATCGGCCTGGACAACCGCCTTGGCATAGCTTTCCGCTTCAGCAGCCGACAGGCCCATGCGTTCGGCCGCCCACTGGCCCAGCAGCTTGTTGCGGCGGGCGTGGATGCGGAAGTTCATTTCCTCGTCATGCGCGAAATGGGCTTCTTCTGCGCGTTCGCGGTCATGGAAATCGGTCATTTTCGTAACGTCCCTCAGTTCAAGGCTTGCACCCGCGATAGGGCGCTGGCCGACACATTTCAATCGCCGATGCGCACCACCACCTTGCCCACGGCCTTGCGATCGGCCAGCAGGGCAATGGCATCGCCACCGCGCTCCATCGGCAACACGGCGCCGATGCGCGGGCCGATCTTGCCATCGGCGTGGAGCGCGAAGAGTTCCGCCACCTGGTCGCGGAAAGCCTGCGGGTCGCGCTCGGTAAAGGCGCCCCAGAACACGCCGCAGATATCGCAGGACTTCAGCAGCGCCAGGTTGAGCGGCAGACGGGCGATACCGGCGGGAAAGCCGATTACCAGGAAACGGCCTTCCCAGGCCGTCGCGCGCACGGCGGGTTCGGAATAGTCACCACCAACTGCGTCGTAGACAACATTTGCGCCTTCGCCGCCGCAAGCCGACTTGAAGGCATCGGCAAGCGCCTTCGACTGATCCTTGGACAGCGGTGCCTGCGGGTAGATGACAACCGCATCCGCCCCGGCCTGCCGCGCGACCTCGGCCTTTTCCTCGCTCGAAACGGCGGCAACCACCCTTGCGCCCATCGCCTTGCCCAGTTCGACGGCGGACAGGCCCGTGCCGCCAGCCGCGCCGAGCACAAGCAGCGTGTCGCCCGATGCCAGCCGCCCGCGATCCTTCAGGGCGTGAATCGTCGTGCCATAGGTGAAGACGAAGGCGCTGGCTGTTTCGAAGTCCATCGCGTCGGGAAGGACGAAGGTCTTGGTTGCGGGGGCAAGCACCTTTTCGGCGATGCCGCCGCTCAGCGTCATGGCGAGCACGCGGTCACCCGGCGCAAAGTCGTCGACGCCCTCGCCCACCGCGTCGATCACCCCGGCCACTTCGCCGCCCGGCGCAAAGGGGCGCTGCGGCTTGAACTGATAGAGATCGCGGATGATCAGGGTGTCGGGGAAGTTGATGGAGCAGGCCTTCACCGCAATGCGCACCTGGCCGGGGCCCGGGGTGGGTTCTGCCACGTCGGACAGAACGAGCGTTTCCGGGCCGCCTGCCTGATGCGACAGCAGGGCCTTCAAGCGGCAATCCCGCGCGCAAGGAAAGGCAGGCTTTCGCTCGCCTTCGCCTCATAACCGGAAATCGCGGCGTCGCGCGTCAGCGTCAGACCCACTTCGTCGAGCCCGTTGAGCAGGCAGTGCTTGCGGAACGGGTCGATTTCAAAGGTAAAGCGATCCTGGAAGGGCGTCGTAACGGTCTGACTTTCCAGATCGATGGTGATCGGATCGGTTTTCGCAACCTCCAGCAGCCGGTCCACCGCCTCTTGCGGCAGCGCCACGGCAAGGATGCCGTTCTTGAAGGCGTTGCCGGAAAAGATGTCGGAATAGCTGGGGGCGATGACGGCGGTGATGCCCATGTCGAGCAGCGCCCAGGCGGCGTGTTCGCGGCTGGAACCGCAGCCGAAATTGTCGCCCGCGATCAGGATCGGCGCGCCCTTGTAGGCCGGATCCTCGAACACGTTGCCCGGCTCCTGCTTGACGCTTTCGAAGCAGCCCTTGCCGAGCCCTTCGCGGGTGATCGTTTTCAGCCAGTGCGCCGGGATGACGACGTCGGTATCGACGTTCTTGCGCCCGAACGGATAGGCGGTGCCTTCAACCTGCTTGACCGCCTGCATCAGTCTGTCTCCGGCGCGTCTTCGGGGCGGGGCGGAGGCGCCGTGGGCTTCTTCGCCTTGCGGCGCGAGCTGGCGTAAAGCAGCGCGGCGGCAAGCGCGGCCGAACCGATGGCGGCACCGGCAATTGCCGCCGTGCCCGTGGTGATCTTGCTGCCCTTGGCGGGCTTGTCCGAAGTGTCAGTCATGATCTGGGTCTATCCGTTGGACCGGGTGTCACGCAAGGCTGCGCACGTCGGTGAGCTTGCCGGTGACGGCCGCTGCCGCCGCCATCGCCGGGCTGACGAGGTGCGTGCGCGCGCCCGGGCCCTGGCGGCCAACAAAGTTGCGGTTGCTGGTCGATGCGCAGCGTTCACCGGCGGGCACCTTGTCCGGGTTCATGGCGAGGCAGGCCGAACAGCCCGGTTCGCGCCATTCAAGGCCGGCTTCGGTGAAGATCGTGTCCAGCCCTTCGGCTTCGGCCTGCTGCTTGACCAGGCCCGATCCGGGGACGACGATGGCCCAGCGCACGCCCGCTGCCTTCTGGCGGCCTTTCACCACGGCGGCGGCGGCGCGCAGATCTTCGATGCGGCTGTTGGTGCACGATCCGATGAAGACGTTCTGCACCTCAACCTCGTCCATGCGCTGGCCGGGCTGGAGGCCCATGTAATCAAGGCTCTTGCGCGCCGCGTCCTGCTTGGAAGGATCGGCAAAGCTTTCCGGCGCGGGGACGACACCACCGATGGCGACGACGTCTTCCGGGCTGGTGCCCCAGGTGACGGTGGGCTGGACATCGGCGGCATCGATCACCACCGACTTGTCGAAGGTGGCGCCGGGATCGGTCGCGAGGCTCTTCCACCAGGCGACGGCCTTGTCCCAGTTCTCGCCAGTCGGGGCGAACGTGCGGCCCTTCAGATAGGCGAAGGTCTTTTCGTCCGGCGCCACAAGGCCGGCGCGCGCGCCGCCTTCGATCGACATGTTGCACACCGTCAGGCGGCCTTCGATCGACATCTGTTCGAACACGGGCCCGCGAAATTCGATGACGTGGCCGGTGCCGCCGGCCGTGCCAATGACGCCGATGATGTGGAGGACCAGATCCTTTGGCGTCACGCCGGGGCCAAGATCGCCCTCGACGCGCACTTCCATGGTTTTCGACTGCTTGAGCAGCAGCGTCTGCGTGGCGAGGACGTGTTCGACCTCGCTGGTGCCGATGCCGAAGGCCAGCGCGCCAAGGCCGCCGTGGCAGCTGGTGTGGCTATCCCCGCAGACAATCGTCGCGCCGGGCAGAGAGAAGCCCTGTTCGGGGCCGACGACGTGGACGATCCCCTGCTCCAGATCAGTCGCGCCGATATAGCGAATGCCGAATTCGGGCGCGTTGCGCTCCAGCGCGGCAAGCTGCTGCGCGCTTTCCGGATCCGCGATGGGCAGGCGGTTGCCCGCCGCGTCCTTGCGCGCCGTGGTCGGCAGGTTGTGATCGGGAACGGCCAGCGTCAGGTCCGGGCGGCGAACCTTGCGGCCCGAAACGCGCAGCGCCTCAAAGGCCTGCGGGCTGGTCACTTCATGGACGAGGTGGCGGTCGATATAGATCAGGCAGGTGCCGTCGTCCTGGCGTTCGACGACGTGCGCGTCCCAGATCTTCTCGTAAAGCGTGCGGGGCTTGGCTGTCATGATGGGCCTGCGCCTAGAAAGGCTGACGCCGGATGACAAGCAGGAAAGGGCAGCGAGGGGTAAAGCTGCCCTTTCCCGTTGACGCCATTACTGGCGCTGCCTGTAATTAGTGACGGCGATGATCGCGGTCGTGGCGCTCGTTCTGCAGGCGGTGGCGAAGGTGCTGGATGCGGTCCTGCAGGATGCGTCCCTCGCGTTGGGACAGTCCGTCCCGGGCATAGGCGCGGTAGGTGTAGCGCAACTGGGCGATATCGCGGCGCAGACCGGCGGCTTCGCGTTCGGAAATCCGGTCGCGGTTGTCGGTGCGGTTCACGGCGTACTCAAGCTGGCTGATTTCGCGTTCGATGCCATAGCCATAGCGGCTCTGATTGTGCTGCGCCTGGGCGGGGACGGCTGCGCCCAGCGCCATGGCGGCGATCAGCGCAGGAGCTGCGATCTTGGTGAACTTGGGCATGGCCTTCTACTCCTGAATTCTGTTGCGCCGGGAGGGGAATTCGTTCCGGCGAAGCCAGGAATAGGCCTGCGAAAATGAACGCTGCCGAACCACCTGTCGCACCGCGGCAAGAAAGTGTCGCACTGTGTCGCGGCGGTGAAATTCTATTCCGCGCGGGTCCAGATCCACGTTCCGCTGATCGCGAGAATCGCCAGCGATACGCCCGCCCAGGGCCATCCGAGCGTGAACCAGGTAACGATGGCGCCAAAGGCCATGGCGCTGACGGCGGAAATCTTGGCCCGCCGCGATATGGCGCGGCGTTCGCGCCAGCGGCGTATCGGCGGCCCCCAGACCTGATGATCGAGCAGCCATTGTTCCCAGCGCTGGTTCGACCGGGCAAAGCAGAAGGCCGCCAGCAGATAGAACGGCACGGTCGGCATGATCGGCAGCAGGATGCCAATCGTCCCGGCGGCGAAGGCCGTGATGCCGGCGCACAGCCAGAATGGCCGGGCAAGGCTCACTGTGCGGCCAGCCGAGATGCGGTCTCGCGGATCAGGGCAATCATGTTGGGCAGGCCCTGCGTGCGGTTTGACGAAAGCTGGTTCTTCAGATCAAACGGTTCCAGCGCCCCGGCAATGTCCATGGCGGCCACCACATCGGCCGGCTTGTCCTGCACGGCGCTCAGGACAAGGGCGATGATGCCCTTGGTAATCGCCGCATTGCTGTCCGCCAGAAAGTGCAGGCGGCCGCTCTCCTGCTCGGTCGGATAGACCCAGACGCTGGCCGAACAGCCGCGCACCAGCGTGGCGTCGGTCTTCAGCGCGTCGGGCATGGGATCAAGATCCCGGCCGAGTTCGATCAGAAGCCGATAGCGTTCGTCGCTGTCGAGGAAT
>JBJTLW010000060.1:0-8795 GCA_046063225.1 Novosphingobium sp. | reverse complement strand
GGCGTGCTGCGGCTCGTGCATTTCGTGGAAATGCGTTTTCATCGCATTGTCCATCACCTCTTCGACGGCGTGGACTTCCAGCGTGCCCGAAGAAACCACGATCAGGGTCAGCGTGTCGCAGATCAGGTCCACCAGCGCATGATTGGCCAGCAGGCGCGGAAATTCTGCAAAAATCGCGCTGTTCTTTGGTTCGGTAACATGGCTTTCCAGCGCCACCGGACCTTCGGAACGCAGCAGCTTCATCAGCTTCGTCGTCAGGATGATGGCGTCGATGTGATCCTGCTTGGTGTGCTTGGGGCCCTTGAAGATCTTGCCGAATGCGCCGCCGATCAGCTTCAGTTCGTGCAGCGAATTGCCGGTCACCGTCGCGCCGATGGCGGCGCCGCCGATGATCAGCATTTCGTGCGGGATCGCGTGCATCACCGGGCCAAGCGCGCCGCCGGTGATGGCGAAGCCGCCAAAGACCATGGCGAGCAGGATGACGATGCCGATTATGGCGTACATAGATCAGTGGCCCCCCTCGGCCCAAAGTCGGATCAGCGGATCACGTCGAACAGCGAAAGCTGCGCAAGCCGGGCGAAACTGGCCTGGCTGGCTTCAAGAACGGTCATCGCCTGCTGCAATTTAGCCACGGTGGCGGCGATATCGGTGCCGCCGACATCGGCTTCCTCGCTGGCGCGCATTTCGCCCATGTCGACGCGCCGGTCGTTGGTCAGCTCGATCCAGGCGAGGCGCGAACCGACGATCGACTGCGCGGTGGAGATCTTTTCCAGCCCGGCATCAAGCGCATCGAGCGAGGAATGGGCCGCACCCTGCGGATCGGCGCTACCGCCTTGCAGGGCATCGCCCAGCGTCTTCATCACGGCAAGCAGGTCTGTCGGGCTGCCGGCGACATTGAAGTTCAGGATTTCCGGGCCGGTCAGCCCGCGCGATACGGTCTGGCCATCGCCCAGCGGCAGTTCGCCGACGCTGCCGGTGCCGACATAGCTGGCATTGCCGGCAAGGTCGGTGGCATAGGCCGATCCCGCCGCCTCGCCGCCGAACAGGGCGTGGCCGGCCACGTCGCGGCTGTTGGCAAGGCCGATCACGTTCTGCCGGATGGCGCTTATTTCCGCACCGATGGCGGCGCGCTGGGCCGGGGTGAGCGTGGCGGTGGATGCCTGGACGGCCAGTTCCTTCACCCGCGTCACATAGGATGCGAAGGAAGACAGCGCGCCATCGGTCAGTTGCAGGTCCGATGCGGCGCGCTGGGCATTGGCCGTATCGATGGTGGACAGCGTATTGCCGCGTGCCAACTGGCGCAGGCGCGAAGAGGCCACCGGATCGTCGGCAGATGTCGCCAGGCGCTGTCCGCTGGCAAGGCTGGCCTGCAGCTCTTCCGCTTCGTTGCGCAGCGACTTCAGCCCCATCAGGGACCGTTCGTAAAACGCGCTCGTGCTGGTGTTGACGATGGTCATGCGGAAAGACCCTCCTTGCTCACTTCAGGCCCATCAGGGTGTCGAAAATCGTTCCGGCAACCTGCATGGCCTTGCTGCTGGCCTGAAACGCCTGCTGAAAGCGCACGAGGTTCGCCGCTTCTTCATCAAGGTTGACCCCGGCCTGCGATTCCAGTGCGATGCGGGCATTCCCGGCAATGGTATCAAGCGCGCCCTGGGTGATGCGGCGGCTGGAAACGGTGGAGGAAATGTCAAAGATCAGGCCGTCCAGCTCGCCCGACGGGTCTGCCGTGGCGAGCGCCGAACGCAGGGCATCGAGATTGCCGGGATCGCGGCTTCCGGCCGGCGAGCCTGCGGGCGCGGTGGCGATTTTGGCGCCATCGGTGAAAGCCAGGGTAAAGCCCGCCGCGCCCGATCCGGTGAACATCGGCACGCCGCCCGATCCATCAAGCGCCGCGCCATTCGCCTGCGCGGCGTTGACGGTGCCCATCACGCTGTCGGCAATGGTGTTCAGCCGGTCGCGAACCTCGTCCAGCTTGGCCAGAGACAGGGCCTGGCCGGCCAGCGATCCGCCGGCCAGCGTGACCGGCGTGGCATTGACCGCAAAGGTAATCAGGCCATCGCCATCGGTGGCCATGGTCAGCGGGCTGGCGGTGCCGCCCTGAACCAGCAGCGGGCCGGAATTGCCGCCCAGCCGCACTTCAACCTGCCCGTCAGCAGCAAAGGACGTGGCGATGGTGCCCAGCTTGCTGATCTTTTCGAGCAGGGTGTCGCGCTGGTCGAGCAGGGTCGACTGGTCGCTCGACGCGTCGGAGGCGCGCGACAACCGCAGGTTCACACGGGCGAGCTCTCCGGCCAGCGTGTTGACGTCGGCCACGGCGGCGCCGGCTTCAAAGTGGAGGCCGTCAGCCACCCCTTCGAGGCCGTTGGCAGCGATATTGAACGTGCCCGCCAGCGTGCGCGCCGCTTCGATCACGCCGGACCGCAGCGACGGGTCGGTCGGGTCGCTCGCCAGCCGTTGCAGCGCGCCTTCGAACTCGACCATCGAGGGAAAGACGCGGCTCTGCTCGATGGCGGCGTTGATGTTTTCCAGCCCGCTGACCTCGGTCTTGGCGCGAGCGGCATCCGCCCCGGTGCGGCGCACTTCGGCCTGGCGGAACATGTCGGCGTTGCGGTTGATCGAGGCCAGCCGCACGCCGGAAAGCGATACGTCCTCGCCCCGGCCCATGATGCCCGATGCCGAGACTTCGCTGAGGCTGATCGAGCGGCGGACATAGCCCGCCGTCCCGGCGTTGGCGATGTTGTGCGCCGTCACGTCCAGCCCGATGCGCGCCGCGCGGGCGCCGGACAGGCCGATGGAAAGAAGGTCGCTCGCCATGGCTTAGGGTTCCCGGATCTGAGGCTGGGATTGGCCTTCGACAGGCTCAGGCTGAGCGGGCGGGGTGCCGGGACTGGAAACAGGGTCCGCTCGCCCTGAGCCTGTCGAAGGGCCTCGCGATTCGTCTGCTCCCAGGTTCCGGGCCAGCTGCGCCTCGATAACCTTGGCAAAGCCCAGCGCGCCGCTTTGCGCGGCGATTTCGGCGAAACGCTCGTCCTGCATCTGCTTGAAGGTCTGAGTCGCCTGGCTGGAAAACAGCCCTTCGCCAAAGCTGGCGGCGCGCGCCGAGCTGAGCATCTGGCGTACGAAAATCGCCTCGAAGGCCTGCGCGGCCTTGTGCAGTTTCTCGCGCTCGGCGGGCGGCTGCGGCGACAGGGAAAGGGTCTGGCTCTGCACCTGCATCACAGCACCACCATTTCCGCCTTGAGCGCGCCGGCTTCCTTCAGCGCCTGAAGGATTTCGACGAGGTCCGACGGGCCGACGCCAAGCAGGTTCAGCGCGTCGACCACCTTGGCGAGGCTGGCCCCGCCCTTCATCGTGATCAGGTGCGAACCTTCGTCCTCAGCCTCGATCTTGCTCGATTCCACCTGCGTCGTCTGCCCCCGGCTGAGCGGTGCGGGTTGGCTCACGGTAGGTTTTTCATCGATCCGCACGGTCAGCTTGCCGTGGCTGATCGCGGCGGGCGACAGGCGCACCGCGCTGTTGATGACGACGGTGCCGGTGCGGCTGTTGACGATCACCTTGGCGGGGGTTTCCGCCGGCTGGATCTGGATCATCTCGATCGCGGCAAGCATGGAGGCGCGGGCATTGGCCTCGGCCGGCATCTGGATGGCCAGCGTCACGCCGTCCTCGACGGCGGCAACCGGGCCGAAGCGAGCGTTGACCGCATCGCGCACCCGGGCAGCGGTAAGGAAATCGGCCTGGTACAGATTCCAGCGCAGGACGGGGTCGCGGTCAAAACCAGTGGCGACGGCGCGTTCGACGCTGGCGCCTTCGGGGATGCGGCCGACGGTCGGCACGTTGACGGTCAGTTTCGATCCGTCACGGCCCGAAACGCCCAGCCCGCCAACCGCGAGATTACCCTGCGACATGGCATAGATCTGCCCGTCCGCGCCGTACAACGGGGTGAGGACGAGCGCCCCGCCGCGCAGCGACTTGGCCTTGCCGATGGCGGAGACGGTGACATCGATCTTCTGGCCCGGTTTGGCAAAGGCGGGAAGCTGCGCGGTGATCATCACCGCAGCGGCATTCTTCAGCCCCGGCGAGACGCCGGCAGGCAGCTGGACCCCAAGCCGGCCGGCCGTGCCGCGCATGGCCTGGGTCAGGTATTCGAGGTTGTCGTCGCCCGTCCCGTCGAGCCCGACGACCACGCCGTAGCCGGTCAGCTGGTTCGATCGCACGCCCTGAAATGCGCCCAGATCGCGCACGCGTTCGGCGTGGGCGGGGGCGGCAAGGGTAAGGAGAGCGAGGAAGAGAAAGCGGCGCAGCATGGCGATCCTCAAAACGGCGAAATCATGTTGAAGAACTTGCTCAGCCAGCCTTCGCGGCTGGCGCGCTGGATCGATCCCTTGCCGGAATATTCCATGCGCGCATCGGCCACCTGCGGCGAACGCACGGTGTTTTCGGCATCGATATCGGCGAGGCGGACGATGCCGGAAAACTGGATCCATTCATCGCCCTGGCTCAACAGCATGCGCTTTTCTCCTTTGACCAGCGCCGTGCCGTTGGCGCGGACTTCGGCGATGGTGACGGCGATCGTGCCGGACATGCTGCTGGTCTGCGCAGCGCTGCCATCGCCCTTGAACGACGATTGGCCGCTGGCTTTAAGGGCATCGGGATTGAGGAAGGCGAGCGGACCGGCGGTTGGCGGGGTGATGGAAAAGCCGCCGTTGCGCCCGGTCTTCGATCCCGCGCTCTTGGACGTGGTGGTGTTTTCGATCAGCGCGATGGTCAGCGGATCGCCCACCCGGTGCGCCCGGTTGCCAGACACCAGCGGGGCATAGCCCGATGCCACGTTGAAGATCGCCCCATCGGCCGCGCGCGGTTCGGCGGGAACGGCAGGCAGGGTCGCTTCGAAGCCGGTGAGCCTTGGCTGTTTGGGCTTGGCATGGGCCGGAGTGGCCGCAGCCAAAAGCAAACCCGTCATTCCCGCGAAAGCGGGAACCCAGTTCAGCCCTGGCATAGTCCGCAAAGCCCGAGCTGGGTCCCCTCCTTCGCGGGGATGACGGAGCTTGTTCCGAAACATCAACATCACCCTCACAGCGTCTGGTTGGCGTTGCGCAGCATTTCATCGACCGCCGCGATCATCTTGGAATTGATTTCATAGGCGCGCTGGCATTCGATCATGTCGACCAGTTCCTCGACGACATTGACGTTGGAGCTTTCCAGCATCCCCTGATGGATCGCGCCGCGCCCGCCGGTGCCGGCCGTGCCGACCTGCGCCGCGCCGCTGGCGCCGGTTTCGGTCAGGAAGTTGTCGCCCACCGCTTTCAGCCCGGCCGGATTGGCAAAGCTGGCAATGGTGATCTGGCCCAGCGTCGTCGCCTCGGTCTGGCCGGCGACAACCGCCGAAACGGTGCCGTCGGCAGAAATCGAGATCGATGTCGCGTCTTCGGGGATGGAGATGGCCGGTTGCAGGACATAGCCCTGCGAGGTGACGAGCTGGCCTTCCGCCGAACGGGTGAAATTGCCCGCGCGGGTATAGCCCAGCTGGCCGCCGGGCATGGCGACCTGGAAAAAGCCGTTGCCGTCCAGCGCCAGGTCCAGCGCGTTGCCGGTGGTCTGCATTTCGCCCTGTGTCTCGATCCGCGTGGTCGACTGGATGCCCACGCCGGTGCCCAGGTTGAGCCCGGTGGCATAGGCGGTTTCGTTCGAGCTTTGCTGCCCGGCCACCCGCGCGTCCTGATAGGCTAGCGTCGCGAAATTGGCGCGGTCGCGCTTGTAGCCGGTGGTGCCTACGTTCGCGAGGTTGTTGGCGATCACGCGCATCCGCTGGTCCTGGGCTTCAAGGCCGGTGCGCGCGACGTGGAGAGCGGATGAAGGCATTGTCAGCTTCCTTTGGCAAGATGTCCGCTCACCCTGAGCCTGTCGAAGGGTGCTGCGCTGCCGCCCGGGCGTTGCGCGGCGTCCTTCGGCAAGCTCAGGGCGAGCGGGGTTTGAAGGGTGAACCGAGTCACGTGATGCGCATCAGCGAAGCGCCGCCCTCGTCGATCTCGCGGGCGGTGGCGACCAGCTTGGTGCGGATGTCGAACAGGCGCTGGGCGTCGACCATTTCGACCAGCACGTCCGACGCGTTGACGTTGGATTGTTCAAGCGCGCCGGTCAGCACGCGGCCTTCCTCGTCCAGCGGCAGCACGCCGCCGCCATAGACGCGGAACAAGCCGTCCAGCCCCTTTTCGATGCGGGTGCCGGCCGGGCTGGCCAGCTTGATACGGTCAACCCGGGTCGGCGGCGTATCGGGCGTGGCCGGATCGCGCAGCAGCACCTGCCCGTTTGGCCCGATGATCGCATCGCGCCCCGGCGGCACGGTGATCGGGCCGTTTTCGCCCACCACCGGCGCGCCTTCGCCGTTGACCAGCAGGCCGGTCGGCGCGATCGAAAGGTCGCCGCGCCGGGTATAGGCCTCGGTCCCGTCGCGCCCCTGCACGGTCAGCATGACATCGCCTTCCATCGCAAGGTCGAGCGGCTTGCCGGTCTGGGTGATGGACCCGGCCTTCATGTATGCGCCGCGCACTTCGGTATCGTTCATGGCGCGCACTTCCAGCCCCGGCCCGTTCAGCGTCATCGGCTGCATCGCCACCATGTCGGCGCGAAAGCCGATGGTCTGGGCGTTCGCCATGTTGCTGGCGATCACCTGCTGACGGCTCATCGAGCTGGACAGGCCGGTAAAGGCGGTGTGGATCAGGCGGTCCATGCGATCATGCTCCTGCTTGCCAGCCGCCGCTCACCCTGAGCTTGTCGAAGGGTGTCGCGCTACGGCCACAAAGGGCGAAGCATCCTTCGACAGGCTCAGGACGAGCGGGGTGGGCGCTGCCATTCATCAGGTGCGCAGGTTGATGACGGTCTGCGAGATCTGCGTGGCGGTATCGATGGCCTTGGCGTTGGCCTGGAAATAGCGCTGCGCGGTGATCAGGCCGACCAGCTCTTCGGCGATGTCGACGTTGGACCGTTCGACCGCCCCGGAAAGCAGGGTGCCATACTGGCTGGTGCTGGGCTGGCCATAGACCGGCGCGCCGGAAATGCCGGTGGCTTCCCAGTTCGAATTGCCAAGCTGCTGCAGGCCGTTGGGCGCAATGAAATCGGCCAGGGCAACCACGCCGATGGTGGTGTTGCTGCCATCGGCATAGGACGCGATGACCGTGCCGTCATCGTCCACCGTCACCCCGGCGAAATCCGCGCCGGCCGTGTTGGTGGCCGGAATCAGCGCGTCGACGGTGGACGTGGTGGAGGTGATCGCCCCGGTGGCATCGACCGGGAACAGCTGCAGGCGGTTGCCCGTGGCATTGGTGATGTAGCCATCGCCATCGACGCTGAACGATCCGGCGCGGGTGAACTGGGTGCGGCCGGAAAGCGGCGCCTTCGTGGCGAACAGGCCTTCGCCATTGACCGCAAGGTCCAGCGCATTGCCGGTCTGTTCGATGGGCCCAAGCGAAAATTCCTGCGTGATCGATGCCACGCGCGAACCGATGCCCTGGGTCATCGACGGATCGGTCAGGACCGAAACGGCGACGATATCGGCAAAGTTGGTGCGGCTTTTCTTGAAGCCGGCGGTTTCCGCGTTGGCGAGGTTGTGGCTGATGACGCCCAGATCGGTCTGGGCGTTCTTGAGGCCGGTGAGCGAGGTATAGAAGGACATGGGGTTTGCTCCTTAGGCGGGGGTCGTGGTGGCGGTGGTGGTGGCGGGCGATACCGGCGCCTGCGCTGTGACCAGCGAGGCGAGGCTGGCAGCAGCGGCCTGCTGGGCGGCGATGACGGCATCGAGCTTGTCGGCAATTGCCTTCAGCGTGGTGCCGCTTTCGCTGGTGGCCGAAAGCGAGGAAAACTGCGCGAGCTGCGCCAGCATTTCCTTGTTGTCGACCGGATCGGTGGGATCCTGCTGCGAAAGCTGGGCGGTCATCAGCTTGATGAAATCGCCCGCGCCCAGCGCGGCAAAGCCGTATTTCTTGTCGGTGGTCGCGGCCGATGATGCGGCGGCGGCGGTGGAGGCAATCGTGGTCATGCTAAAGGCTCCCGGTTATTTGACGCGCAGCGTATCGAGCATCAGCTGCTTGGCGGTGGACATGGCCTCGACCAGGTTCTGGTACTGGCGCGAGGCTTCGAGCATCTCGACCATCTCGGCATTTTCGTTGACCGGGCTGGACCAGACGTTGCCATCAGCATCGGCCAGCGGATGATCGGGGTTGTATTCCTTCACCGGCGCCACCTGGCTGCGGACGACGGCGGCCACGTCCACCGTGGCAAGGCCGTTCGCGGCATCGAGGCTGGTGGCGAAGACCGGGCGCAGCGGGCGGTATGTCGCCTCGGCCGATCCGGCGACCGAACCGGCATTGGCGAGGTTCGATGCGGCGGCGTTCATCCGCACCAGCTGAGCAGACATGCCGCGCTGGGCGAGGTTGAACAGGCTCATCGGGCCGGTGGGCGCGGGCATGCTATTCGCCCTTCAGCGCGCGGGTCAGGGTGTTCACCCGCCCGTTTATGAATTGCAGCGTGGCGGAATAGCCGACGGCGTTTTCCGAAAAGGCGAGCTGTTCGGTCGCCATTTCCACCGTGTTGCCATCAAGGCTGGGCATGGTCGGCACGCGATAGCGCGTGGCCGCCTGCATGGCCTCGCTCTGGCTGGCGCCACTGGTGCGGGCCTTCAGGGCGGCGGCGAAATCGATGTCGCGCGCCTTGTATCCCGGCGTGGCGGCATTGGCGATGTTCGACGTGATCAGCCCCATGCGCTGCGAGCGCAGCTGAAGCGCCACTCCGTGTATGCCGAA
>JBJTLW010000059.1:0-7337 GCA_046063225.1 Novosphingobium sp. | reverse complement strand
CCTGCACCAGCGGCGGACCGGCGAGGAAGATCGTGCCTTGGTCGCGCACGATAACGCTCTCGTCGGACATGGCGGGAACGTAAGCGCCGCCAGCGGTGCAACTGCCCATGACGCTGGCGATCTGCGGGATGCCCTGCGCGCTCATCTGCGCCTGGTTGAAGAAGAAGCGGCCGAAATGGTCGCGGTCGGGGAAGACCTCCGCCTGGTTGGGCAGGTTGGCGCCGCCGCTGTCAACGAGGTAGACACAGGGCAGGCGGTTCTCCTGCGCGATTTCCTGGGCGCGGATGTGCTTTTTCACCGTCATCGGGAAATAGGTGCCGCCCTTTACCGTCGCGTCATTGGCAAAGACCATGCACTGTCGGCCTGAAACGCGGCCAATGCCGGTAATGATTCCGGCGGCGGGCACCTCGTCGTTGTAGAGGCCGTTGGCGGCAAGCTGGCCAATCTCGAGGAACGGCGAGCCGGGATCGAGCAGGCGCTCCATCCGGTCGCGGGGAAGCAGCTTGCCGCGGCTGACGTGCCGGTCGCGGCTGCGCTCGTCCCCGCCGAGCGCCGCCTGCGCCACTTTTTCGCGCAGTTCGGCGGCCAGCGCGCGGTTGTGCGCGGCCCGCGCCTGGGCTTCGGGCGCAGTGAGATCGATGTTGGTCTGAAGGACAGGGGCGCTCATTTGGCGTCCTTTTTCTTGCGGATGAGATATTGATAAACGCCAATGCAGTTGATGATCAGCATCAGCACGTTCTGCACACCGATCCCGGTGCCGTCAGGCGAGAGAAATCCCCAGACGAGCAGCGCGATGGAGGAGGTGACGAAGAGGACAAAGGCCCATCCGGTCTGCCGGCGGCCGAGATCGAGCGAGATTACGGCAGCGGCGATCACGCTGGCCACCGCGCCGTACCATTGCAGAATGGTGAGAAGCGTATCCATCATGCCCCGATCAGTTCGCGGCCGATCAGCATCCGGCGGATTTCATTGGTGCCGGCGCCAATATCGAGCAGTTTCGCATCGCGCAGATAGCGTTCCACCGGCCAGTCCTTCGTATAACCTGCGCCGCCCAATGCCTGAACCGCCTCTCCCGCGACACGGAAAGCCGACTCGCTGGCGAGAAGGATCGCTCCCGCGGCGTCGAAGCGCGTCGTTTGCCCGGCATCGCAGGCCTTGGCCACGGCATAGACATAGGCCCGCGCCGATTGCAGCGCGACGTACATGTCCGCCACCTTGGCCTGCATCAGCTGGAAGGTGCCGATGGCCACGCCGAACTGCTTGCGTTCGCGCACGAAAGGGATGACCGTATCAAGGCAGGCCTGCATGATGCCAAGCTGAAGCCCGGCCAGCACGACGCGCTCGTAATCAAGGCCAGACATCAGCACGCCGACGCCGCCGTTGAGCGGCCCCATGATGTTTTCTTCCGGCACGAAGCAATCGTCGAACACCAGTTCGGCGGTGGGGCTGCCGCGCATGCCCATCTTGTCGATCTTTTGGCCGATGGAGAAGCCGGGCATGCCCTTTTCGATGAGGAATGCGGTGATGCCGCGGCTCTTCGCTTCCGGGCTGGTCTTGGCATAGACCACCAGCGTATCGGCACAGGTGCCGTTGGTGATCCAGAACTTGGTGCCGTTAAGGCGAAAGCCGCCGTCCACCGCATCGGCCTTCAACTTCATCGAGACGACGTCCGATCCGGCGCCGGCTTCCGACATGGCAAGGCTGCCCACATGCTCGCCGGAAATCAGCCCCGGCAGGTACTTCGCCTTCTGTTCGGGCGTGCCCCAGCGGCGGATCTGGTTGACGCACAGGTTGGAGTGCGCGCCATAGGACAGTCCGACCGAGGCCGAAGCGCGGCTGACTTCCTCAACCGCGATCACGTGTTCGAGGTAGCCAAGGCCAAGCCCGCCGAACTCTTCCTCAACCGTGATGCCGTGCAGGCCCAGTTCGCCCATGGCGGGCCACAGATCGCGCGGGAACCAGTCATCGGCATCAACCCGGGCGGCCAGCGGAGCAATCTGTTCATCGGCAAAGCGGGCCGTCGCCTCGCGGATCATGTCGGCGCTTTCGCCAAGGGCAAAGTCGAAGTGCGGGGTCGCGCGCATGGGAATTCCTCTCTGGCGGCGATGCTACCACCGACTGATCCCGGATCAAAATTGATTGAAGTCGCAAATTATGATAGACAAAATCTATGATAAAGCGCGCCCACCTCCGCCAGTTTCTCGCCGTGGTCGATACGGGGAACTTCACCCGCGCGGCGGAGCGTGTCGGCGTTGCCCAGCCAAGCCTGTCCGCCGGGATTGCTGAGCTGGAACGCCTTGCTGGCGCCAAGCTGTTCCTGCGGGAGCGGCGGCGGATCCGGCTGACCGATGCGGGCAATCGCCTGTTGGCGCACGCCCGTGCCATCGAACGCGAATTTCGCCAGGCCGAAGCCAGTCTTTCGGCCTCTGCGCCGGTCGCCGCGCCGATGCCGGTCGGCGTCATTCCCTCGTTATCGACTGCGTTCCTGTCACGCATGGCTTCGTTGTGGCGCGGCGATGGCGCGATGCATCTGGTGGAAGGGTCAGACGCGGACCTGCGCAAGCGGCTGGCCGATGGGCAGATTTCCGCGGCGGTCACGCTGATGCGCCCGGAGGACCGCGACCGGCCAAGCCTTGAACTGTTCGAGGAAGGCTATGTCCTGATGCTGCCGGAAGATCACGTGCTGGCGAACGCCGAGCATCTGGGCGCGGATGAAGTGGCGGGCGAGACCATGATCGCGCGCCGTTCATGCGAGATACTGGCTGAGACCAGTCGCTGGTTCACCCGGCGCGGCGTGCGGCCACCATTCTTCCTGCGATCCAGCAACGATGACCGCTGCCTTGAGATGGTGCGCATCGGCATGGGTGTGACGACCGCGCCGCAATCGCTGCTGCGTCCGGGCCTGCGCGCGGTTCCGCTCAGCGGCTACGATTTCCGGCGCAGCGTCGGCCTGCTTCTGCCGCGCGACCATGCTGGCGTGGTCGAGGATCATCCGCTGGCGCAGGCGAGCCTTTCGGCCTTGGCCTGAAGCGCCAGTGGATCAGATCGCGCCGGCCGCCCTGAACGCGTCGATGCGGTTGCCGAGGCCGATTTCCTCAAGGATTTCGGCCGTATGTTCGCCAATCAGCGGCGGCGCGCGGCGGATCGTGGCGGGGCTGTCCGACATGTTGGCAAAGGGGCTCTGGATCAGGTCGACATAACCGGCGGCGGCATGAGGGTGCGGCGTGCGCGCCTTGAGGCCGCGATGCTGCACCTGTTCGTCTTCCCAGACTTCGGGCAATTCGTTGTACTTCGCCGCCGGGATGCCCTGTTCCTCGAGCATGGCAAGGATCTGAGTCACCGTGAACTGGCGGCTCCAGGCGTTGATGATGTCGATCAGTTCGGCCCGGTTGGTCTTGCCGCGCTTGAAATTGCTGTCGAAGCGCGGGTCGGTGTTGAGTTCGGGCTGACCCATCAGCACGGTCAGCCGGCGATAATGTTCGTCCGTCCCGGCGGTGAGGTAGACGATGCCGTCGCTGCCATAGATCAGATCGGCCGGGCCGCCGCCGTTGCCGCCATTGCCCAGGCGCGGCGGTGCTTCGCCGCTCAGCAGATAGTCCTGCATGATGTGGCTGACCATGGCGACCGAGGTGTCGAGCAGGGCAATGTCGATGAACTGGCCTTCGCCCGTCACCGTGCGGCGCATCAGCGCGCCAAGCACGGCGATGGCGGTGTTGTGGCCGGTGACGAAATCGACAAGGCTGGGGCCGGCCTTCAGCGGCCCGGCGCCCGGCTGGCCGGCGGGAATTCCGGTTACCGCCATCATGCCGCCAGTCGCCTGAAACAGGCCGTCGTAGCCGGGCTTTGCCGCCATCGGCCCGGTCTGGCCATAGCCGGTGACCGAGCAATAGATCAGGCGCGGGTTGATCGCCTTCAGGCTTTCGTAATCCAGCCCGAAGCGCGCGAGATCGCCCACCTTGTAGTTTTCGATCAGCACGTCGGCGCTCTTCACCAGTTCGCGCAGGATTTCCTGCCCTTCGGGCTTGGAATGGTTGAGCGTAATCGAGCGCTTGTTGCGGTTCGATACGGTGAAGAAGCTCGACTGGCGAGGCTCGACACCCTCCTTGCCCTCAAGAAAGGCGAGGCCATAACCGCGGCCATCGTCGCCCACGCCGGGGCGTTCCACCTTGATCACATCGGCCCCCAGATCGCCAAGGATCTGCGCGCCGACCGGGGCGGCGAAAACACGGGACATGTCGATAACGCGGATTCCCGCGAGGGCGCTGGTGCTGGTCATGGCCGGTTTTTAGCCAGACCGGCGCGGCAGGCCAAGCGAGCGGCGCGAGGGAAGGGCAATACCGCTCCGGCGTTCTCGACCTAGAACGGGGGCGGGGCTATCGATGGGCCAAGATTTCGCAGGAAAGGGCAGGCACGTGAAAGTAGCGATCATCACCGGGGCGGGCAGCGGCATCGGGCTGGAGACGGCGAAAATGCTTGCCGCAGCCGGGACTGCCGTGGTCGGCGTCGGGCGTGACACGGGCAAGCTGGCGACGCTGGAAGCGGCGATCGGCAATCCCGATCTGGTGGCGACGATCTCGGTCGACGTGACGGCGGATGATGCCCCGGCGGCGATCGTCAAGCTGGCGCTCGATCGCTTCGGGCAGATCGATTACCTCGTCAACAACGCCGGGGTCGGCAGCCCCAAGCCGGTGCACGAGGCGAGCGACGGCGATTTCGACAGCTTCATCGACATCATGCTCAAGGCGCCCTTCCGCCTGATCCGCGAATGCCTGGGCCACATGGGCGAGGGCGGCTCCATCGTGAACGTCACCTCCACTTTCGCCCATATCGGCGGGCGGCGCGGCGGCGCCTATTCGGCGGCAAAGGGCGGCCTCAAGTCGCTGACCGAGCACATGGCCTGCGAATATGGCCCGCGCGGCATCCGTTCCAACTGCGTCGCCCCCGGCGTGACGATGACGGAAATGGTCGCGCACCGCTTTGACGATGAAGTGTTCAAGCGCGCCAATGTGGAAACCACGCCCTACACGCGCCTTGCCAACCCGGAAGACATCGCCAGCGTCATCGCGTTTCTCTGTTCGCCGGGCAGCGAGATGATCAACGGCCAGTCGATCGTCGTCGATGGCGGCTGGACGAACACCAAATACCTCAGCCCGCGCGCCACCAGCACGAAATGGGTCGAACAGTAGTGGCGCAGATCACCAAGATCATCATCGGGCTGAAACGTCGTCCGGGGATGAGCGTGGCGGAATTTCGCGATTATTACGAAAACGTCCACACCAAGGTGGCGGGCAAGTACACGCAGCCGGGCATGTGTTATTATGCCCGGCGCTACCTCGATGCCATGCCGCACCTCGACACCAAAGAGCTCCACGAGCCTGAGTTCGATGTGATAACCGAGTTGTGGTACGACGATCCGAAGGCCGCCGAAGGGCTGATCTGGATGGTGAGCAAGGGCAAGCTGCCCGCCGACGTGTTCGAGGACGAACACAAGGTCTTCGACCGGCCGAAGACCCGCTATTTCATGACCACGGAATGCGTCACCAGTCTGGGTCAGGACGAAGCGTAAATCGTATAGATCCGCGCAGAGAACAGCCACTTTCCGCCTTCGCGGCGGAACGTGTCCTGATAGTCGCCCAAGGTTTCGCCGCCGCCGGGAAGGCGCTTGCCGATCATCAGGGACGTTGCATTTGCCTGATCGCCATCAACCGCGATGATCAGGTTATGAATCTGCGGGAATACCCTGACGGCGCTTCCGGATGATCCGATGGATGCGACCACATCATCGCGCCCGATCTTAATGTAGCGCTGGCGGTTCGCCGTCTGATCAACAGGATCGCATTCACGCACTTCGAAGGTGGCGTCATGGGTGAACAGCGCATCGCAAAGCTGCGGAGCACCGCGCCGGATATTCAGCGCATAGGTGTGAACAAGATCGGCAATTTCGGACTTTGCCGCAAGGATATTGACGGTATCGGACAAGTGGCTCTCCTTCCTGTCTATCGCCGCGCGGATGTTGCGTATGTGGCACTGGACGGCAAGCGCTTTCCCGCGCAAAGGCGTGCCACAGGCCCAAACACGAGGTTTCCATGAGCTATTCCCGTTTCCTGAAGCAGCAGTGCTATATCGATGGCCAGTGGATCGATGCCGATAGCGGCACCACTCTGGATGTCACTGATCCGGGCAATGGCAAAAAGCTTGGCACTGTGCCGAACATGGGCGCGGGCGAAACCGAACGCGCAATTGCAGCCGCTGACCGCGCACTTCCCGCGTGGCGCGCCAAGACGGCAGGCGAACGCGCCAAGATCATGCGCAGGTTCTTCGATCTGATGATCGCCAATCAGGATGCGCTGGGCGAACTTCTGAGCCGGGAACAGGGCAAACCTTTTGCCGAAGCCAAGGGTGAAATTGCCTATTCCGCCAGCTTCATTGAATGGTTCGCTGAAGAGGGCAAGCGCGCCTATGGCGAAGTGGTGCCCAGCCATGCGGCAGACCGCCGGATCGTCACGTTGAAGCAGGGCATCGGTGTGGTCGGCGCGATCACGCCGTGGAATTTCCCTTCTGCCATGATCGGGCGCAAGCTGGGGCCGGCGCTGGCAGCGGGCTGCACCATGGTGCTCAAGCCCGCTTCGGCAACCCCCTATTCGGCGCTGGCACTGGCCGTTCTCGCAGAAGAGGCCGGGCTTCCGGCGGGCGTGTTCAACGTCATAACCGGATCGGCGCGTGCCATCGGCGGCGAACTGACTCGCAACCCCGTCGTGCGCAAGATCACCTTCACCGGATCAACTGAAATCGGCATCGAGCTGATGCGCCAGAGCGCGGATACGATGAAAAAGCTGTCGATGGAGCTGGGCGGCAATGCGCCTTTCATCGTGTTCGACGATGCCGATGTTGACGCCGCAATCGATGGCGCAATCATTTCCAAATTCCGCAACTGCGGCCAGACCTGCGTCTGCACAAACCGATTCTACGTGCAGGATGCGGTCTATGACGAGTTCACGAGCAAGCTGGCGGCGCGTGCGGCGGCAATGCCAATAGGCTACGGCATGGACGAAGGTGTTACCGTCGGCCCGTTGATCGACATGGCCGCAGTCGAGAAGGTTGAAGAACATCTTGAGGATGCCCTGTCTGGCGGTGCCCGGCTGCTGACCGGCGGAAAACGCCATGCCCGCGGTGGTTCCTATTTCGAACCCACTGTGGTGGCGGACGTCAGGGCGGACATGAAGCTGGCGCGTGAGGAAACCTTCGGGCCGCTCGCCGGGGTAATCCGCTTCAAGGATGAGGACGAGGCCATTCGCCTTGCCAATGACAGCGAGTTCGGCCTTGCTGCCTATTTCTAT
>JBJTLW010000058.1:0-6912 GCA_046063225.1 Novosphingobium sp. | reverse complement strand
CACATCCCGGCGCGGTCCCGGCAGCGTGAGGTTCGCGTTTTCATCGCAGAACCTGCCCGGACCTACGATCGCCGAACATCGCTGGAAGCTTCCTTTTTCACGCAGGGTCGCATCGAAACGAACCCTCGCTTCGCATGCACGGCACCCGTGCGTGCGCCGCTTCAATTTGAAAGATTACCATGTCCTATTTTTCCGACCTTGGCCTCGCCGAGCCTCTTCTCCGTGCGCTCGAAACCAAGGGCTATGCCGATCCCACGCCGATCCAGAGCCAGGCGATCCCCGCCCTGCTGGAAGGGCGCGACCTTCTGGGTATTGCCCAGACCGGCACCGGCAAGACCGCCGCTTTTTCGCTGCCTTCGCTGCACCGCCTTGCCGCTGAGCCCAAGGGCCGCAGCAACGCATCGTGCCGCATGCTCGTGCTTTCGCCGACGCGCGAACTGGCGGCCCAGATTGCCGAAAACATGCGCGGCTATGCCAAGTACCTGAACCTGTCGGTCCAGTGCGTGTTCGGCGGCATCCCCGTCGGCAAGCAGGCCCGTGCGCTCGTTCCGGGCTGCGACATCCTGGTCGCCACGCCGGGCCGCCTGCTCGACCTGATCGATCAGCGCGCCCTGACGCTGCGCAATGTCGAAATCTTCGTGCTCGACGAAGCTGACCAGATGATGGACCTTGGCTTCATTGTCCCGCTGAAGCGCATTTCCGCGCTGCTGCCGAAGGACCGCCAGAGCCTGTTCTTCAGCGCCACCATGCCCAAGGCGATTGCCGATCTGGGCAAGCAGTTCATCCAGAACCCGGTGCGCGTGGAAGTGACGCCGCAGGCGACGACGGCCGAACGCGTCGATCAGTTCGTCACCTATCTCAACCAGTCGGAAAAGCAGGCGCTGCTGACGCTGCGTCTGCGCGCCGGTCTGGCCGATCAGTCGATTGACCGCGCGCTGGTGTTCACCCGCACCAAGCACGGGGCTGACCGCGTGGTCCGCCATCTGGCGACCGCCGGCGTCACCGCCGCCGCGATCCACGGCAACAAGAGCCAGGCCCAGCGCACCGCCGCGCTGAGCGCCTTCCGCAAGGGCAGCTGCCCGGTGCTGGTCGCCACGGACATTGCCGCACGCGGCATCGACGTGTCGGGTGTGTCCCACGTGTTCAACTATGAAATGCCGAACGTGGCCGAACAGTACGTCCACCGCATCGGCCGCACCGCGCGTGCCGGCGCCGATGGCGTGGCGATCAGCTTCGTCGCTCCCGATGAAAAGGCCTATCTGCGCGATATCGAACGCCTCACCCAGGTGAAGCTGATGCCGATGCCGCTGCCGGAGGACTTCCAGAAGGAAGCCGCGCGCCTGCCCGCTCCCGCCAAGCGCGACGAGCCGACCGATCCCAGCCCGCGTCAGGGCCGTGGCGGTGGCCGCAGCGAAGGCCGTAGCTTTGGTGGCCGTGGCGAAGGCCGCGACGATGCGCGCCAGCACCGCCGTGGTCGCGGCGCTCCGGCCGATCGCGGTCCGCGCCGCGATGATCGCCGGGATGACCGCCGCGATCGCGCTTCGGGCGCACCCGGCTCCAGCTGGAGCCCGGCGAACTTCGGCCACGATGGCGAAGCGCGCAGCGAAGGTGCTCCGCGTCAGGACCGCGCACCGCGTGCCGACTATGCGCCGCGCGGCGAATACGCCCCGCGTTCCGACCGTGGTCCGCGCCGCGATGATCGCCGCGACGACCGCCGCGAAGGCGGACGTCCGCAGGGCGCGCGTCCCCAGGGTGATCGTCCGCAGGGTGATCGTCCGCAGGGCGAGCGCCGTCCTTACGGTGACCGTCCGCAGGGCGAACGTCCCGCGCACGGCCAGCGCCGCGACGGTGCCCGTCCGCAGGGTGAGCGTCGTCCGGCCCATGCCCGTTCGGACCAGGCCCGCCCCGAACACGCCCGCCCCGAACATGCGCGCGGCGAACGCCGTCCCGATCATGCCCGCAGCGACGCCCGCCGCGATGGCGAACGTCGCCCGCACGGCGGCAATGGCGGCCATGCCGGTAACGGTGGCAACGGCGGTAACGGTAACCGGGGCAACAGCCGTCCCGGTGGCGGTTTCCAGGGCAAGCGCCGCTTCGGCGGTGGCAAGGACGGCGCCGCGCGCGGCTGATCGCCTGATCCCCTAAGCCCGTCCCATCATGGGGCATTTGCGGGCGGCGGTGTGCCATTTTTGGCCTGCCGCCGCCCGTTGCTTTATGGCATCCTCGCCCCCGATCGCAGGGTCTCGATCAGGGGAGCAGGACCATGATGAAGCGCCTTTCCGCCGAGTTGATCGGCACCTTCTGGCTGGTGTTCGGCGGCTGCGGCTCCGCCATTCTTGCCGCGAACTTTCCCGAACTGGGCATCGGTTTCGTCGGCGTTTCGCTGGCATTTGGCCTGACCGTGCTAACCATGGCCTATGCCGTGGGCGGCATTTCGGGCGGCCACTTCAACCCGGCCGTCACGCTGGGCCTTGCCGTTTCCGGCCGCTTCAGCAAGGCGGACATCCTGCCCTACTGGTTCGCCCAGGTGTTCGGCGCAGTGCTCGCGGCCGGGGCGCTGCTGATGATTGCATCGGGCAAGCCGGGCTTCCTGCCGGGTAGCTTCGCCACCAACGGCTATGGCCACCTGTCTCCGGGTGGCTATTCGATGGCTTCGGCCTTCCTGATCGAAGCGATCCTGACGGCAGGCTTCCTCCTTGTCATACTGGGAGCGACGAAGCGCGATGCCCCGGCCGGGGTTGCGCCGCTGGCCATCGGCCTGGCGCTGACGCTGATCCACCTCATCTCGATCCCGGTGACCAACACGTCGGTCAACCCGGCGCGGTCGACCGGAGTGGCCTTTGTCGCCAGCACCGGGGCGGTGGGGCAGCTGTGGCTGTTCTGGCTGGCGCCGCTGTTCGGCGCCGTGCTGGGCGCGGTTGCCTGGCGCGCGCTGTTCGACGAGGACTGATCGGCCCGTCGTCTGCCTGCCGTCTGGCGGGCCATCCGCACGGTATCGCCCGCGCGTCTCGACAGCGTTTGCCGCGCGGCTACAAAGCGGCGATCAAACGGTAGAGGCACGTGATGACAGCACCACTCGCAGGAAAAGTCGCCCTGGTGACCGGGGCCAGCCGCGGCATCGGCAAGGGCATTGCCCTTGTCCTCGCCGAGCAGGGCGCGCGGGTCTACATCACTGGCCGCACCGTCAAGGAAGGCGACTATTACCTGCCCGGCACGGTCGGCGGCACGGCGGCGGAATGCGACGCGCGCGGCAAAGCCAGCGGCGGCAGCGGGGTGGCGGTGGCCTGCGACCATGGCGATGATGCCGCGGTGGCCGCTCTGTTCGACCGTATCGCCCGCGATGAAGGCCGGCTCGACATTCTCGTCAACAACGCCTTCAACCTGTCGGATGACCTGCTGGAACCAAAGGGTTTCTGGGAAAAGCCGCTGTCGAACCTGGAAATGTGGGACGTGGGCGTAAAGTCCAATTACGTCGCCGCCTGGCACGCGGCAAAGATCATGGCGCCGCAGGGCTCTGGGCTGATCGTGGCGATTTCGGGCTTTGCCGGCACAACCTATACCTATGGCGTGATCTTCGGCACGTCGAAGACCGCCGTTGGCCGCATGACGCGCGACATGGCGATGGAACTGGCCCCGCACAACGTTGCCGCCGTCACCCTGTGGCAGGGCCTGACCCTGACCGAAAAGGCCCAGGACAATCTGGCCAAGATGGGAGACAAGATGACGACGTCGATCACCAGCATGACCGGCAGCACCGTTGAACATCCCGGCCGGGTGATTGCCGCGCTGGCCGCCGATCCCGATGTGATGAAGCGGTCCGGCGGCGAATTCGTCACGGCCGAACTGGCGCAGGAATACGGCGTCACCGACGTGGACGGCGCCGTGATCCCCTCGGCCCGCGCCACGCGTGGCAGCCCTATCTGGCAACCGATTGCGGAGACGAACTGACATGGATGAAGCCCGCCTCAAGCGTCTGGAATACGCCGCCGACCGGATCGAGATCAGCGACTGCCTGACCCGGTTTTCGCGCGGCATGGACCGGTTCGACCGTGACCTTTACCTCTCCGCCTTCTGGCCGGACGCAGAAATGGCCGCCGGTCCCTACGTTGGCGATGTGCCGGGCTGCTGGGACTGGGCCGTACCGATGCACGATGCCGGACAGATCGTGACGCACCATTCGCTGCTGAACCAGACGGTCGATATCGACGGCGATACGGCCCATTCGGAATGCTATTACATCTTCGTCGGGCGCAACCGCGATGAATCGCTGTGGATGGCTGGCGGCCGCTATATCGACCGGCTGGAGCGGCGAAATGGCGAATGGCGCATCGCCCTGCGCACCAATATCATCGAATGGGGCTGCCTGCCCCCGCCGATGCCGATCCCCTTTGCCGACGTGCCGGGGATCGAAAAGAACGGCGTATCCAGCCGCAGCACGGACGATCCCAGCTATCGCCGCCCGCTGGTCAATCTGCGCGCCCCCTCCAATCCGGCTTCCTGATAACTTCGTCATTGCGAGGAGCGCAGCGACGCGGCAATCCAGAGCCCGGCGCGCAATCGCTGTGGATTGCGTCGCTTCGCTCGCAATGACGAATGGTATGAGAACTTGGCCACTGCCCAGACTGTCCTGACCTTCCTGCGCGGCGCGGCGCGGCGCGGCGAACGCACCGCGCTGATCGTGCTGATGGCGGTGGAAGGCGGCGCGGCGCGCGGCGTCGGCACCCTGATGGGGGTAAGCGAGGCAGGCCAGTGGTGCGGGTCGCTGTCCGGAGGCTGCACCGAAGCCGCCCTTGCCGGAGAGGCGCGGCGGGTGATTGCCGAAGGCCGCGCCCAAACGCTGCGGATCGGCGCCGGATCGCCGCTTATCGACATTCGCCTGCCCTGCGGATCGGCCATCGACCTGCTGATCCTGCCGCAGCCCGATGCCGGGGCAATTGATACCTCGCTTGCCCTGCTTGCGGCGCGCACGCCGGTCTGCCTGATCGCGGCCCACGATGGCGCGCTGACGGCGCGCAAGGCCGAACCGGCAGAGCGCACGACAGCCCGGCTCGGCGCTTTTGCCGTGCGCATCGATCCGCAATTGCGGCTGGTCATCGCCGGTCATGGCGAAGAGGTGCAGGCGCTGACCCGGCAGGCCCGAACCTGGGGTGCGGCCACGCTGGTCCTTACGCCGGACGAGCACCTGGCCAAGGATCCCGATACCATCGTGCTGCGTTCGCCAAGCTCGCCGGTCGATCCCGCTCTCGATCCGTGGTCGGCCATGGTCCTGCTATTCCACGATCACGATTGGGAAGTGCCGCTGCTGACCCGCGCGTTGGCGCAGCCGTTTCTGTGGATTGGCGCCATGGGCAGCCGCGCGACCCATGCACGCCGCCTTGCCGCGCTGGCCGCCGCCGGGGTGACGGAGACGGCCGCCGCACCGATCCACGGCCCCATCGGCCTGATCCCGTCAGCGCGGGATCCCGAAACGCTGGCGCTGTCCGTGCTGGCGGAAGTGGTCAGCGCCTACAAGCAGCGGGGATTCCCCTGAGCCGCGCTTTGCCCTAAAGACGCCAGCGCAACAGGAGCATTCTTTCCCATGGCCGGCACCATCCTCGTCCTCAACGGACCCAACCTCAACCTGCTTGGCGAGCGCGAGCCCGCGATCTACGGCAGCACCACGCTGGCCGACATCGAGGCCATGTGCCGCGCGGAAGCGGCTGCCACCGGGCACGCGATCGATTTCCGCCAGACCAACCACGAAGGCGAAATGGTCGAATGGATCCAGCAGAACCGCAAGGGGATCGCCGGCATCGTCATCAACCCGGCTGCCTTCTCCTATGCCGCCTATCCCATCCTCGATGCGCTGAAGATGGTCGAATGCCCGGTCGTGGAAGTGCACATCTCCAACGTCCACCGGCGCGAGGAGGAATGGCGCAAGGACACGCTGATGACGGCGGCGGTCACCGGCATCATCTCGGGCCTGGGCGCGCAGGGCTATCCGCTCGCCGTGCGCTATATCGCGGGGCTCTAGGCCGCCAGCTGCGGCGCGATTTGCCGCATCTGCGAATTGATGCCGCGATTGTCCGGGACTGTGCTAAAGGCTGGGGCATCACATCGAATTGAACCAAGCCAATTGTGACAGAGGGACCAAATGCGCCCCCGCTTGTAGTGGGAGTGCGCGCAATGTGCCTCAATCAAATCCTCAAGAATGAACAGGTGGCGCTGATGCGTCATGCCGCTGCCGCCGATATCGGCGTGATCCGTGCCCATCGCCAACACCTCAACATGTTCGAACGCCTGCTGGCGCTGCATCACTATGCGCACCGGCCCTATGCGCCGGTTCGCGAGCTGGAATATGGCACCGTGCTCGAAGCGGCCAAGTCGCAGAAGCGCAGCAACCGAGAAATCCGCAAGCCCAAGGCGGACAAGCCGAAGACGGTCCCGGTCGCACCGATCCACCCGGTCAACGATCTGATGAAGAAGCCGCAGACCAAGCGCTGACCCCGCGACGGGCGTCGGCACCCCGCCGGCCCCGCCGCACGCCCCCTTGCCAAGGACAATGCCCATGCAGATGACCGCCGCCGCATGCCGGATCCAGGAAGCCATTCAGGCCGAGCGGGCACTCAACGACCCGCTGGAAAACGTTCGCGCCATTGCCCTGCGCGCCGCCAAGGCCTGGGGGGTGGAAGCCGCCGCGCTTGAATCGCGTGAGGCCCGGCGCGGCAAGCCGGCCCTGGCACAAGCTGCGATCTGAAAGTGATCTCCCGCGCGTCGGCGTGATGGCGGGGATTGGAGCGGGTAAGGGGAATCGAACCCCTCTAGCCAGCTTGGGAAGCTGGTGCATTACCACTATGCTATACCCGCAATTCCGGCGCATGGCGCTGCGGTGGCCCGGCGGCATTGCAACCTTCGGGTAGCGCCCAGTGCCAC
>JBJTLW010000057.1:0-25645 GCA_046063225.1 Novosphingobium sp. | reverse complement strand
TCCTGCGCCAGACGATAGATCACTTCCTGCTTGATGTTGATGTTCAGCTCTATGACGATCGGCTTGTCCGGTGCCTTGACAGACACACAGCCCGACAGCGTCACAAGACCTGCCATCAGCACCGCCGCCGCCTTGCAGCGCCAGCCCGAAAGCCGCTTTCCCTTGTGATACCCGCTCATGGGAGGGACTTTCGCAAGCGAAGCGCATCCGGTCAATTGTTGATGCATCATGGCTTGTTCTCGCTTTCAGGAGGCTGAACGCCCGGTTGTGCAGGCGTAGGAGTGGAAACAGGGATGGCCGGCGCGGGAATGGTCGGCAGTTGCGGTTTGGGCTGCTGCAGCGGGCGGCCCTTTGCATCGATCAACCCCGCCCTTTGCGGATCGGGCAGGAAGGTGGGATCGTAGAGCGTCTTGAAATTGGCGATCAGCTTCTGGAACGGCGCGCGGATGTTGACGTTGAACTGCAACGGCAGCCGGCCAAGCTGGCGGGTGATGAAGTTGCGCGATGCGCCTTCGCCCTGCTTCACCCCTTCAAACCGCACGCGCGTGACCATTTCGCCGTCAAGATCGCCGTCCATGGCTATGGTCATCCGCCTGTAGTTGAGCGAGCGCAGCGCCTGGAAGGCGAAATTGCCCATGGCCGACAGGTCCTTGTAGGTCAGCTCGCCAACATAGGACACATTGCCGCCCGGCGGCCGCGAAATCAGCAGGCCGGCCACGATCTTGCCGCCGTTTTCGTCAAAGACGAGCGGCAAGGTGCCATCGAAGGTGCCGCTAGCGGAGATGTTGCCGATTTCCATCTTCTCGATGAAGCGCGCGGCGTTCAGTCCGACAACCTTGAGTTCGTAGCGCCGCACTTCCGGAACGCCGAGGTTCATGCGGGTGGGCAGCAGCGTCAGCGTGCCGTCCATGAACGGCCATTCAACGCCGTTGATGTCGAGGATGTTGCCCGGCTTGAGCTCAAAATCGAGCACGCCGTCTTCCACCTCGATGCCCGGATTGATCGAGGCGATGCGCAGCTTCTGGTGTTCGGCGGTGACAAGGCCGAGCAGATCGGTGAACTCGACCGTTCCCGACACACCCTTGGCCGGGCCGAAGGCGGCTGCCAGGTCCATGCCTTCGGTGTGGAAGGTGCCGGTGCTGGACACCTGCGTGCCGTTCCAGCGGATATTACCCTTGCCGGTAACGATGCCGCGCACGTTGGCGACGACGCCGCGCGCCAGCATGGTCAGCATGTCGGGCTGCAATTGCCGGTCAAAGGTGATGCCCGGCACCAGCAGGTCGGCCTGGCCGCGCGCCGTGTTGAGATCGTGCGAAATCGTCGCTTCCACTACGGCGCGGTCGAAGCGCGGATCCCGCAGCATGGCCTGCGCGGTGATCTGGTTGCCGGCCATTTCCAGCACGGCATCGCGGGCGATCAGCGGCTCGAACCGGTCCACCTGATCGTGATCGAGCAGACGGAAACTGGCGCCAGAGAGGTTCAGCTTGCCATTGGCGAAGTGCCATTTGCCTTGCGCGTCAACGATATCGAGCGGCACGGCGCCGATATTCGCCTCGGTATTGGCGAAGGTGCCGTCGTATTCGCGGCCGACATTGGCCTTGAGGGTGCCGATGCGGAACTGGGTGGGCGTGGCATCGCGGCCGATGGTGATGACCAGCCGGTCGGCCGAAAGCGTGCCGGGGTTGGAAAAGGTCGCGGCGTTGGCGGCAATGCGAACCGGCGTCGTCTTCAGCCGGCCATTGAGGTCAAGCCGGCCCGTGCGCGCGGCGATGGCAATGCCCTGCCCCGCCGAACGCACGATGGCGCCGCCGCTTCCGGGGCACAGATCGATCGTTTCACGCTCCAGCGTAAGGCCGGAAAAGGTCAGTTCGGCAAAGCGCAGGTTGCGGCAGCCGCGCCACAGTTCCAACTGGCGGCCAGGCGCCCAGCGGCCATCGACCGGCATGTCGAGTTCACGCACCGAGCCTTCGGGAATCGCACCCGAAAGCCGCGCCGTGCCGACGAAGCCCAGCGTGCCGTCCGCCCCCTGCGCCAGCGCCAGCTGCGGAAAGGCCAGTCTCGCGTCCTTCGCGGCATATTCAGCCATGGCCATACGGATCAGCGTCATGCCGCCGGCGCGCCGTTCCATCTGACCGGTGATGCGCGGCATGCCCGCACCGCCGGTCTGGAAATTGCCGGCCAGACGCGGGGCGGGCGCGCCGCCGGTGACCAGTTCAACCCGCGAGACGCCGAGGATGACCTCACCCGTGCCGCCCGTCACCACGGCCTGCGGCACGATCAGGTTGGTGATCTGCCCGGTCTGCCGCAGAACGAAATCGGCGTTCAGACGGCTTCCCGGCGCATGGCGGGCGAGCGCGCCGCGCAGCTGCGCCAGCAGCGGTTCGCCCAGCGTCTTTGCCGCGGATTTCTGTGCCGAGGCCAGCGCAGCGTCGAGATCGGAGCCCAGCTTCAGGTTGGCGGCGCTAAGCTTGCCATCGCTTTCCAGCTTCGCCAGCCCGTCCTGGCTGCGCAGCGCGCCGACCAGCGCCAGCGCGCCACTCGACACTTGCGGCGAGGTAAGGTTGCCCGCCGTCACGTCATACCGCGCGGTCAGCGCGGCCTTGCGATAGGTGACATCGGCCCCCTTGCCGCCGATCCCGCCAAGCCGGTTCGCGCCCAGCGCCAGCGAGGCAATGCGCGGAACGACAGTGCCGTCGCCGCCATCCAGCGTCTTGTCGAGCGAACCCTTGAGCTGGAATGCGGCATCGCGCAGGGCAAGGCCCGAACCGGGACAGGTCAGCGCCGCCATGCGCAGCGGCCCGTCAAAGGCCGGGCGTTCCGCCGTGATCGCCAGCGCACCATAGAGCGATGTCCGCTCCGCCGTGCAACCGCCCGACGTCAGCCGGTTGGCAACGACCGCCAGTTCGCCCTTGAAGCCGGATCGCAGGTTGCCCCGGCCTTCCGCCTTGACGCCAATGACGCCCATGTCGCCATCGATCCGCGCTCGGCCATCGTTCAGCGCTACGTCAAGATCGGGCATGCGAAACTGCTTGTCGCCGCTTCCGGAAAACAGCACCTTGTCCAGCGAGCCGAAGCTCAGCTTGCCATTGCGGTACGTGCCGTAAAGTCTTGGCCGAACGGCTTTTACCTCGCCAATCACCGGCCAGCCGAAGCGCGGGATGGTCTGCACTTCCGCACGTTCGACCGTAAGATCGGGGTGGGCGGGATCGCCGATCACCAGATTGCTGATCACCTGCCGGCGCGGGCCGATCGATTCGATCTTGTAGGTGGCGGGCAGGCCCATTTTCTTCAGCTGGCTGCCCACGATATTGTCGGCGATCCGTTCCCGATTCAGCCAGGCGACGCCAACCGCGAGCGCAAAGACGAGCAGCACCAGCCCCACGACATAGGGCCACCGGCGGCGGACAACCTCCACCACCTCTTCGATTTCTGCCGCAATTTCATCGGCCTTTTGCGTCATCGTCTCACACTTGCGCGCTTGGCATTGGAAAGGCAATGCTGCGGACGGACTTGCGGAGAGCTGAACCCGTGGCGGATGGCGAACTTTTCGATAGCGGCGGCACCGCGCCAAAACCCGGGCACGATCCCAGCGGGCATCGATCGCGTTTGCGCGCGCGGCTCATCGCCGGTGGTGAAGATGCTCTCGCCGATCATGAGGTGATCGAATACCTGCTCATGACGGCAATTCCCCGCAAGGATGTGAAACCCCTTGCCAGAACGCTGATTGACCGGTTCGGTTCCCTCGCCGGCGTTTTGAACGCCGATGCCCGCGCGCTGGCAAACCATCCGGGCATGGGCGATACCAGTGCGGCGGCGATGAAGATCGTTGCGCTTGCCTCGCGCCGCATGGCCCGCGCCGCGGTGGAGGCAAAGCCGCTGCTCGGCTCGTGGCAGGCGCTGATCGATTACCTGACCATCGCCATGGCCCACCTGAAGGTGGAGCAGGTGCGCGTGCTGTTCCTCGACATTCGCAACCGCCTGATCGCGGACGAGGTGCAGGGCGAAGGCAGCCTGGACGAAGCCGCCATCCACCCGCGCGAGGTGATCCGCCGCGCGCTCGATCTGGGGGCGGGGGCGATCATCCTGGTGCACAACCACCCCTCCGGTTCGCCCGAGCCGAGCCGCGCCGACATCCAGATCACCAGCCGCATCGCCGAAGCCGGGCGACTGTTGGGCGTGGTGGTGCACGATCACGTGATCATCGGGCGGCAGGGCCATGTCAGCCTGAAGGCTAAGGGGCTGATCTGATGTGCGTAGCCGCCGTTGCCTGGAACGCGCACCCGCGCTGGCGGCTGGTGGTTGCCGCCAATCGCGACGAATTTCACGAGCGCCCCACCGCGCCGCTCTCGCAATGGGATGACGGTACCATCGCCGGGCGTGACCTGCGCGCGGGCGGCACCTGGCTGGGGATTAACGAGGTGGGGCGCTTTGCCCTGGTCACCAACCACCGCGTTGAAGGCTATCCCAAGCCCGGCCGCCTCTCACGTGGGGGACTGATCACCGGCTGGCTTGGCGGCAAGCCCTTGGGCGACATCGCCGCGATGAACCCATTCAACCTGATCTGCGCCGATCCGCATGGCTTGCGCTTTGCCAGCAACTGGCCGGTGGAAGACCGCGCCCTGCCCGCCGGCGTTCATGGCATATCGAACGGCCCGTTCGCCCGCCCTTGGCCCAAGGCGCGCCAGCTTTGCGCGGCCTTGGAAGGCTGGCTGGCCATGGGCGAGGATCCTGAGCCCCTGTTCGCCGCCCTGCGCGACGAAGCCGGGCGCGAACCGGTGGACAGCCACCAGACAGACCCCGAACCGCGCCTCTCGGGCATATTCATCCGCGATCCTGTCTATGGCACGCGGTGCAGCACGGTGATTGCGGTGGATTCCGGTGGCAACGGCCGCATCATCGAGCGCCGTTTTGACGAAGCCGCACACCCCGCAGGAGAAAGCGCCCTCGCCTTCCGCTGGGCCTGACGTCCTATTCCTGGCTTTCGGGCGTGGCGACGATCAGCCCGTCCAGTTCCGGGCTGACCCTGATCTGGCACGACAGGCGCACGCTGCCATCGCCTTCATCCAGCGAATCGAGCAGCGCCTCTTCCACATCGCCGCGTTCACCCAGTCGCGTGCGCCATTCGCCCTGCGGGATGACCCGGCAGGTTCCGCAATAGGCGTTGCCCCCGCAGTGGGCGACCACGCCGTCCACCCCGTTGGCTATGGCGTTTTCCATCAACGACAGGCCATCGCTGGCCTCGATCGCGCACGCGCTGCCGTCATGGGCGATGAAGGTTACGCGCGTCATCAGGCCGGATCGCAGGCGACAACCGCGCCGCGCAATTCATAGCCCTGGATAAAGCTGTTCCAGATTACCGTCGGTTCGCTGACCAGACGGATGCCGGGAAGCCGGAACAGGCGATCAAGGAAGATCGCGGTTTCGTGCAGTGCCACCTGCGCGCCGGGGCAGCGGTGCGGTCCGTCACCGAAGCTCAGATAGGGGCCAAGCACCTTCATGCGTTTCGCCCGGTCGGGATCGAGCTCATAGGGGCACGGGCCGGTAATCGCCTCGTCCGTGTTGACCGCGCGAATGTTCACCGCCAGCACCTCACCCGGAACGCCGCCCTCGCCGCCGGTTTCCTCTGGCGCAATCGCTTCGGCCACGCGGCGATGCTGGAGCGAGGCGACCGGTTCCAGCCGCAGGATTTCCTGCAGGATGGCAAACTGGTCATCCCGGTCGCCTGCCATAAAGCGGGTGCGCAGGGGTTCCTTCTCGAACAGGTGCCAGGCGGCCATGACGATGAATTCGCGCGTCGTCATCATGCCCGCGCCGCCATAGGACAGCGCCTCCATGACCATCAGCTTGCGGCCTGCACCGTCCCTGATCATGGCCGAAATCACATCGTCCATCGGCTGCTTCTGCCGCGCTTCGATGGCCGGCTTCAGATCCTTGCGATAGAACCTGCCCACCCGCCAGGCCATCTTCGCACCGAACACCAGATTGCCCAGCCAGCCCGGTTTGCGAGTCGCCGAACTGTCGAGCACGGCCTTGATCCGCATGGCCAGGTTTTCGTTCGAATCGCTGTTCGTCAGGCCGATGATCTCCGCCGTCACGTCGACCGCCATCTGAAAGCTCAGCTCGTCCAGCGGCATGGATCCGCGCGCCTTCAGCTTGGCTTCCAGCAGGTCCATCGTGCGGTTCATCACCGCCTGGTGGCGGGTAACGATGGTCTTGGGCGCGAACAGCCCGGCCACGGAGGCGCGGCGTTTGCGGTGAATGTCACCGTCGAGAAAGAAGAACGATACCTTTTCGGGATCGGAAATGTCGGTATCCGCCGAATGGGCACCGGCTTGGCGCACCTTTACCGAACGCAGCATTTCGCGCGCCGGGTGGAACTTTTCGATCACCCGTGCGCCGGGCTGCGGTGTGAGCATCCGGTCAGCGAGCGCGGCGCTCTTGCGGTCATCACGGCCGTGGTGAACGGGACACTGGCCAGCGGTGGGGGCGGGGTTCATCGGCATAAGTCATTTGTGAGACATGCTGTATCATAATGCAAGGGTTCGCGGCGCAATTGCCGCCCCGGTCCATCCGCCATTTCCCTTACGGCTAATCGGCAGGCAATTCCGCCCGTGCAGGCGCCACCCCTTGCCTTTGCCCAGCCCTGCCCCTAGCGGCACCGGCAACTGCGCTGAATGGAGTCGAACATGGTCCCCCGTTATGCCCGCCCTGCGATGACCGCGATCTGGGAGCCGGAAGCCCGCTACAGGATCTGGTTCGAGATTGAGGCGCACGCCACCGAAAAGCTGGGCGAACTGGGCGTAGTCCCGGCATCGGGCGCGAAGGCGTTGTGGGACTGGTGGGCAACCAAGCCGGCCATCGACGTAGCGGCAATCGACGCGATCGAGGCCGTGACGAAGCACGACGTCATCGCCTTCCTCGATTGGGTGGCGCAGCAGGTTGGCCCGGAAGCGCGCTTCATGCACCAGGGCATGACCAGCTCTGACGTTCTCGACACCACGCTTTCGGTGCAGCTGGCACAGGCGAGCGACCTGCTGCTGGAAGACCTCGACGCGCTTCTGGCGGCGATCAAGCGCCGCGCGCTGGAGCACAAGTATACCCCTACCATCGGCCGCAGCCACGGCATCCATGCCGAACCGACCACCTTCGGCAAGAAGCTGGCCGAGGCCTATGCCGAGTTTTCGCGCTGCCGCGACCGCCTTGTCGCCGCGCGGGCCGAAGTGGCAACCTGCGCCATCTCCGGCGCAGTCGGCACCTTCGCCAATATCGACCCCTCGGTTGAGGAATACGTCGCCGAAAAGCTGGGCCTCGCGGTGGAACCCGTGTCCACGCAGGTCATCCCGCGCGATCGCCATGCGATGTTCTTTGCAACGCTGGGCGTGATCGCCAGCAGCATCGAACGCCTCGCCATCGAGATCCGCCACCTGCAGCGCACCGAAGTTCTGGAGGCCGAGGAATATTTCTCGCCCGGCCAGAAGGGTTCTTCGGCCATGCCGCACAAGCGCAACCCGGTGCTCACCGAAAACCTCACCGGCCTTGCCCGCATGGTGCGTTCCGCCGTCACCCCGGCGCTGGAAAACGTGGCGCTGTGGCATGAACGCGATATCTCGCACTCCTCGGTCGAACGCTTCATTGGCCCGGACGCCACGATCACGCTCGATTTCGCGCTCGCCCGCCTGACCGGCGTGGTCGACAAGCTGGTCGTCTATCCCGAACGCATGCGGAAGAACCTCGACAAGATGGGCGGCCTTGTCCACTCGCAGCGCGTCCTGCTCGCGCTCACCCAGGCGGGCCTCGAACGCGATGCCAGCTACCGCCTGGTTCAGCGCAACGCCATGAAGGTGTGGGAAAGCGACGGCCAGCTGTCTCTGCTCGAACTGCTGAAGGCCGATCCGGAAGTCAGCGCGGTGATGAGCGCGGCGGAACTGGAGGACAAGTTCAACCTCGACTACCACTTCAAGGCCATCGACACGATCTTCGCACGGGTGTTTGGCGAGTAACTTGCTCCGGCCGGCCTTCGGGCCTAGCATCGCCTGCATAGGAACGGGAAAGGGTATTATCCCATGCAGATAATCCGTACGATCGTGTGGGTCGTCCTGGTCATCGCGCTGGCCATTTTCGCCTTCAACAACTGGAACGTCGTCCAGGTGAAGATCTGGGAAAACCTGGTGCTGGAAACCAAGCTGCCGGTGCTGGTGCTGATTTCCTTCCTGTTGGGGCTGCTGCCCATGTGGCTGCTGCACAAGGGCACGCGCTGGCGGCTTGCCCGGCAGATTTCCAGCCTGCAGGACGCGGCCAACGCTGCGGCTGCTCCTTCGCTGTCCACCACCAGCCTGGCCGAAGCCGCGCCGGATAATCCCGCGAACTGACGGAGCCTTTGTGAACCCGATTTACCTCGCCCTCGATCTTCCCCGCCTCGATTCGGCGCTGGCGCTTGCCCAGAAGGTGAAGGGGCACGTCGGCGGCCTGAAGCTGGGGCTGGAATTCTTTTGCGCCCACGGCCACCACGGCGTTCACGAAATGGCCCATGTCGGCCTGCCGATCTTCCTCGATCTCAAGCTGCATGACATTCCCAACACGGTCGCCTCCGCCATGCAGGCCATCCACGTGCTGGAGCCCGCCATCGTCACCGTTCACGCCGCCGGCGGGCGCGCGATGATGGAAGACGCGAAGGCGGCGGCCGGCGAAAACACCAAGGTTGTCGCCGTCACCGTTCTCACCAGCCTCGACGATGGCGATCTTGCCGCCACCGGCGTTGGCGGATCAGCGCACGATCAGGCGCTTCGTCTGGCCGATCTGGCGCATGAGGCCGGGCTCGACGGCATCGTCTGTTCGGGTCACGAGGTGGGTGAAATTCACAAGCGCTGGAAGAACGGCTTCTTCGTCGTTCCCGGCCTGCGACCTGCCGATGGCGGCCACACGGCCGACCAGAAGCGCATCGTTACCCCGCGCGCCGCGCGCGATGCCGGGGCTTCTGTGCTGGTCATCGGCCGCCCGATTGCCCGCGCGGAAGATCCTGTTGCGGCCGCAAGGGCCATCGAAGCCACGCTGTGAGCGCCGTTTTCGCCTTCGCTCTTGCCAAGGCCGCGATCGGACTTGCGCCCGGCAGCTACGCCTTCGTCACGAACGATCTTGTTGATGGAAAGCCCGTCTGCACCGAACAGTGGGACTTCGCCGCCAAGGGCAAGATGACGGTTTACAGCGGCCAGGAAATTTCCCGCAGCACCTATCGGTTCGAAAGAAACCGCGATGGCGAATGGCTTGTCACCACCTACGTGTCGACGAACGGCCAGCCTGACTGCATGGGAAACCGTGTCACCGATCCTCCGGTGGGTCAGGTGCGCCGCACCTTCCTGTTGCGGTTCAAGGGCGGCGGGGCAACGGTCTGCCCTCCGCCGGGACATACTGACAAGGGCGTCCCCTTCATTTCGGGATGCTTCGCCACCCTGACCCGCAAGCCGTGACTACGCCGAAAATCAAGATTTGCGGCATTTCGACGGCCGAAACGCTCGATGCCGTCATCGCCGCGCGGGCCGAATATGTCGGGCTCAACTTCTATGCCCCCTCGCCCCGCGCGGTCGATGGCAAGCAGGCGGCGATGCTGGCGGCGCGGTCCGAAGGGCGAATCGCGCGTGTCGGCGTGTTCGTCGAACCCGGCGATGCCCTGCTGGCCGAAGCGATTGCCGCCGGCCGGCTCGATGCCGTGCAGTTCCACGGCCATGAAAGCCCGGAGCGGCTCGCACAGGCGAAGGCGCGCTTTGGCCTGCCGGTGTGGAAGGCCGTTCCCGTCGCCAAGGCCGAGGATATCACCGCCGCCGCCGCCTTTGCCGGGGTCGCGGACTTCATCCTGTTCGATGCCAAGACGCCCAAGGGCACGCTGCCCGGCGGCATGGGGCTGAGCTTTGACTGGTCGCTGCTTGCGGCATGGAAGAACCGCGCGCCCTGGGGGCTCGCCGGGGGGCTTTCACCAGTGAACGTGGCCGAAGCCGCGCGCGCAACCGGCGCGGGGCTGGTCGATACCTCGTCGGGCGTGGAATCGGCACCCGGAGTGAAGGACGTGCAGAAAATCGCCGATTTCTGCGCCGCGGTCCGCACTGCCTGATCCAACACCGCGCATAGAAAAAGGGCGGCCCGTTGCCGGACCGCCCCTGTTCTTTGCCTGTCGGCTCGCTATTAGAAGCGAACGCCGAGACCAACAGCAACCGTGTCCGAATCCGGAGCGCCGTTGCTGGTGAAGAAGTGGCGATAGCCAATCTTGCCGTACATGGCGTTGCCGAAGCCGACTTCGGCGCCAACGCCGGCGTGAACCGCGTCAACGCAGCCGGTGCAGGGTTCGCTGGTGTAGCCGCCATCGACGTAGAGCTTGGTCTTTTCGCCAACCTTGGCGCCCAGACGGCCGGTCAGGCCGAAGGCAACCTTCGAACCGGTGGCGCCAACGATGTCGCCCGACGCTTCAACACCGGCGAAAGCCGAGCTGCCGAGGTCGAAGTCGTAACCGGCAGCCATGCCGTACACGTCTTCGCTGCCACCGCCGTTGCCGAACCAGATCACGCCGCCGCGCGCTTCGATGCGGCCTTCGTTAGCCATTGCGGGCGAGGCGAAAGCGGCCGTAGCGGCCAGGGCGAGGATAAGCTTCTTCATAATAAACTCCTGAGATTCAACGCCCCTTCTTGTCCGGGGGCAGGGGCCGGTTAGGCGGGGTTACATTTCGCCGCAATGAACAAATCATGTCATAATTGCGGCTTCGCAACACAATGTTGCTGCAATGCAACACATTTCGACAGGGCTGTCGCAAGACGAATCGCCGGGGCGATTCCGCGTGCCGGCAAGGCGAAGCAACGCCGAGTCTGGACAGCGCCGCCGCGCTCTGCCAAGCGCCGCACATGAACGCGCCCAGCCCCAATTCGTTCCGCACCCAGCCCGACGATCGTGGCCACTTCGGCCAGTTCGGCGGCCGCTATGTCGCAGAAACCCTGATGCCGCTGATCCTCGACCTGGAAAAGCATTACCGCGCCGCCAAGGCCGACCCGGCATTTCAGGCCGAGTTCGACGACCTGCTGGAACACTATGTCGGCCGCCCCAGCCCGCTATACTTCGCGCCCCGGCTCACCGAGGAACTGGCCAAAAATGCCCCTCCCGGGAAGGGGGCGCAGGTGTGGTTCAAGCGCGACGAACTGAACCACACGGGCGCGCACAAGATAAATAATTGCATCGGCCAGATCCTGCTCGCCATGCGCATGGGCAAGACGCGGATCATCGCCGAAACCGGCGCGGGCCAGCACGGCGTCGCCACGGCCACGGTCTGCGCGCGCTTCGGCCTGCCCTGCACCGTGTTCATGGGCGCGACCGACGTGGAGCGGCAGAAGCCCAACGTGTTCCGCATGAAGCTGCTCGGCGCCGAAGTGCGCCCGGTCACCGCCGGTGCGGGCACGCTGAAGGACGCGATGAACGAGGCGCTGCGCGACTGGGTCGCCAATGTGCACGACACCTTCTACATTATCGGCACCGCCGCCGGCCCGCACCCCTATCCGGAACTGGTCCGCGATTTCCAGTCCGTGATCGGCAAGGAAGCGCGCGAGCAGATGCTGAAGCGCACCGGCCGCCTGCCCGACCTGCTGGTCGCGGCAATCGGCGGCGGCTCCAACGCCATCGGCCTGTTCCACCCCTTCCTTGACGATGCCAGCGTCAAGATGCTCGGCGTCGAGGCGGCAGGCCAAGGGCTCGAAAAGCTGCACGCGGCCAGTATGGCAGGCGGACGTCCAGGCGTGCTCCACGGCAACAAGACCTACCTGCTGCAGGACGAGGACGGCCAGATCCTTGAAGGCCACTCGATCAGCGCGGGTCTGGACTATCCCGGCATCGGGCCGGAGCATTCCTGGCTCAAGGAAATCGGCCGCGTCGAATACACCAGTGTCACCGATACCGAGGCGCTCGATGCCTTCCAGCTGCTCTGCGGCACCGAAGGCATCATCCCCGCGCTCGAGCCGAGCCACGCCATCGCGGCGGTGAAAAAGGTCGCGCCGACCATGGGCAAGGACCAGATCATCCTCGCCAACCTGTGCGGCCGCGGCGACAAGGACATCTTCTCAGTCGCGGAGCATCTGGGGGTGGAGTTGTGAGTGACAACGAGGCTGAATGCAATCGCCTTCATGTGAGCGGCTGGGTGCGGAGCAGTCGCGCCAGCGCACCTCTTACTTTTATTAAGGTTTTCGGCAGCGTAAATTTGGCGACAGCCGCAATTGACGCCTTAATTAATGGCACGCCAAATTTCGCTTTCGCGTTTGGACTTGGCGTAGCGTCTGCGTCTTTGATGACGATTGCATTCCAGGTCTTTAAAATTAATCCCATATTAGAATCATGACACGCCTCTCCTCCGCTTTCGCCAAGGGCCCCGCCCTCGTCACTTTCGTCACCGGCGGCGATCCGGCACCCGGTGCCACCGCAGCCATCCTCGACGCGCTCGTCGCGGGCGGCGCGGATGTGATCGAGCTGGGCATGCCCTTCACCGATCCGATGGCCGATGGCCCGGCAATCCAGAACGCCAACCTGCGCTCGCTGGGCGCAGGCACGACGACGGCGGACATCTTCCGCCTCGCCAGCGACTTCCGCGCACGCCATCCGGACGTGCCGCTGGTGCTGATGGGCTATGCCAACCCGATGATTTCCCGCGGGCCGGAATGGTTCGCGGCGGAGTGCCAGAAGGCCGGCGTTGACGGCGTGATCTGCGTCGACATTCCGCCTGAGGAAGACCCCGAACTCGGACCCGCCCTTCGCGCGGCCGGCGTTTCGCTGATCCGCCTCGCAACGCCCACCACCGACGCCGCGCGGCTGCCCGCCGTGCTCGAAGGCTCCTCCGGTTTTCTCTACTACGTCTCGGTCGCCGGCATCACCGGCATGCAACAGGCGGCGCAGACCTCGATCGAGGAAGCTGTCGCCCGCATCAAGGCATCGGCCACGATCCCAGTCGCCGTCGGCTTCGGCGTGCGCACCCCCGAACAGGCGAGCGCCATCGCCAAGGTGGCCGACGGTGTGGTGGTCGGCTCGGCGCTGGTCGATCTCGTCGCCCAGCACGGAGCGGATGCGGCTGGTCCGGTGAAGGAATTGACGCGCGCTCTGGCGGATGCGGTGCACAGCGCCCGATAGATCCTCTCCAGATTTGCGAAGCACATCTGGGGAGGTGGCAGCCCGGAGGGCTGACGGAGGGGCAAATTCGCGCGCGCTGATGCCACTCCGACCTCCGCTTCGCTGCGGCCACCTCCCCATTTGGCTTCGCAAAATGGGAAGGATCAAAAGGGTGCCATTTGGCAAAATTTTCGCTAAAGCCCCCGCATGTCCTGGCTAACCAAAGTCCGCAATTCGCTGTCCCGCGTCACCAAGCGCGACACGCCCGACAACCTCTGGATCAAGTGCCCTTCGTGCAAGGAAATGCTCTTCACGAAGGAGTATGAGGAAAACCTCAGCGTTTGCCCGCGTTGCGAGCATCATGGCCGCATCGGCGCCGATGCCCGGTTTGCCCAGCTGCTCGATGCCGGGTTCACGGTTCTGCCCAGCCCGAAGGTGGCGGAAGACCCGCTGAAGTTCCGCGATTCCAAGAAATACCCGGACCGGCTTAAGGCCGCCCGCGCCGCCAATCCGCACCCCGATGCGCTGACCAATGCGGCGGGCAGCATCGATGGCCACAAGGTTGTGCTCGGCGTGCAGGACTTCGCCTTCATGGGCGGATCGATGGGCATGGCCGTGGGTGAGGCTTTCGTGAACGGCGCCGAAGCCGCGATCAAGGCAAAGTGCGCCTATGTGATCTGCACGGCGGCGGGCGGCGCGCGCATGCAGGAAGGCATCCTCAGCCTGATGCAGATGCCCAAGACCACGGTCGCCACGCGGCGGCTGAAGGCGGCGGGCCTGCCCTATGTCGTCGTGCTGACAGATCCGACCACCGGCGGCGTCACCGCCAGCTATGCCATGCTGGGGGACATTCACATCGCCGAGCCGGGCTGCCTGATCGGCTTTGCCGGCCAGCGCGTGATTCAGGATACGATCCGCGAAAAGCTGCCCGAAGGCTTCCAGCGCGCCGAATATCTCCACGCCCACGGCATGGTGGACATGGTGGTGCCAAGGAAAGACCTGAAGGACACGCTGGCCAGGGTGCTGGATTTTCTGGCACCGGCCAAGGCGGCTTAACAGCCCCTCCACCACCCGCTGCGCGGGCGGTCCCCCTCCCCAGATGTGCTTCGCAAATCTGGAGAGGATCAGGCGAGGGAAAGGTCCTCTCCATTTTCACGCAGTGCAAATGGGGAGGTGGCAGCGCAAAGCGCTGACGGAGGGGTAGATTGCGCGATTTCGCCACGTCCGATTCGCCCGAAGTCCAGGCGCAACTGAACCGCCTCGCCGCGCTCTCCCTGCCGCAGGGGCGGCTGGGGCTGGAGACGATCCGCGAACTGCTCGCCCGCATCGGCAATCCGCACAGGCACCTGCCGCCGGTGTTCCATGTCGCCGGAACCAACGGCAAGGGCAGCACCTGCGCCTACCTTCGCGCGATGCTGGAGGCGCAGGGGCTAACCGTCCATTCCGCGACCAAGCCGCACCTGGTGCGCTATAACGAGCGCATCCGCATCGCTGGCGAACTGGTGAGCGATGCGGAACTTGCCAGTCTGCTGCGCGACGTTCTTGACGCGGGCGAGGATCTGGCCCCCAGCTTTTTCGAGGTGACGACAGCAGCCACCTTCCTCGCCTTTCACCGCCATCCGGCCGATGCCTGCGTGATCGAGGTCGGCCTTGGCGGGCGCTTCGATGCAACCAATGTGCTGGACGATCAGGCCGCCTGCGGCATCGCCACCCTGGGCATCGATCACGAGGCCTTCCTGCTCGCCCCGGAGGAGGGAACGCCTTCCGATCCGATGCGGCGCATTGCCTTTGAAAAGGCGGGGATCGCCCGGGCCGAGGTGCCGCTGGTGACGCAGGCCTATGCGCCTGAGGTGTCCGAGGAAATCGCCCTTCGCGCCGACCTCGCCGGGGCACGGTTGTTCATGCGCGATGCCCACTGGCGCGCCCGGACCGGGGAAGAGACGATCCATTACCGCGATGCAGCGGGTGATCTGTTCCTGCCGCTTCCCGCATTGCCCGGCGCGCATCAGGCAGACAACGTCGCACTGGCCGTTGCCATGCTGCGCCATCAGAACAAGGTGCCGGTGGACGAAGAGGCGATGGCGCAAGGCATCGTGTCGGCACGCTGGCCCGCACGGCTGCAACTGCTCGGACCGGGTCCGCTCACCGCATTGGTTCCGGGGCGGAAGGTGTGGCTCGACGGCGGGCACAATGTTGACGCCGGGCTGGCGATTGCGCGGCATTTCGCCGGCGCGGAACCGTTCCACCTCGTCATCGGCATGCTGGCGAACAAGGATGCGGGCGCCATTGTAGCCCCTTTGCGGGATCATCTGGCATCCATCTCGGTCGTTCCCGCGCCCGGGCACGATGCCCATCCGCCCGAGCATTTCGCCGCGCACACCAGCCTGCCGGTTCGCTCGTTCGCCACCGTGGCACAGGCGCTCGAAGCCTTGCCGCCGCAGGGTGACGTGCTGATAGCCGGTTCGCTCTACCTTGCGGGCGAGGTGCTGCGGCTCAACGAAGAGATTCCGGACTAGGCCGCAGGGGCCGGCCTTGCCTTGCCCAGCCAGGCCACCAGCGCGCCCAGGGCAAGCACCGCTGCAAAGGCCAAAGTCGTGGAATTCTGCCACTTCAGCGGCTGCGACAGCAGCACGCCGACCAGTCCGACCACGACCAGCCCGACGCCGGCGATACGCAGCGGGCTGAGCGGCGTTTTCATCCGCTTTTCATCGACCGCCGCGGTTTGGCGCATCGATTGCACGACATAGCCCTTGCTCCACAGCACCCAGAGCAGCAGCATTCCCGGCACCGCGGCGACCACGGTAAAGCCCCAGAAACCGATCCAGCCGAACTTGTCGGCAATGATCCCCGCCGGCCCCGCCATGAAGGTCCTCCCGACTCCGGCAAAGGACGAAAGCAGGGCAAATTGCGTCGCGGTATAGGCGATCGAGGACAGTCCCGAGAGGTAGGTGGTGAACACGGTGAGGCCAATGCCGCTCGTCAGGTTTTCGGTGCCGATTGCCGCCACCAGCATCCAGTAATTGTTGCCGGTTGCCGCCAGCAGCATGAACATCACGTTCGACAGCATCATCATCAGGCCCGAGATCAGCAGTGCCCGGCCCATACCGAGCCACAGGATGAACGGCGCGCCAAGCGCCGACCCGATGATCAGCGCGGCAAAGCCCCAGAGCTTGTTGGCGGAAATATAATCGAGATCGGCAAAGCCCAGATCGACGATCATCGGGCTGAGCATCGCCTGCCCCATGGCGTCGCCCACCTTGTAGACCAGCACGAAGGCGAGGATCAGGAAGGCACCGTGGCGGCCAAGGAATTCGCGGAACGGATTGATAACCGCTTCGGTCAGGAACTGCCCGGCCTTCATCCCGCTGACATGGGAATAGCGATCGACAAAGCGGCCCGGGCCGATCCACAGCGCACCCAAAATGGCCGGCACGATGCAGAAAGCCGTCAGGCCATAGGCGGTGGCCCAGCCCAGCCCGAGCCCTTCGGCCGACGCAAAATAAATGGTGCCGGCCCCGGCGATGAGGTTGCCGGTGCGATAGCCGAACTGGTTGGTCGCCGTGCCGTGGGCAAATTCGACTTCATCCAGAATTTCAATGCGGTACGCGTCGATGACGATATCCTGCGTGGCCGAAAGGAAGGCCGTGATCAGCGCCCAGACGGCAAACAGGCCCAAATCGCCGGGCTGCGGGTTGCTGGCTCCCAGTTGCCAGACCGAAACGAACAGAAGCGCCTGGATCAGGAACAGCCAGCCACGGCGCTGGCCGAAGGTCTTGGTCAGGAACGGCAGCGGCAGCTTGTCTACCAGCGGCGCCCACAGGAACTTGATGGTATAGGGAATGCCCAGCGCCACCGCGAAACCGATAGTTGCTGTGTCGATGCCGACTTTCGCCAGCCAGAAGGTCATCGTCGCGATCAGCAAGGTCAGCGGAAAGCCGCTGGAAATGCCGAGCAGGAAGGCCACCAGCGGCGCCTTGCGGATATAGGGGCGGAAGGTCTTGCTGGTGGTTGCGATCAGCACCAGCGCCACGAGCACTCCGGCAAAAATCAGAAAACGAATGAGATCGACCGACATGCGAACCCTTCTCCCTTTGGATCGCGCGCACGCTAGCCCATTTCGCGGCTTTTTCTAGGCCGTCTTTGACGGTTTTGCCCCATGCCGCTAAGGGCGGCAGATGGACAATTCCCCACCCGAAAACGGCGCCAATGAACCTCCACTGCGTGGAGAGCGCATCGCCAAGCTCCTCGCGCGCGCTGGCGTCGCCAGCCGGCGAGAGGTGGAGCGGATGATTGCCGAAGGGCGGGTCAGAATCGGTGAGGAGGTGGTGACCACCCCCGCCACCCTGCTCACCACGTTCCACGGCCTGACGGTGGACGGCAAGGCGGTGCAGGCGCCCGAAGCCGCGCGCCTGTTCGTGTTCCACAAGCCGACCGGTCTGCTTACCGCCGAACGCGATCCGCGCGGCCGTCCCACGATCTACGCCGCGCTGGCCAATGCCCTGCCCAAGGGCACGCCGCGCCTGATGCCGGTGGGCCGGCTCGATCTCAACACCGAAGGCTTGTTGCTGCTAACCAACGATGGCGAACTGAAGCGCGCCATGGAATTGCCGGCCAGCGGCATTCCGCGCACCTACCGCGCCCGCACCTATGGCGAGGTCAGCCAGCAGCAGCTTGAAGCGCTGATGGACGGCACTACCATCGACGGCGTTCATTATGGCCGGATCGACGCCAATATGGAGCGGCGCACGGGCCGCAACCAGTGGATCGAACTGACCCTGACCGAAGGCAAGAACCGCGAAGTGCGCCGCGTTCTGGAAGCGCTGGGGCTGGAAGTCAGCCGCCTTCTGCGCCTGCGCTATGGCCCGTTCGAGCTGGGCGATCTGCCGCGCGGGCAGGCCTATGAGGTGCGCCCCGCCGATGTCGAGCGCTTCATGCGCACCCTGAAGGACCTGCCCAGGCCTGCCGCCAAACCGAAGGCTGATGCGCCTGCCGCTGGGGGCGATGCCGGTCGCCCGGCACGTCGCGGCCCCGGCCGGTCCGGACCGCCGCGCCGCAAGCCCGATCCGTCGCGTCCGGTGGATCGCGATGCACCCCGTTCGCCGCCGCGTTCGGATGGACGCGGATCGTCGCGTTCGAGCGAAGGCCGCGATTCGCGGGGCGAACGGTCGCGTGGACCGGCAGGCCGGGACCAGACCGAGCGCCGCCCATCGGGCCGCGATCACGCCGATCGCCGGCCCGGAAAGCCCGGCGCTCGTCCATCTGGCGGAGGCCGGGGAGGTCAACGCCCTTCGGGTGGCGGCGGTGGCAACCCGCGTTCCGGTGGTGGCGGTGACCGGCCGAAAGGTCCACGCCGGTGAGCCTGCGGATCGTTGCCGGGCAGTGGCGCGGACGCAAGCTTGCCGCACCAACGGGCGATGCCACGCGCCCCACGGCTGACCGCACGCGCGAAACGCTGTTTTCCATGCTGGTCAGCCGGCTTGGCGATTTCGAGGGGCTGGCCGTGGCCGATCTCTTCGCCGGATCGGGCGCGCTCGGACTCGAAGCTCTGTCGCGCGGCGCGGCCTCGTGCCTGTTCGTCGAGCAGAACCCTGCCGCCATCCGCGCCATCCGCACCAATATCGCCAATCTGAAGGCGCAAGCGGAATGCGATGTGCGTGCCAGTTCGGTGCTGTCGCTCGGGCCAGCGAAGGCGCCGCTCGATCTGATCTTCCTCGACCCGCCCTATGGCACCGGCGCGGGTGACGTGGCGATCGACAAGCTTAACAGACTTGGCTGGATTGGCCCGGCGACATGGGTCAGTCTTGAGACGGCGGCGGATGAGACGCCCAAGCTCAAGGGGTTTGCCGTCGACGTCAGCCGCAAGATCGGCAAGGCGCAGGTGACGCTGGCGAAGCTGGCCTAGTCCGCTGCCCTGGCCGTCAGGACGCCCAGCAGGGTCAGCAACCCGGCAAGGCTGATGAGCATGCCGACGAAAATCAGGTTGCCAGACGCCGCCATGCCCTGCGCCACAAAAGGCGTCAGCGCTCCGCCGACGATGCCGCCGGCGTTGAACGCAACCGACACCCCGCTGTAGCGCACCAGCGGCGGATAGAGCGTCGGCAGCCAGGCACCGAGCGGGCCATAGACGTAGCCCATGACGAACAGCGCGGCGGACAGCGTGGCAAAGACCGTTAGCAGCGATCCCGATTGCAGGCCGGGGCCAAAGATGAAGCCCAGCACTACGGTGGCTGCTGCCCCCCAGGCCAGCGTGGAGCGGCTGCCGAGCCGGTCCGCGCGCCATGCGGCAACGGCAATGCCCAGCGCAAGAAAGCAGTTCGCAGCCAGCTGGATCGACAGGAAATCGGTGCGCGCATAGCCCAGCGGGCCCGTGCCTATGGCCAGGGCAAAGGCGGTGGCAAGATAGAAGATGGCAAAGCAAGCAACCGCTCCGGCCGTTCCGGCGATTACGGCCCAGCCATGCTGAGCGAACAGCCGGGCAAGCGGCACGGCGGGCGGCTTTTCGTGCGCCAGCGCCGCCTTGAATTGCGGCGTTTCGCCAATCTTCAGCCGCACCCACAGGCCCACGCCCACCAGGACCGCGCTCAGCAGGAAGGGCACGCGCCAGCCCCAGGCCCGGAAGTCCGCGTCGGACAGACACTGACCGAGAATCAGGAACAGGCCGTTGGCAGCCAGAAAGCCGACCGGCGCGCCAAACTGCGGTGCGGCACCAAAGCGCGCCTCCCAGCCCTTGGGCGCGTTCTCCACCGCCAGCAGCGCCGCGCCGCCCCATTCACCACCAAGGCCGAAACCCTGGCCAAAGCGCAGGAGACACAGCAAGGCAGGAGCGATCCATCCGGCGCCCCAGCCCTCGGCCATGGCGTAGGTGGGCAGGAAGGCGATAAGCAGCGTAGATCCGCCCATCAGCAGCAGCGAGGCGACGAGCGTGGATTTGCGGCCGATCCGGTCACCGAAGTGGCCAAAGGCGATGGCCCCCACGGGCCGCGCGAAAAAGGCGATACCGAAGGTGAGGAACGAAAGCGCAAGCTGCGCCGCCGGCGATTGCGCGGGGAAAAACAGCGGACCGAATACCAGCGCCGCCGCCGTCGCATAGATATAGAAATCGTAGAATTCGACCGCCGTGCCGACGAGGGCTGCGGTGAGGACGCGGGCGTTCTGGCGGACAGGGTTCATGGCCCGCAGGGCGTTGACGGTTGCGCCGCGCCTGTCAAGCGGGGAGCGGGAAAGGGCGCCGGACACAAAGGCCCGGCGCCCCCCGAAAAGAGAAGAGCGAGGCTCTCACCTCGCTCTTCCCCTGCGACCCTTCTCGGGCTCATGCCATTCGGGATGGCTTGAGGCCCAATAAAGGCCGGTTGATGAATTGTAAGAGAACAGGTTGTTGCAAGTTGTAAAACTTGTTTCACCTGTTTCCAGTCATCACCGGCCGCCCGGATTACGACAGCTATCCTGAAGCTTGCGTGTGCAAACCGGATAGGTCTTGTTCATTGCGGTCTCGGGCGGCGGGGTCAGCGCGCCCTTGTATGGGCCGCCCTGATAGGAGGGATCTGCCGGCATGGCGGGGGGTACAGACTGTGCGGCTGCCTGCGGATCGGGAACGCCCGCCGTGGGAACGCCTTCACCCGGAGGGTTTGCCTGGCCAACCGGCGTCGCCGGGGTCTGGCCGGCAAGCTGCGCCGAGACTGCGGCCCATGCCTTTTCCTGCTGCTCGGGCGTCATCTTGTAGATCATGCCGCGCTGATCGTCGGTCAGCGCCCAATAGCCGCGCTGACGGTCAGCGGGCAGGCCCCAGTAATAGGCGCGAAGGTCTGCCGGCCAGCCGTAAAGCGCAACACGCTGGGCATCCTGCAGGGACCACCAGCTGGACGCCTGATCGGGGCTCAGCGTCCAGTAATAGGTCCGCGCCTCAAGCGGCCAGCCGTCGTAGATGGCGCGCTGGGAGGCGGTCCAGCCGTTGAAGACCGTCTGCTGCTCGGGCGTCAAGGCATAGGTGCGACCCTCTGCCGTGGTCACCGTGGTCGATTCCGTCTGGGCATTGAGAGCCATCGGGGCCGAGAGCGCGGCAATAGCCGCACAACCCGCAAGAAAAATCGGGCGCATCGTTCAAAACTCCGTGATTGACTGTTATCTGTCTAACAAGACGAGCCGGACGGCCGATGGTTCCTCCATCCACCTCGCGCAGCTTGCATCCCGTCGCTCTGTTCCCTAGTTGTTCGCACCGTGTCTGATATTTCCCCCGATCCCCTGCTCGATGGCCTGAACCCGCCCCAGCGCGAAGCCGTGCTCACCACCGAAGGCCCGGTGCTGATGCTGGCTGGCGCCGGCACCGGCAAAACCGCCGCGCTGACCGCGCGCCTGGCCCATCTGGTGCGCAGCCGCCTTGCCTGGCCGAGCGAGATCCTCTGCGTCACCTTCACCAACAAGGCGGCGCGGGAAATGCGCGAGCGGGTTGGCCAGCTGATCGGACCGGCGGTGGAAGGGATGCCGTGGCTTGGCACGTTCCACGCGATCGCCGCCAAGATGCTGCGCCGGCACGCGGAACTTGCCGGCCTGCAATCGAACTACACGATCATCGATACCGACGATCAGCTGCGCCTGCTCAAGCAGCTGATCCAGGCAGAGGGCGTTGACGACAAGCGCTGGCCGGCTCGCCAGCTGGCCGCCTGCATCGACCGCTGGAAGAACCGCGGTCTAAACCCCGGCGATCTCGATGCGGCTGAGAACGAAAGCTATGCTAACGGCAAGGGCCAGCAGTTCTACAGGCTCTATCAGGACCGGCTGAAGGCGCTGAACGCCTGCGATTTCGGCGATCTGCTGCTGCACATGCTCAACATTCTGCGCAGCAACCGTGAGGTGCTCGACCAGTATCGACAGCGTTTCAAATACATCATGGTCGACGAATACCAGGATACCAACCAGGTGCAGTACCTGTGGCTGCGGCTGCTGGCGCAGGAGCGCAAGAACATCTGCGTGGTCGGCGATGACGACCAATCAATCTATTCGTGGCGCGGCGCGGAAGTGGCGAACATCCTGAAGTTCGAAAAGGACTTTCCCGGCGCCAAGGTGATCAAGCTGGAGCAGAACTATCGCTCAACGCCGGAAATCCTTGCCGCGGCATCGGGCCTGATCGACGCCAATAGCGAACGGCTGGGCAAGACTCTGTGGACCGAGCAGGGCGGCGGCGACAAGGTGCGTGTCATCGGCGTCTGGGACGGTCCGGAGGAAGCCCGGCGCGTTGGTGACGAGATCGAGAGACTGGAGCGCGAGGGTGCGAGCCTGAACCAGATTGCCATCCTGGTGCGCGCCCAGTTCCAGACGCGCGAATTTGAAGACCGGTTCATCGCTATCGGCCTCAACTACAAGATAATCGGCGGTTTTCGTTTCTACGAACGCGCTGAAGTGCGCGATGCGCTCGCCTATTTGCGGATCATTGCCCAGCCGGCTGACGATCTGGCGTTTGAACGAATTTACAACACGCCCAAGCGTGGACTGGGTGACAAGGCGCTGGAAAAGCTGCATCGGCACGCGCGTGCCCGCGGCGTGCCGCTGTCGCTCGCCGCCATCGAGATCGTCGATTCCGATGAGCTGCCGGCGCGGGCACGCAACACCCTTCTTGCCCTGATGCGCGATTTCGCCCGCTGGCGTGACATGGCGAAAACCGCCAGTCCGGCCGAACTGGTGCGCACCCTGCTTGATGAGAGCGGCTATACCGCGATGCTGCAGGCCGAACGCAGCGCGGAAGCGGCAGGCCGGCTGGAAAACCTGTCCGAACTCGCCCGCGCCATGGAGGAATACGAGACGCTGGGCGATTTCCTCGAACACGTCAGCTTGGTCATGGACAACGACGCCGCCGACGATGCCGAGAAGGTCACGATCATGACCATCCACGCCGCGAAGGGGCTGGAATTCAATCAGGTGTTCCTGCCCGGCTGGGAGGAAGGCGTTTTCCCTTCACAGCGGGCCATGGATGAAGGCGGGCTCGCCAGCCTCGAAGAGGAACGCCGCCTTGTCTATGTCGCGATCACGCGGGCGCGGCGGCGCTGCACCATCCTTCACGCCGCCAACCGGCGTATCTACGGCCAGTGGACCAGCTCGATCCCCAGCCGCTTCATCGGCGAAATCCCGCCCGTTCATGTCGATGCCGAAACCACGCTGACCGGCGGCGCGAGCCTGTGGAAGGCGCAGTGGTCGGAACGCGAGGATCCGTTCGCCCACCTCGCCCGCTCCGAACCGTCACGCACCATGACGCGCGGCCCCGGCTGGCAGCGCGCCGCCAGCCGCGAATTCGATTCCATCCCCAAGCGCCTGCCCGAAGCGACCCGCTCCGCCGCGAGCTTTGCCGCCAAACCGCGCACCGACGTTGCGATCGGCGCGCGCGTGTTCCACGAAAAGTTCGGCTACGGCCGCGTCACCGCGCAGGAAGGCAACAAGCTCGAAATTGATTTCGAGACGGCCGGCGCAAAGCGGGTGATCGACAGCTTCGTCAAACTGGCAGACAGCTGACATACAGCACGGTTAAGCCGCCGCATACGCGGCAGCATGCTTTCGACTGGCGCGCCAGATGCGGCTTCAGGCGGCTTTAGAGTGCCGAAACGCCCAGGAATCCCGGCACGGGACCGTTCCATTCGCCCGGCTTGCTCGGCGGCTCAGACGGCTCATGGCGGCGCGGACGGCTTTCGGCGCGCGGCGCACGGTCTTCGCGCGGAGCGCGTTCCATGCGCGGGGCGCGATCTTCACGCGGTGCACGTTCTTCCCGCGCTGCGCGCTGCGGCTTTTCGCGTGGCTCGGCCTTTTCGGCGCGCGGCGCGCGTTCGCGCTGCGGCTTTTCACTGCGTTCGTCACGATCGGCGCGGCGAGGACGGTCTTCGCGCGCGGGGCGTGCCTCGCCCTCACCTAGCTTGACCTCGTAAACCGGGATTGCTCCGCCGGTCAGCTTCTCGACGTTTTCAATCGCTTCGGCATCTTCCTTGCCGACCAGCGTGAAGGCGCGGCCGGTGGCGCCGGCGCGACCGGTGCGGCCGATGCGGTGTACGTAATCGTCCGGGTGCCAGGGCGTGTCGAAGTTGAACACGTGGCTGACGCCCTTGATGTCGAGACCGCGGGCGGCGACGTCGGAGCAGACGAGGATGTTGATCTTGCCGTCCTTGAACCGATCCAGCTCGGCAATGCGGGCGGACTGATCCATGTCGCCATGGATTTCGCCGCTCTGGAAGCCGTGGCGCTGCAGGCTCTTGTTGAGCTCGCGCACCGTGGTCTTGCGGTTGGCAAAGATCATCGCGGTGGAAACGTTGTCGTTGCGCAGCAGATAGCGCAGTGCTTCGCGCTTCTTGCGGCTGTCGACCAGCACCTTGTGCTGCGCGATGTTGGCATTGTTTGATGCCGGGCGCGCCACTTCGATCGACTTGGGGTTCGACAGGAACTTGTCTGCCAGCTTCTTGATGGGCGGCGGCATGGTCGCGCTGAACAGAAGCGTCTGGCGCGAGGTGGGCAGCTTGGAACAGATCGTCTCGATATCCGGGATGAAGCCCATGTCGAGCATGCGGTCGGCTTCGTCGATCACCAGCAGGTCGCAGCCGGTCAGCAGGATCTTGCCGCGTTCGAACAGATCCATCAGGCGTCCCGGCGTGGCGATCAGCACGTCAACGCCTTCATTCAGCGCCTTCACCTGATCGCCCATCTGCACGCCGCCAATCAGCAGCGCCATCTTCAGGTCGTGGTTCTTGCCGTACGCTTCGAAGTTTTCCGCCACCTGGGCGGCGAGTTCGCGGGTCGGCTCAAGGATCAGGCTGCGCGGCATCATCGCGCGGCGGCGGCCGTGGGAAAGGATGTCGATCATCGGCAGCACGAAGCTGGCGGTCTTGCCCGTGCCGGTCTGGGCGATGGCGATAAGGTCGCGCATCATCAGGACCGAAGGGATGGCCTGGGCCTGAATGGGCGTGGGCGTGTCGTATCCCTTGGCGGTGACCGCCGCGAGCAGTTCGTCAGACAGGCCGATATCGGCAAATTTCATAAGCTGTGCAGTTGTTCCGGAATGTAAAAGCGTACGCGCCCCATCCCCCCGGCAGGCCGCCGCTTCGAGCGGGTATCGAAAGCCTGCGCGAAGTTGGCGCGCCCTAGGCGCAAAGCCCCCGCAAAGTCAAGGAAAACGCCTAGTCGCCCTGTTCGACGATCTGGCGGAAACCGCTGACGGTGCAATTCGTGCCGTTGCGCGCCAGAAGCTGGTCGCGCCCCTGGCAGATCATGCCGTCGGCGTTCTTGGCCACCAGGAAGCCCGAATAGTAGGCCTGCGACTGGCACGATTTGGACAGGGTGGCGCTGACCGTGCGCCGGTCTTTCAGCATCATGATCAGGCGGTTGCCGCTGGCCGGCTGCACGCCAAGGATTGCCGTCATCGGCACGCACTTGCCCATCTTCTTCTGGGTGAAGCGCGGCATTCCCTGCTGCGGGGCGAAATCCTGCGCGAACATAGACGGCATCATCGGCGCGGGGCGCGGGGCGATGCGGATGGTCACCCGTTCCTCGATGCGGA